>JAFQQR010000026.1 GCA_017410505.1 Clostridia bacterium | reverse complement strand
TTACTTAAACAATATATCACATGAAATATTTACAGAATCTTATATATTAAATGAAACATAAAGATAACTTAATTTTATCTTTATGTTTTACCAACAATTTATATATCATCGGATTATTTTCCGAAATTTCTTGACACTAATTATAAAAAACGGAAAATATCATTCAAATTACACACATATATTTTCCGTTTTATTTGATGATATAACTATCATCTATACCTAATATTAATTGTACACTTTCAAGATTTATCTTCTAAATTCAAAGCCTCACATTTAATTACACTGTCCCATTTTTTATTCCGCAAAATTCTTTCAAATTCATCAGCCTCAATTTTTTCTTTTTCAAGTAAAATTCCTGCAACAGCATGTAATTTATCAACATGGTCTGTAAGAATTCTTTTTGCTCTATTATAACCTTTATCAACTATAGCTTTTGTTTCTTCATCTATAACTCCAGCTGTCTCTTCTGAATATTCTTTAGATTGAGCAAAATCTCTACCTAAGAATACTTCCTCTTGACTAGAACCAAGCATTAAAGTTCCTATTCTTTCACTCATACCGTATTTAGTAACCATACTTCTTGCAATTTTTGTAGCTCTTTCTATATCGTTACTTGCACCTGTTGAAATATCATTTAATATTAAGCTTTCAGCAACTCTACCACCTAATAATGATACAATATTTTCTTCCATCTCTGTTTTTGACATAAATGATTTATCTTCTGTTGGTCTATACATTGTATATCCACCAGCCATACCTCTTGGTATAATTGATATTTGGTGTACTGGATCTTGCGTCTCTAAATAACGACTTACGACTGCATGACCTGCTTCATGATATGCTACTAGTCTATTTTCTTTTTCACTTCTTACTCTAGTTTTCTTTTCAGGTCCCATAGTTACTTTAACCATGGCATCTTCGATTTCCTTCATTCCTATTTCATTTAAGTTTCTTCTTGCTGCTAAAAGTGCCGCTTCATTTAATACATTTTCTAAATCTGCACCTGCAAATCCTGAAGTATTTTTTGCAATAACTTTCAAATCAACATCATCTGCTAATCTTTTCTTTTTAGCATGTACTTCTAATATTTGTTCCCTTGCTTTAACATCAGGAGCTCCAACAACTATTTGTCTGTCAAATCTACCTGCTCTTAATAAAGCTTTATCTAATACATCTGGTCTATTTGTTGCTGCCAATACTATAACTCCTTCATTATCAGAGAAACCATCCATTTCTACTAATAATTGATTTAGAGTTTGTTCTCTTTCATCATGTCCTCCACCAAGTCCAGCTCCTCTTTGACGACCAACTGCATCAATTTCATCTATAAATATAATACATGGTGCATTTTTCTTAGCTTGATCAAATAAATCTCTAACTCTTGAAGCACCAACACCTACAAACATTTCAACAAAGTCAGAACCACTTATAATAAAAAATGGTACTCCTGCTTCTCCTGCAACTGCTTTTGCAAGTAATGTTTTACCTGTTCCTGGTTGCCCTACTAATAAAACTCCTTTAGGTATTCTTGCTCCCATATCTGTAAATTTCTTCGGATTTTTTAAGAATTGTACTATTTCTTCTAATTCTTCTTTTTCTTCATCAACACCCGCAACATCTTCAAATGTAATTTTGTTTCTATCAGCTGGTGTCATCATTCTAGCTTTGCTTTTTCCGAAAGACATTGTCTTTCCACCGCTTTGGCTATTTGCAGTTCCACCCATCATAAAGAACCAGAATATAAAGAAAATTATTAAAATTCCAAATGGTGTTAATATACCTATAATTATTGAAAATACTGATTCTGAATTTTCTTCTAATGTAAATGCTCCATTTTTTATAAATTCTTCAGTATAATTCATAAAATTTTCCATATTTGGAATATTTACTTGTTTTGCTATTTTATCATCAGCAAGTTCCACTGTTGCAGAATTTCCATCTGCCTCTATAACTATTGACTCAACTTTTCCCTCATTTATTTTCGCAATTAATTCTGAATACTTCAATTTAGTATTAGCATTTGTCATTACAGATGACAATACTACTATAAATATTACCCCTATAATTAGCCACATAGCTAATGTTTTAATTCCGTTTTTCAAAATAATTCCTCCTCTTTATCCATTAATAATAGACATTATGTTATATAACACATATATTATCATTTTTCAATAATTTTTTTATTACTTTTTGATTACAAAAAAGATTGTTTTATAAACTGTTACGGATATCTACATTTGGTTTATAAAATAAATTCTATGATTTTTTACTAAAATTTTTATATTTTTATTAGGAGTTAAATATTTATTACCTATATTATTTTCACATAATTTTATTATATCATCTATATGTATTTTTTCAATTCCTTTGGTAGTCCCTAAAAGTCTTGATATAGTATATAACAAAAGTCTTGACTTTATAACCTTTTCTTCTTTATTAAATTTTTTTAAATCCATAATAAATTCTTTTTTATTTTCTTCTATAATCAATTCTTTATATTTATTTTTAACTATATTACTTAAATACTCATCTTCTTCTTTTACTAAATCAGATAATCTATCCATTGTTTGAATTATATTAGGATTAAACTCTTGTTTTATATATGGAATTATAATATTTCTTATTTTATTTCTAGTATATATATTTTCAAAATTAGTTCTATCTATTCTTGCTTCAATACTATTATCCATACAATATTGTTCAATTTCAAATCTTTCACACTCAATAAGAGGTCTTATATATTTATTGTTTTTAATTGGTTCAATTCCTTTTAATCCAGAAATTCCGCTACCTCTTAAAACATTCATGATAATAGTTTCTATTTTATCATTTTTATTATGAGCAATTGCAATTTTATTTGAATTGGTTTCTTTTAAAATTTCATCAAAAAAATCATATCTAACTTTTCTTCCAGCTTCTTCTGTTCCTATTTTATTATTATTAGCAATTTTTTGAACATCTATACTTTTTGAGTAAAACTGAATACCAATTTTTTGGCAAAAATCTTTTACAAAATTTTCATCCTCATTTGCTTCTTCCCTAATCAAATGATTTACATGAGCCACTACCATCTCATATGTTAGATCTATTGTTTTATCATTTTTAATTTCATTTAAAATATTAAGCATGCAAATGGAATCAGGTCCTCCAGAAACCCCTAGAACTATTTTATCTCCATTTTCTATTAAATTATATTTTTTTATTGTATCAAAAACTTTTTCTTTCATAGTATCACCTAGTCATCAAATCTTCTTTCCAAATTAACAAATTTAGTATAACTTCCAAGCCAACCAAGATCAACCGTCCCAGTTGAACCGCCTCTATGCTTAGCTATAATAACTTCAGCTATATTTTTCTTTTCACTATCTTCATTATAATAATCATCTCTATATAAAAACATAACAATATCAGCATCTTGCTCAATAGCCCCAGATTCACGCAAATCTGAAAGCATAGGTCTATGGTCTGGTCTCTGTTCCACAGCTCTCGATAATTGTGAAAGTGCTATAACAGGAACATTCAATTCCTTAGCCAAAATTTTCAAAGACCTACTTATTTCTGATATTTCCTGTTCCCTACTAGAAATACGTTTACTGCTCCCTTGAACCAATTGCAAGTAATCTATTACAACTAAACCTATATTTTTTTCTATTTTCATCTTTCTACATTTTGCCCTTATTTCCATAACAGAAATTCCCGGTGTATCATCTATATATATTCCAGTTTCTGAAAGTGGTCCAATTGCTTCCGCAAGTTTTCCCCAATCTTCATCCTCCAATTTTCCTGTTCTCACTTTATTACTATCAACCATTGCTTCACTACACAAAATTCTGTTAACCATTTGCTCTTTAGACATCTCTAAACTAAAAATTGCAACTGGTGTATTACCTCTTACAGCAGCATTTGTTGCAATATTTAAAACAAACGCTGATTTACCCATAGCAGGTCTAGCCGCTATCAATATAAGTTCTGATCCATGTAAACCTGCTGTTCTATAATCCAAATCTGCAAATCCTGTTGGAACACCTGTAATATGTTGTTTTCTATTATACAACTCTTCCAATTTAGTAAAACTATCTACCAAAACATCTTTAATTGGTACATAACCTTTTTGATTCTTATTTTGCATCAAATCAAAAATCTTTTTTTCCGCACCTTCCATAATGTCTTCCACTTCTTCTGTCGGATCATATCCTAAATCTATTATTTCATTTGCAGTTCTAATCAATCTTCTCAATGCAGATTTCTCTTCCACTATTTTTATATACTTTATTACATTAGCAGTAGTTGGTACTTTTTCTGGTAACTCTGCTAAATATTCAAATCCACCAACTTGTTCAAATTTCCCCATTGACTCCAATTCTGCTTTTACTGTAATTAAATCTATTGGCTCTACCCTATTATAAAGATTTAACATCGCAGCATATATAGCCCTATTATCTTCTCTATAAAAATCTTCTTCCTTCAAAATCTCTATACTACTCAATACAGCTTCCTTATCTGTAAACATACTTCCAATCACTGCTTGTTCTGCTTCTATATCATGTGGTGGTACTTTTCCTATATCCATCTATATTCCCCCAATTAACAAACTGTCTACTTATACTTTATTCCAAAATAAAACTACTCTGAAATCACATCTATCTTCACTTTTCCAACTACGCCTTCAAATAACTTTATATCTACACTAAAAGTTCCCAAAGTTTTTATTGTTTCCTTCAAATCAATTTTCTTCTTATCAACTTTTATCTGATATTGTTTTTCCAAATTATCTGCTATTTCCTTTGAAGAAACACCACCAAATATCTTTCCATTTGCCCCAGATTTTACTCTAATTTTTAACAATATTTTTGATAACTTATCTGCAATTCTCTGAGCTTCCTCTTTCTCTTGTGATTTCTTAAAAGCATTTGAATCTTGCTTTGCTTTTAATTTACTCATATTCTCTGCATTAGCTTCTACTGCCAAATTTTTAGGAAATAAAAAATTTCTTGCATAACCATCTGATGCATTTATAACCTCATCTTTTTTTCCAACCCCTTTTATATCTGCTTTTAATATTACCTTCATTAAAATCACAACCTTTCTCAATATTATATAGTTTACAATATTTTCACTAAATTTTCAACCACTTTGCAGTAATCCCATTAAAATTTGTACATATTAAGTTTTCCTTATGAATAAGCCGTTAAGAGTAATGATAATTATAATTATCATTACTCTCAACTACTCTACTTTTTAAAGTTACTAAAAAACTTCTATAGTAGAGTAGTTACAAATATTGATATAGCCATCAATTTATGCAATGACGAATGTGACGGGAATAAGCTTAGTAATTCTTAATTAATTTTATGGAAAGAGTTCGCGCAGCGCAGCGGAGTGGAAGGGTGCCATAAAATTAATTTAGAATTACTTAGCTTATGTATGGAGCCGAGGAATGAAATAAATTGATGGCTATATCAATATTTGTAACGGTCCACCTCCATACCAAACCCAAAAACAAAACTAGGAAAATCAAAATTTCCCTAGTTCTCTATTTCCGAAAAATACTCATTAATACGAACAATAAGTTCTTCCTTAACTTCTTCAGCAGACATTCCCTCAACCTGCGCCCCCGCAAGAGTAATATGTCCGCCACCGCCCAATTTTTCCAAAATAACCTGCACATTTATATCACCAATTGAACGCCCGCTAATACAAATCTTCTCTCCAGTATTGCCTAAAACAAACGATGCAGTAACATCACCAATTGTAAGCAACTCATCTGCCGCCTTAGCACACAACAAACTAACATCTTTGGCTTTTTCTTGATTATACATAGCGATAGCAATTGTGTCATTAACAATTTCAGCACTTTTTACAATTTCAGCAATTTTATTGAATGATTCTAAATCACTTTGGAACCATTTTTTTACCTTTATGATATCTACACCACATTTACGCAAATATGCTGCAGCTTCAAAAGTTCTTACTCCAGTTTTAAATGTAAAACTTTTTGTATCCATCATTATACCAGCATATAAACTTTCAGCTTCTATTTTCTTTAAATCAACATTTACTTCTGCATATTGTAATAGCTCTGTTACAAGTTCTGCAGCTGATGATGCATACACCTCTTGAAATGTTAGAGTCGCATTTTCTATATAATCAGCACTTCTTCTATGGTGATCTATTATTACTATCTTTCTTGCTTTTTTCAAAGTTTCCTCTGATTCAACATAATTGAACTTATGAGTATCTACAATTACTAATAATGTATCTTCATCTATATTTTCTTCTGCTACTTCTTTACTAATTAATACATCTTCATATTCTGGTTCCTCTAATAGACTATCTTTAAAATTATGTAGTGTTGGTGTATCACTTGTAATAATATACGCATTCTTATCTAAGCTTTTTGCAAGTGCATATATTCCTATACTAGAACCCATTGAATCTATGTCTGGATTAGAATGTCCCATAACCATTACTTTACTTGATTCTCTTATAAGATTTTCTAATGCATGGGCAACTACTCTTGCTTTTACTTTTGTTCTCTTTTCTACTTCTTGAGCTCTTCCCCCAAAAAATTTATATATATCATTTTGTCTTACTACAGCTTGGTCTCCACCTCTTCCTAGTACAATATCCATTGCTGTTTGAGCAGATTTGTATTTTTCTTTGTCTACTTTTCCTTCATTTGAAATAGCTATACTTAGTGTAAATTGAACTTTTTGTTTTGGATCTAATTCTTTTATTTTATCTAATACACTAAATTTATCTTCTTTTATTTTATCAAGATATCTTTGCTCAAATATATATATATATCTATCTCTATCTGATTTTATTAATATACCATTAGTTTCGTTTGTCCATTCATATATACATTTGTCTATATCTGCTATATATTGTGTTTTTTCTTCACTCTCTAGCATCTGCATGTTTTCTTCATAGTTGTCTATCATAATAATTCCAACACATGATTTGGAATCATTATATTCTTTTTGTAATTTTACATTTTCTGTTTCATCTATAAAATATAAAATTGCCATATATTCTTTTTTGTTATTTTTACTATATTTTTTTGAATTAACAAATTTTCCAACTAATTTATATGTTTTTTTGTTGACTTGAATTCTTCTTAATATAGATTTGTCATTTTTCTCTTTTTTGTTTTTTATTTCATCTTGTAAATCAAATACTAAATCATTTATAAAAGCATTCATATCTACATCTTCAAATTCTGATGCAAATTTAACGCTCTTCCATACAATGTTTCCATCTGTTTCTATTATTATAAGTGGGAATGGTGAATTAATTAAACTCGTCTTTGCTGCTGAATCAACTGTTAATGTTAAGTCTTGTAAAGTTTCTGATATTTCACTTTTCCTCTTATTATTAGTAAAATATGTATAACCACCTATCAAAAAAAACAATAAAATAGATGGAATTATAAATTTAATATTTAAACTACAAATTACAGCTAATAATATAAATATTATTACTAAATATATTTTTGTTCTTGATACTAAATTATCAAAAATCTTTTTATTGCTATTTTGCATAAATCTCTCCTTTTACATATATATATTGTACTTCGAAATACGATATTTGTCAAGATGTAGAACAATCGAGCAATAGAAAAAAGTTAAAGTTCCGCACAAATACAGATACATATATATTAAAATGCAGTGACACACAGTTTGGAAGGACACAAAAACATACAGATCATCCAGATTAACATTTCAAGCTTTGAACTGCCTATATCTCCCTCATATGATCAGTCCGACCAGTAAGGAACGGAATTTTAATATATATGTATCTGTATTTGTGCGAAACTTTAACAGAAAAAACGTAGTAACTACTATTTACTACGTTTTATATTTATTATTTGCTTATTATATTACAAATTTCTTTATTAATATTATTCCTCCAGCAAGTGTTATCATTACTATAGCTGTTAATGCAATATACATCTTAGCTTTACCTGTTGATATTGATAATAATACTGGTGCATCATCTATATCATCTTCACCTTCTACTTGGTTATCTGGTGTTGAATCTATATCTTCTTCTCCATA
>JAFQQR010000025.1 GCA_017410505.1 Clostridia bacterium | reverse complement strand
TTTTTCTTGATTTATACATTAATTTTACAGAAAAAAAGCAAAAAAAGCAATACTTTAACACTAAAATATTGCTTTAAACTTGCATTTAATTGGTAATTTGCGTTTACTTTTACAAAATTGCATTTAACTTTTCACTTGTCGTAATTTCATTAGGTTGACTATAATATTTTTCAATCATTTTATTTATATCTTCTCTATTACTATCTGTTACTATTATTTCATATCCATTAACAAATATATTTGTTAATAATTCAAATACTGAATATATTAGAATCAGACTAAAAACTACAATTAGCATATATCTTATAAAAAACACAAACTTCTTTTTCTTTTTCATAACTTCTCACTTTCTCATAATTTTATCCTTAATAATTTAGTTAATCAGAATATTCATCATACATCATATATTTAAATCCGCTTATATTAGTATTATTTGCAAATTCATCTTTATTTAAATTTTCTCTTGTAATCAAATCTTTGTAATAAGATAGATATGTAACTAATCTATATAATCTAGTATTTTCAGAAAATCTAAAAATTAAATCTTTATTAAAATCTGTATCAGTTTCATCCAACCCTTCATTATCGTAATCAAAAATTATATAATTATCTCCAGATGTCATCATTGTATCTATAGAATCCGGTGTAAAGCAATATAAATTATAATCTTCTATAACAGAATAATGCATTCTATCTTCTGACACTTCTAACAAATGGTCATAATTTTCATCATCTTTTTCAAATACATAAAATCCATCTACCTTTGATGATTTAAAATAAATTCTATCTGGTTCTTTTTTATATACATAAGAACTATAAGTAAATTTCTGATAATTATCTCCATAATCAGCTTCATCTTGTTCTATTTTTGCTTTTAAATTAGCAAGTTCTTCATTCGACATAGTATTTGATATACTATCATAATCTGATTTATTTTCTTGATTGTTCTTTATAGATACCTCTGTAACAATTCCACATATAAATCCAATTATAAATAATAATATCCCTAATCCTATAAAAATGTACTTCTGCTTTTTCGTTAACTTTTCCATTTATATTTCCTCCTCGTTCCATGTATTTCCATTGTCATTAGAACAATATGTTTTAGAATCTCCTCCATTATAGTCTCCTTTTGAGCCTTGCGATATTTTCAAATATAATTTTCCGTTTTCTTGTGTTGGTAGATTATAATAATCATAAATATCACTTTCTATTACAGTTACTTTTGAATATGTCTGTCCACCATCTTTTGTTTCATATAACTCAGATTTTTCTCCTCCTGTTGATGGCATTATTAAATATCCTATTTTTTCATCAATAAATTCTACTTTAGTGTTTCTTTTAAAATATTTATCTTCATTGTCTCCTATACCATAACATATAGCTTGCCAGTTTTTTCCTCCGTCTGTTGTTTTACTGATTTTTCCATAAGCATTTCCCATTGCCACATCTTCAAATTCTAACATAAATCCAATATCACTATTTAAAAACTGAATACTTTGAATTGTGGATTTATTTGATATTTCTATCGTTTCCCAATTTTTGCCCATATCATTTGAATATACTAAATATCTCTTTCCTTTAGATGTATAAAAGAATATTGTTTTTTCTTCAGATATTTGATAATTATCATCATTATAACTAGATTCGGTATTTGAAAAATCGCCTGGTACTTCTATTATATTTTTTCCGTCATAGCTAATATACAATATACCATTTTTTATAGTATAGTCATTTGCCTTCATGTCAACTAAATTATAATCACTCAAATCATTCGCATTTTTATATGTTGTGCAGTAAAGCGATTCTGACTTTGTTTTTTCCATTGAAACCTCACAAAGTGTTATTGTTCCACCCTTCTTAATAATTCCTGTTTTTTCATCTATTTCACAATCTTCATTTAAAGCAATTATATATCTAGGTATTTCATTATTATATAAAACTATTGCAATAGTTCCAAACTGTTTACATTCTTCATATTTAAATAATGTACTTTTTCCATCTTTTGTTATAGTAATTCCCTTTGAATCAGCTAATAATTGTGTAGAATTTCCATACTGTGTAGATAATTGCCAATTACCATAAATAGCTGTTGTCACATAATAATATGATATGCCATTTCCTCTATCGCCATAAGTTGATACGAATTCTCTTGTAATATTCTCTTTGTCCTTATATGTTATGCTACAAATATCATTAGTTAGCCATTGCGTTTTTATTTCCCCTTCTATTTCATATTCTAACTGTTCTTTCGGTTTTGCAAATAAGAATAGTTTAGTATCTCTGTATAATACTGTAGAACCTGTTTCTTTGTCTTTCTTTAGTACAACTTTATTTTCAAGATTTTTTGAAAAACTTACAATACATTCATTATCAAACCCATTATTAGACATAAAAGCAAAATTGATAACTGTTAGAATTCCGAATACTACTAACAGAACTATATTACTTACTGCTTTTTTGTTTAACTTACTCTTTTGAATTGCTAAAATAGATGCTATTATTCCTGAAAATAATATAATCTCGTTTACTATGTAATATAAAATATCTATTGCATATTCATAATCTCGTTTTTTTAATAAAAACATATATCCTAATTGCATAATAGAAAAACATATAAATGAAATTAATGATATTATTCCTATACTTTTCTTTATTTTTCTTATTCTTTTTTCTCTAATTTCTTTTTTATGAGTGACTTTTTCTACCGCTTCTTGTATTGCTTTTTCAATATCCAATTCTTCTTTTTTACCTATTTCTGCATTCAATAATTCTGAAACAGTAATATCAAATATTTCTGCTAATGAATTTAATATTGTTATATCTGGAAAGCTTAATCCTCTTTCCCATTTTGATATTGCTTTATCTGTAATATTTAATTTTTCTGCAAGCTCTTTTTGTGTCATATTTTTTTGCTTTCTTAGTTCTTTTATAAACTTACCAAACTTTTCATTATCCATTTTCATTTTTCCTTTCTTTTTATAAAAATCTAAAATCTTGATGTTTTCTAAAAAATAGTACCACTTTATTGTTTTTTTATCAATCGACTGTTGGTAGAGTTTTCATTTTTTCCTTATTTTTAGCAAAAAATTTATATTTTATAGGATTTAAAATTTATTTTTTATTTATCAAAAATAGCAGATAATTACTCTAACTATCTGCTATATAATTTATTTAATCAATTGCTAATGTCCTTCTCTTAATGCACCAATAATTGCTATACCAAATCCATAGAAAGATATAACTGCAAAAATGCTTGATATTATTAATGCTATTAAAAATTTTACTACAATTTTCATATTTCTTCTATATTCTTTTTCTATATCTATCTCATTCAGTTTATTTTTTTGCTTTCTTTCTGTTCTAATTATAAAAAGAGTTTGAATTAAAAATGTAGATATAAATACAATTATTGTACATAATATTAATTGCATTATTTTTTCTCCTCCAATTTATTTATATATTTACTTTACTATAATCTATATTTATATGTTTCCATGGATTTTGCCATCTTTTATAATATTTATTACATATACTTCTTATTGTCAAATAATTTTCATCTGTATGTGTATTCATTATTACATCTTGAAAGATATACTCTTCACTGCTATCATTTGTTTTATAAAAGATATAATAAGAACTATTGCACAAGCTATTTTTGTAATTTCAATGTTATTTTCTTTATTCATAATTTCTATAATTTTATCATAATCTTGTTGATTTAACTTTGTGTTTCCTTCAAAATCAGCTATATAATATCCTTTCCAAAATGGACTTGTAACAACATAATATATTCCTAACAATAATATTGCAACAAAAAATATCGTGACATAAGATATTTTTTTATTTTTTATTTTTGCTTTTTTAGTTTCTTCTTCCCATTCTTCTTCATTCATATATTTGCTACACCTCTTTATCTTTGATAAATTACTATAAACCATTTTTTAAATTTAAACCTAATAATTGTAATTCAATTTCTATTTTATTAATATCATTTTGTAGTAATTGTATCTTTTTTAAATCAGTTTTACTTTTCTTACATAATTGTCCTATACTTTTTATATTATTATCTTTCAATGTTTTTATAGCATTATCTCCTATATCCAGTCTATCTATATTTTGTTTGCTTAATTTATCTTCCATTTCATACATCCTTTTCTAATCTTTTATTGCTATCATTAATTCATTTGGTTGAACTGTCATTCTTGCATTTTTATATTCATATTTTGCATCTGTGAAATAAACATTATATCCTTTATTTTCAAAAAAATCTTTATTGATTTTTAGAAATCTATCTAATTCTTCATCACTTAAGTTGTTTTTTACTTTTAGTTCATAAAAAATATACCTTATAAAATTTTCATTCTTGCTTTCAGCTAATTTGTTATTTATATAGTTTATTATAAAAGCATCTGTCATTTTTTTCACTTCCAATCTTTACATTAGACATTATATCACATTTTACTTTTTTTGTCTTAAATATAACTAATTTTACAAGAAAAAACATGATTTTTTTGCTCTAACACTTTTGTTGACATAACTTTGATATTGATGTATAATAGTACCATACTTTTTATTATATATTTTAATATTTTAAAGTATTTTATTGAAAGGAGTGATTATTTATTATTATTAAATCCAAGATACAATTACAATAGGAGGTTTACACTATGAAACAATTATTAACTGGCAATGAAGCTATCGCGAGAGGTTTTTTTGAAGCATGTGGTAAATTCGCTTCTGGATATCCAGGTACACCTAGTACTGAAATTATGGAAAACATAGCTAAATATGATTCTATTTACTCTGAATGGGCACCAAATGAAAAAGTAGCAGTTGAATCTGCTATTGGTGCAGCATTTGCAGGTAGTCGTTCTATTGCAATTATGAAACATGTAGGACTGAATGTAGCTGCTGATCCATTATTTACATGTTCTTATACCGGAATAAATGCTGGTATGATTATAGTTTCATCAGATGACCCAGGAATTCATTCTTCGCAAAATGAACAAGATAATAGGCATTATGCAAAATCGTCTAAAATACCAATGTTAGAGCCTTCTGATTCGCAAGAAGCAAAAGATTTTGTAAAAATAGCTTTTTACATTAGCGAATATTTTGATACTCCTGTATTGCTTCGGTTAACAACTAGAGTTTGCCACTCTAAGTCTTTAGTAGAATTTGAAGATGCATCAAATATTTCTTTTAGAGATATAATCAAAAGTCCTAAGTTTGATCCTATCCCTAAGAATTCAAGAGTATTACATGCACATGTCGAAGAACGGCTAAAATCTATAGAAGAATTATCAAATGCAATTGATATTAATACTGTAGAATTTAATAAAAACAGTACTATTGGCATAATTACTTCTGGAATTTGTTATCAATATGCAAAAGAAGTATTTTCTGATACTGTTTCTTACATGAAACTCGGGTTATCTTATCCTTTACCTATGGATAAAATCAAAAATTTTTCTGAACATGTAGATACTTTATATGTTATTGAAGAATTAGACAGTTTTATGGAAGAACAAATTAAAGCCTATGGTATCAACTGTATTGGGAAAGAAAAACTCCCTATTCTCTATGAGTTAAATCCAACTATTATACGTCATGCTTTATTAAATGATAATTCAACTTCGTATTCAAACCATATATATGATGATAAAGCAAGTAAAAAATTAACTTTTTGTGCTGGTTGTCCTTATAGAGGTTTTTTCTATGAACTTTCAAAACTAGATGATATTATAATCAGTAGTGATATAGGTTGCTATTCTTTGAGTAGTTCCGAACCTTTTTATGCAAAAGATATTGCTATATGTATGGGAGCCGGTTTTTCACTTGCTCATGGCATTCAACAAGTATTAGATATGCGTAATATTAACAAAAAATGCATAGGAATTATGGGAGATTCTACATTTTTTCATTCTGGAATGACTAGTTTGCTTAATGCTGTTTACAATCATAGCAATGTATTACTAGTAATTTTAGATAATAGAACTACTTCCATGACTGGTTTTCAAGAAAATCCAGGTACAGGCAAAAATATTCATAATGAAGAAACTTATCTTGTTAAAATAGAAGATATTGTACCGGCTTTAGGTGTAAAAAATCTAAAGATAATTAATCCTTTAAACTTATTAGAAGTAAATGATGCACTTAACTGGGGCTTATCTCTTACTTCCCCTTCAGTCATTATTGCTAGAAGTCCTTGTGCATTGAAAAAAGTACACTCAAATTCAAATATTATCCCTAATTATATTAATAGAGATAAATGCATTAAGTGTAAAAAGTGTCTTGAAATTGATTGCCCTGCACTTTCATACAACGAATCAAAAAATGAGCTTTCTATCAATTCAAATATTTGTGTTGGTTGTAATGTTTGTTCACAACTTTGTCCAACTATGGCTATTATAAAGGAGGATGATTATCATGGATAATACTCATATAATAATATGTGGGCTCGGTGGTCAAGGAATCATTTTGACAGAAAAAATCTTTTCTTTTGGTTTATCAAATGCTGGATATGATGTAAAAGTTTCCGAAATTCATGGATTAGCTCAGCGTGGCGGAAGTGTATGTGCTGAAATTTCTTATGGTAATAAGGTTTTTTCGCCTGTTATCGAGGAGGGAAAAGCTAATATTATAGTATCATTTGATTATCAGCAAACTTTTCAATATCTTTCAAAGTTACAATATAATGGTAAGATAATTGTTAAGTCTTCTCTTATTACAACATTTCCTAGTAAATATAAATGTCTAAACATTACTGATTCTTCATTTAACAATATAAGTTTACTAGGAATACTTGTTAAAGAGTTAAACTTGCAAACTATAAATTGGCAAAATGCTATTGCCCACTATATAGAAGACAAATATTTAGAAAAAAATCTTAAAGCTTTTAATTTAGGATTAAAATTTAATAATAATTAATCACAAAAAAACAACTAGTATAAATTCTTTTTATACCAGTTGTTTTTTTATTTTATAATAGTCATATTTTCTAAATTTTCTTTTCTAAATTCAAGCTTAATTGCGCTAGGAGACTCTACTTCTATAATAGAATTATTATATACAAGCTTACAATTTTCATTTAAATCACACCAATTCATTAGCAAAAATTTTATTGCAGCTCCATGGCTTACAATAACAACTTTTTTACCAGCATTATCTTTCAAAATTTTATTTAGTGAAGTAGTCATTCTTTTATTAACTTCAATTCTATTTTCTCCATCAATATTTTTTAAGTTTTCATCCATCAATTGTTCTTCTGTATATGTATGTTTTTTATCCTTCCCAAGCTCTCTTAATGTCTCTAAATTTCCTAATTTTCTTTCATTGAAATTTGTATCTATATTAATTGGTAAATTATTTCTATATGCTATATATTTTGCAGTTGCAACAGCTCTAACATAATTGCTAGACCATATAACATCTATATTGTTAAATTCCTCTAATTCACTTAATTCTCTAGCTTTCATTTCTCCTTTAACTGATAATACTATTTTCTCATTATTTATTTGACTCTCTTCTTTTATATTTTTTGTTCCTTCAATTTTTAATTGTTCTGAATGTCTTATTAAATATACTATTGTTCTTTCCATATTCTTTATTCCTCCACATAAAAAGTATATCAAAAAAAGTTACCTTATACAAGTATAAGATAACTTTTTCTACTTTATTCAATCGTAATTTTTCCCTTATAAACCTTTGATAAATAACTATATTTTTCTTTTTCTATTTCTTCCTTGTTGATAATAATTTCAGGTTTGCTAGAAAAACTATTGCAGTATCTTACTACATATTCCAAAGTTTCATAATTTTCTAATCCCTTGAAATAAATTTTTTTGCAGTTGTTTTTATAGGATCTAACAAGTTGTTCTTCAATTTCTGCTGGTTTTATAAATTTTCCATTATCAATTAAATTAATTTCAAGAGTTGAAGGTGGATGTATCAAATATCTAAAATATATCTTACTTCCACTTCCATAATCTCTTTTTTTAATATCATAAATGTCAAATCCTTTTTTTATCGCAAACCTTAACATATGCGGTCTCGTGTTATATGAGGCAACAGTTACAGACTTATATTCTTTTTCTCTTGCCAAATCAATCATTTTGTCAAAAAAAGCATCTGTAATTCCATTTCCTTGTGCTTTCGGTAATACTCCTCCATACCATGCATAAAGATTTTTGAGATTAGCTTGATCTACAATTATACTATACCCCAAAAGTTCTAAATCTTCCTCATAAATATAAATATATAAATCATAAGCCTTCCGTTTCTTCCAGTAACTACTTATTGGAAATTCTGTGCCAAATATTTCTTTATGCAAAGGTCTTACTACCTCTACATCTTCAATTTGCTTAATAATCATTACGCCTTCTCCTTTTTAAGATGACAACATTTCTCTTACTATTTTAATTTGTTCATATCCATCTTCATTCGGATTAGATATTGTTGTTTCAATAATAATAGGGCACTGAAATCTATTTTTTAATATAAAATCAGCTGTACCTACTAAATTTAATAGTCCTTCTCCTAAATGCAAATGGTCTAATGTTGTATTAAAATCATGTAAATGTATTTCTCTTGTGTTTGATAAAATATTTTTGCATTTTGATAATTCTTTTAATGCATCTTCCTGTAGTACATTTTCTTTGTAAAAACTGAAAAATAAATGACCTAAATCTAAACAAAACTTTATATTATCAGCACCATTTTTATTAATGCTTCTAAATACTTTATCTATTTTCATCAAGTATTCTTCATTTTTCTCTACAACAATATTTTCTAAAAGTATTATGCTTTTATTTGGTATCATTCGAGAAAGTTTTTTTAAAATACTCTCATATTTTTCAAAATCAATACTTGCAGGAATATGTGTTACTAGATTACCTTCATATTGCATATCTTGTAAAACTTGAAATAGCAATTTACTTTTTTGAAGTATCTCTTCATCTTCCAATAGATTTTTGGAAAGATGAAGAGAAAAATCTTTTTTCAAATACTTTTTTGATAAGCTAATAATATTTCTGAAGTATTCTGTTTCGTAGAAAGACTCTGTTACTTTTACCTCATATCTTTCAAATAGTTTAGAATACTCTTTTATAGATACTTCTAGCTCTTCATATTGCATTTTTTTAAACTTCATTCTAAATCCAACGCTTGTATCCATATTAGTAACCCTTACCTTCCAAGAACTTTTCCAAATCCTTTTCTGTATACTTGGGTTGCTTACCATAAGGATTTATGAATGAATTGTAAGCTTTTTGCACTTCTTCTGGCAACAGTGGTATTAATTTTTTTTGAATCATAGGATATAGATAACAAGCAACTGGATCAGCATCCTTAATATTTCCTGTTAAAAATTCCACTCTTGACCTGCAGCCACTATTACAAACCAAGCAATATTTGCAGTCTTTACAGTACTTTAAATCTTCCATCATTAATTCATTTTCTATAACTTCATTCTGATTTTTTATTGTTTTTTCAGCATTAAAGTTATATTTTTTAAAATCAAAAATGGTATTATGAAAATACTGGCATAAGGTTGCTTGTCCATTACTTCTTATAGATAATTGATGGTCAGCTACATAATCACAAGGTGATGACAAAACACGTTGTTTTAAGACATGAGCTATATCTATCGGTCTACTTTCATCGTATTTTGCATCTAATAAAAGAGTTCTAAATATATTGTTTATTTCAATATCTAAAACATCTTTCAAATTATTACTCAAATAATGCTCCAATATTTTTTTAGTAGATTCTATTAAATCTACATAGTATGATGTAAAATCAAATTTTGTTTTTGCGTTTGCAGTTCCTCCTTGATATCCTAAATCAAATACTCGCCATCTAACAGCTCCAACCTCTAATACTTTTTTGTATACATTAAACAATTCCTTTACATTTGATGGGGAACATACTGTATGTATACATACTTCTATATCAGATTTGTAACCTACTTCTTTTGCTATATTCCAAAGAGTATTAGGATTTTCAGTTGATCTTAAATCAGAAATATCTCCTAATTCGTCAATACTAATTCGTATTCTTTTTAATCCAGCCTCTTCGAGTTCTCTAATCTTAGTTTCTGTTAGCATAGTTCCGTTTGTAACAAGGTCTGCTTTAATTCCTAAGCTTGTAATATGTTTAATTATTTTACATATATCTTTTTGAATTAAAGGTTCTCCTCCTGTAAGCAATATTTTGTTAATATTATATTTATTTTTTATATTACTTATCAGTAGTAAAATTTCCTCTGTTGTCATATCATCTTTTCTATTGCTATACTCTGAATTATGACAATAATCACATTTTAAATTGCAATGTGAAGTTATTTCTAACCGGATAGAAGTGTAATCTCTCATTATTTTTGCCTCCTTATATTATTTTAATAAAATTAGTTATTATCGAATAATGGCTAATTTAGCAAATCGCTAAATTAGCCATCATCTTTGGTTTGCTAACATGCGTTAGCGGGATTTTTAGTTACCTGCTGTTCTCATATCCATAGCATTGTCCTCCTTATAAATTTTTTATTAGAAATTGTGTAAAACACAAAACTAACAACAAATTTAGTAACTAAAATACAAAGTAGTTAGTAAGTATTTTCTTACTCTCGTTATATATATTGCTATATAACATATTCTACATGCATTGTTGATATTATACTACTTTTTACATATTATGTCAATATATTGTGTATATTTTTGTATATCAAAAATATAAAGATAAAAAGCATGTAAAGTCATACTTTCATTGATTTTATTTAACTTTTTCACTACTATAAATTATTTTGTTTATTTCATTGTCATTTATTATTTTCTTATCTACTGTAATTCCATAAGCATTAACTATCTCAGCTAAGTATCTATTCCCTAGTACATCTAAAATTGTTGCTCTATTTCCATTGTTCAATTCTACTACATTAAATTTTTTTATCCTCATAATTATTAGTTCCTTTCATCATATTTTTAATACATAGGTGTTCCGTAACCTAAAATAACACTACTATTTACATCATAATTATTTTGTTTACATATATCGCCTTTGGTATTACTCTCTATCGTATAAACTTTTCCATTTTCATATTTTTCTACAATACCAACATGATCGGCTTTTCCATCATTTGAATCTGCCCAATCAAAGAAAATTATATCGCCGTGCCTTTGGAGTATATCCACCACTTTGCCATAATCCACAAGTTTTAAATCAAGTAACACCCTCTACTTCGCAACTTGCAAATTTAGGTATAATTCCACCATCTATATAACCACATTCATTAGCACACCAACTGACAAAACAAGCACACCATTCAACTCTAGAAGGAAATCCGTACCAACTCCAGTAAGGTTGTCCTCCCACATTTCCAATTTGAGAAAATGCTACTTGTACTATGTCATTACTTCCTGCAGATGAACCATATAAAACATTAGACCACATTGACAAATATTCTTCTTTTCTTATTTCAGCTAGTTGTTCCTTTTGTTTTTCATTCATATTGTACTTTTCTATCATTTCTTCAATAGATTTCTTCTTAATGTCTATATACAAAACTTTTCTTTTTAATTTTTCTGTTTTCTTGTTTCCGTCTTCATCTGTTGTTTCAATTTCTTTTTCAACTTCTTCAACTTTTGATGATATTTCATTCATTTCCCAGAATATATTTTTTAATTTTTGTACTTTCTTGTCATCTAAAGTTATTACATCACTTTGTTCTTCGCCATTTGTTACTAGAACTGCATAAACTGATATTATATCTCTCCATTCCGCCCTGTCAGATTTTATTTCATAATCATCATGTGCATTATTGTTTTGTATTTCAGTTATCTTATTTGCAAATTCTGTATTTATTTCTGTAACGACAGAACTCATTGTTCTATCATTTGCTTTATCTTCATTACTTGATTTTTTTTCGTTTGAAAAGAAAATTCCAAAAACAGAACTACATATTAACCCTATCATACAAATAATTATAATTATCAAAACTGCAATCCAGCCACCTGCAATTAGTGCAGTAATAAGTGCTTCTAATGTTGCTATTATTCCTTTTACTACTGATACTGTTGCTTTTGCTCCTGCTTTCACACCTTTTACAACACCCTTTGCAGTAACTTTTGCTACTTGATATGTTTTTTTTAACCCTTTGACTGTTTGCTTTACTGCAACTCTTGTACCCTTTATTGTCTTTTCAGATGTTTTAGGTGCATTTCTTATTATTCTCTTTGTATTTTTTTGTCCTACTGATTTTATAGTTTTGTTTCCTTCATCTATTATTCCTTTAATTTCTTTATTTTTTTGTTTTATATTTCTATTTTGAATTTTCTTTTTTATCTTATCTTTTGCAAATTCTATATTTTGTTTTGTTTCTTTTACTGATTTTTGTCCATACTCATTAAACTTATTTATTCCTTTATTTGCCATTGCTCTTGTATTACTTGTTATTTGATTTGCTCCATATTCTGTCGGTGTATCATCTTCTTTATTATTTATATTGTTAGTCTTTTCTTTTACATTAACAATATTGTCCTTTAATTTTTGTGTATAAATTTCTGCTTTATTAAGTTTTTTTATTTTTATATCGCTTTTCTGTTTTATTTTTATATCATTCAAAAGCCCCACCTCCTATAATACTTTTTTTGCAACAACAACTAATCTTCCATTTTTTACACTATAATCACAAGTAACTAATGTTATCAATTTATCTCCAAATTGTGCTTTATTTTCTGTATCATAAAAAGAGAGTTCTTTACATCTTTGTATAAATGTTTCAAACTCTCTTGTATCATTTACTTTTACAAATTCATAATACTTAAATTTACTATCTGTAACTGTCCTAAATACTGATATAATTTCATACTTTGCTATTTCTTCTTTTGTATAAAATTTAATATATTTATGATTTTTATAAAATTCTTCTTTTCTATACTTTTCCAATTCTCCAAACATTTTAGAATTATTTATATGATGACCATAAATAATAAGATTGTCGCTCGTGCTTATATCACAATTTTCTGCTAAAAATGGAGTTCCCCATTGAGAATATTTTTTATAAAAATCTTTTCTTAAATAAAACTGAGGTCTATCTTTTGTCTGCATTACTGGATAATTTATGCTTGTGTCATCTATCTTTATCCACCCTATAATATCACTATTTATTTGATATAACTCATCAATATTTATTATATCTTCTTTAATTTCTTCTGTTGTATCTTTATCTTCTGCTATTTCTACTAATTCTTCAAAAGTATTTTCTTGTTTTTTATCTTCTTGTTTGTCTTTAAAAATAAAATAACTACTAATAAGCATTATGCCTATTAGTAGTATTATAATAATTCCATATATTATCTTTTTCATTAGTATTACACCTCTCCTGTTGTTTCTTCTATTTTGGTTGTCATTAACTTATATAATTTTGTATCTTTAGGAAATTTGTTTTTAAATGGAATAAGCGAGTTCCTAACTCTAATTAGTCCCTCGCCACTTTCAACATTTGTTATATGTGCTTTTTCCATTTCTGATATTTTCAAGCATTTTACTAACTTTTCTCTATCTGTTGCAGATTGATTAAGCATTATTATCAATTCACTATTCGAAAACATTGTACTTGATTTTTCTCTTTTCAAAATTTCTTCAATATTTTGAGTTATACCTGTCGCACATCCTCCATATTTTCTTATTCTTTTCCATAAGGTAGATATAAAGTTTGCAGTATAATCATATTTGAAAAGTAAATATATTTCATCTATAAAAATATATGTCCTTTTTCCATCTTGTCTATTTTTGGAAATTCTATTTATAATGCTATCTAATATTACCAACATTCCTATTGGCAATAATTGTTCTCCCAAATCCATAATATCATAACAAATTATTCTATTATTTGTTTCTACATTTGTTTGTTTTGCAAATGTATTTAAACTTCCTTTTGTAAATAATTCTAATCCTAAAGCAATGTCTTTTGCCTCTTTTTCTTCTTGTCCTAATAATACATCTCTAAAATCATTAAGCGTTGGTGGTGTTCCTTGAAAATTTCCCTGTTCATAATATTTATAAACTTCTGTTGTACATCTATCTATTATTGCCTCTTGACTTGGTGTTATATTCTTTAAAATTTGTTCGCACAAAGAAAGTATAAATTCAGATTTTGCAACTAATGGCTTATTATCATCATAATTCTTATTCATATCTAAAGCATTTATATGATTATCACTCGTAGCTGATATTTTTATAACCTCTCCTCCTAATTCTTTTATAAGTGGTTTATACTCCGCTTCTGGATCTATGATAATAATATCTGCATCTTTTTCCCTTAAAGCTATTGATGTTATTTCCTGTTTTGCAGTAAATGATTTACCACTACCACTAACTCCTAGTATAAATGAATTTCCATTTTGTAATTGCTTTCTATCAATTAAAATCATATTTTTTGATATTACATTTTTACCATAATAAACTCCCTGTGTATCTTGAATTTCTTGTACTTTAAATGGCATAAATACTGCTAAACTTTCTGTTGTTAATGTTCTTTTTGCATTTATTCTTTTTACTCCAGATGGCATAACTGTACTTAATCCATCATATTGTTGATATTTTAATGTTACTAATTGACACATATGCTTACCTGCTGTTGTCATTAAACTTTCTGTATCATTATCTAATTCTTCTTTACTGTCAGCAGTATGAACTATTGTTAGTGTTCCGTAAAACATTCTTTGGTCTCTTGAAATTAAATCTTCTAACATCTCTCTGCTTTCTTCTCTTTGCTTTTCCATATCAAATGGAAGAACTGCAGAAAAATTATTATTTTCATTTTGTCGTCTTTGCCAATTTGCTATATTTGTTTCTACTCCAAGTCTTACCTTTTCTGCCTTTTTAATTGCCTCCTCCATCGATACTGGTTTTATATCAATACTTAACATCATATTTTTATTTAAGTCTGTTAATTCTGATATAATATTATCTCTTATAAAAGTTGCATATTCTTTTAGATATAATACTCTACCGTATTTATCTCCCATTTTAAAATAGTCTGTTTTAAACTCAAAAGTATTTGGACAAATATAATCTTTAAAACTATGCCCTTTTCTCATACATTGTTTTAAATCAAATTTATATAAATCTTCTTCTCCTACTCTATAAAAGTCATAAAAAATTCTTAATCTTTCATTTATATCTAATTCTGTAAGTTTTGAGCCTAATTTTGAGAAGTTATTTGCTAGTTCTGTACTTGTCCTTGAAAAATAATTTCTTGACTCTTCTATATTCTTTTTATCTATTGAAATTGTTAATAATTTCTCTTGTATAATTCCATTTGAATCAATAGAATTATTTGCAAGTATTTCATTATATTCTTTTCTGTATTCAGACAAATTATCATTTCCAATATCTATTTTTATTTTGTTATCAAAATCTACTTTATTCAGTTTTCTATTTATAATTGTCAATTTTGGATCTGAGCCACAATCTAATAAATTTAATATACTTCCATACCCTAAAAACATTGTTTCTTTATCTTCTTGTCCTGCTACTGCATAATTAACATCTGTAAATCTAAATGTTTTTGAATATTTATTTCTTCCTACCTCAAATGTTCCATCTTCATATACAGCCTTAACTGGTATTGCTTGTTGCACACTTCTAGGTATTTTTACTCTTTCTTTTTTTCTTCTTTTTAAAAATAACACTTTTTCTTTCCTCCTTTTCATCTTCTTTAATTTCTTGTTTCAAAAGTTCTTTTCTTGTATATATAACTTTTTTGCCATAAAAAAAGAAATACCCTTTTCAAGTATTTCTTAATGGTTAAAAAATAATATTATTTTTTTAAAGGTTGTGTAGGTTGACCTATCACCCCCTACAACATCTATTTTTATTTTTTTATTTTTATTAATTAT
>JAFQQR010000024.1 GCA_017410505.1 Clostridia bacterium | reverse complement strand
TGCTTCTACTACTATTGTAAGAGCACTTATTTGCTTTTTGGGAAATTTGCCACAAATCTTTTTTAACTTAGTAAAAAATCCTGATAACCGTTTTTTTCCTTCTTTTTTCATTTTGCCATTCTCCCTTCATATTGCATAGTTGTTATGGAATAACTAAATCCCATAAAGTTTATAGTTTCCATAATACTTATTTTACCATATTTTTATATCAATTTCAATACTTAGATTAATACTTTATTCTTCAATTTTTACTTTTTTCAACAAATACTAATTTTTTATTATATTAATCCTTTGCTAATACTAAAATTCCTATTTTAGTAGGTTGACCTTGTATTAATACTTTACTACATTCATTTACTGTACTCCCTGTTGTATATATATCATCAATTACTAAAATCTTTTTATTTTTTATCAATTGCTTATTTACCAACTTATATACACCTTGTATATTTTTTTCTCTTTCATCTTTATTTAATTTACTCTGTTCTATTATATTTTTTGTTTTTATTAAACAATTATTCATTAAATCCAAATTTGTTTGCTTTGATATTTCTCTTGCAATCAATAAACTTTGATTATATCCTCTTTCTTTTTGTCTTCTTTTGCTTATAGGAACTGGAATAATTGTTTCATATTTTTGTATATTATCAAATATTTTTTTATCTTTTAACATAAAATTTACAAATGTCTTACTTATATATGGTCTATCATTAAATTTATAGTCTAATATTGTTTTTCTTATTACTCCCTCATATTTAAATATATACATTAATTGAGAAAAATACTTATTTTCTAGATCTTGCCCGTTTTTTATAATTTTAATTTCTGCTTGTTTTTTTAGTTGTATTTCACATTTTTTACATAATGAATTTCTATTGATTTTTCCACATATTCCGCATATTTTGGGATAAATTAGATTTAAGGAAATCCTTGGGACAGTGCAAATTTGTCTCATAATTTTGTCAATCTTTGTCATCTTTTATTTTCTCCTTCATTCAGTTTTCTATACAAATTTAATCTACTTATATTTAAAATACCTGACAAAATTAACCTCCTTATATTAATTTTAGATTTTATTATATATTATTCTTTATGTAAATTCAAGATTTATTTATTAAAATTCATCGCATCTTTCGACAAAAACCTCCTCAAAAAATGAGACAAATTAGGACTGTCCCAACTGTCTCATTTTAAACTCTAAACCCGTATTTCTCTTTTTACTATCAACATTTTGTATCATATAACTTAAAGTTCTATCACTTCCAATTACAATAAGAAGCTTTTTGGCTCTTGTTATACCTGTATATAATAAATTCCTTGTCAATAACATTGGAGCTGATGCAGGTACTAACATTATTACTACATCAAATTCACTTCCGCTGTGCTTTGTGTATAGTTATTGCATAACTATGTTCTATTTGTTCTAAATCTGAATATTCATACCATGCTACTTTTTCATCATCAAATTGTATTTTTATAACCTTTTCTCTTTCGTCAATCTCAAGTATTGTTCCCATTTCACCATTAAATACTCCTGTTCCCATCTCAAGTTGTTCTCCTGGTTTTAAAAATTGTATCGATGTTGATGCTTTTCTTTTTCTTTCCCATGTCATATCATAATTGTTTTTTATCTGCATTATTCTATCGCCAACTCTATATACTACTCCTCCAACTGTTTTTTCTGGTAATTCTTCTAGATTTGAATTTAATACTGATTGTAATGCTTTGTTCAATTCTCTCGTTCCTAATGGTCCTTTTTTTGTTGGTGTCAATACTTGTATGTTTTTAAAAAAGTCATAGTTACCAAAATTTTCTAATCTTCCATTAGATAAACTTATTACTTCTTGCAACATTTTATCTGTTGAATTTTGTCTTATAAAAAAGAAATCTTGCTTTGTATCTTCTTCTATATCTTCATCTCCATTTTGAATAAAAGCTTGCCCATTATTTACTCTGTGTGCATTTAAAATAATTTTACTTTTCGCAGCTTGTCTAAATATTTTGTCTAATTTTACTGTATTTATAACTTCTGAATTAATTAAGTCTTTTAGTACACTTCCTGGTCCTACTGATGGTAATTGGTCAATATCTCCTACTAATATTAATTTTGTTCCTTGATATATACATTTTAACAAATAATTCATTACAAACATATCTACCATCGATAACTCATCTACTACTATTAAGTCTGCATCTATTGGCTCGCCTTTATAGTCATTATTTTTAGCATATATTCCTTCATCATCTAATTTACCAATACATAACAATCTGTGTAATGTTGAAGCTTCTCTATCTGTAGCCTCTGTCATTTTTTTTGCAGCTCTTCCTGTTGGCGCTGTTAATACTACTTTTTTATTCTTTTCTTCATATAATTCTATTATTGTTTTTATGATTGTAGTTTTTCCTGTTCCTGGTCCTCCTGTAATTATTGTTACATTATTTTTATTTATTGCTTTTATGGCTTCTTTCTGTTTTTCTGATAATTCTATTTCTGATTTCTTTTCAATCTTCTTTAATAATGTATTTATGTTATTTATTTCCTTCATATTTGGACTTTTATCTAATCTTATTAACCATTTTGCAATTTCATCTTCAACTTTAAAGAAATTTTCTAAATATATCCATTGAATATTTTCTCTTTCCTCTATAACAATTTCATTTTTTACTTTTAAATTTATCAAATTATCTTCAACATTTTCTGCTGTTACATCTAATAATGAAATTACAAATTCAATTAGATTTTCTTTTATTACACACGAATGCCCATTATACGTTGCTTTTATTAGTCCATATTTTATTCCACTTTCTACTCTTTTTTGATTATCATAACTTATTCCTAGCTCTAATGCCATTTCATCTATTTGTTTAAAATCTACTCCTCTTGCCATGTCTATTAGTATATATGGATTAGATTCTATTTCTTCTATTGCATTTATTCCTAATAAATCATAAATTTTCTTGGCATGCTCTGCCCCAATTCCAAATCTTTCTAAAAATCCTACTATTTGCCATACTTCCCAATTTTCTAAAAAACTTTCGGCCATTTCTTTTGCTTTATTTTCTGATATTCCTTTTATTTCTGCAAGTCTTTCTGGCTCAAATTTAAATACATTTATTGTGTCTTCTCCAAATTTTTTGATTATTCTTTTGGCAGTTGCTTCACCTATCCCTTTTACATTTCCGTTTGCTAAATATTTCTCTAATGCCCCTAAGGTTTGTGGCATTAATTTTTCAAAGGTTTCTACTTTAAATTGTCTTCCATAATCTTTGTGTTCTACAAATTTTCCTGTTACTTTTAATTCATCTCCACTTTTTACAAATGGTAAATATCCTACTATTGTTGTTTCTTCTTCTTCTGTTTCAAATACTGCTATTGTATAACTATTTATTTCATTTTGATATATAATATCAATAATTTCTCCTGTTATTTCCATTTATTTCTCCTGTTTTTTATTTTTCTTAGTTTATCATAAATAATAGTTGTTTTCAATCAAAAATTCATTAATTTTCATCCACATTATCAATTATTTCCTTACAATCTTTCCAACTCAACACTTTTAATACATCATAATCCTTTGAAAGCCTCTTAGCAATCTCCTTTGTACTATCCGTTGATTGTAAATCAGCAACAATTATATTTTTTAAATACTCTTCTCTCCCATATAAAATTTTAAATAATATTGAACGCAAAAAACCTTCTATTTTCTCTTCCTGATTTTTTACTGCAATTATTACATAAATTCCATCCGACCTAAATTTTGTATATGTACTTATATATATAATATTCTTTATAATTTCAAATAAACCATAAATGGCCAATGTCCAAAATATTGTTCTCAATACAAACTCCAACATTTCATAGCCTCCTATGGTTTATTATATGCATTTATTAAATTTAGGTGATTTAAATTATGCCATTGTATGTTTTAACATCCAAATATATTTTCCATATTGTAAAATATATTCGTCAATTAATGATGACGTTGAATATTCATTTTCTTTATCTGCTTCTTCTTTTATTTCAACAGATTTTTTTAACAATAATTCAAAATCAGTAATTAAGTTACTATATACTTCATCTGATTTTACTTTTTTATTCTCAGCTTCTTTTATAGTTGATATTTCTAAATAATCTTTTAGCGTTCCTAAAGGTTGTCCTCCTAAAATTAAAATATGTTCTGCTATTTCATCTATTGACTTATTTATCTCATCATACAATTCTTCTAATTTTGTATGTGCTATAAAAAAATCTCTCCCTTCCACATTCCAATGATAATTTTGCAATTTACGATAAAACACATTTAAGTCCGCCAATAATTCATTTAAAATTTGTTCTAAATTCATAATAATTCCTCACTTTCTCTCTTATTATGAACTTAGAACTTACTTTTTATTCTATATAATCAATTCTTTTTTTACTTGTTTATAATTTGGCATATAATGTCTTACTAGATTCCAAAAATCTTTTGAATGATTCATATATCTTATATGACATATTTCATGTAATATTACATATCTTATTACTTCTTCACTATACTTTATTAATTTAAAATTTATTGTTATATTTTTATTATTTGAACAACTTCCCCATGCATATTTTATATCTCTTATTCTTATTTTGTTTGGAATTAATCCTGTTTTTTGTATTAATTCTTTTGCATTTTTTTCTACTACTTGTTTAAACTGTTCTTCTGTATATAATTTTTTTCTTTCTTGCTTTTGTTGTGAGTTTTCTAACCTCTTTTGAATCCAATCCGATTTTTGATATATTATTTTTTCTAGTTCTTTCTTAGATATTCTTTTTGGTGCTTTGATAAATACTTTTCCATCTTTTATTTGAATGTATACATTTTTTATTTTTGAATATATTATTTCATATTGTATAGCTTCTTGATTTTTCATTAGATTCACCTTGACTTTTACTAAATATATAATAAAAAAAGATGTTTTCACATCTTTTTCTCTAAATTTGGGATCTTATCAAATGTCCCAAACAGAAGCGTCCCAAAAAGAACATTATATTAATTGTAATATAGCAACTTCTGCTGCATCTCCTCTTCTTGGTCCAGCTTTTACAATTCTTGTATATCCACCTACGTTTTTACCTGCATATTTAGGTGCTATTTCATTGAATAATTTTGCTGGTACATCTATATTTTTACCATCTGCATCTTTTACTTTGTTTAATTTTCTCATCATTTTTCTTCTTGCATTTAATCTAGATGGCATATCTTTTTGTCTTTTTTCAGTAGTTTCTTCTTTTACTACTTTTAAATATTCTTTACCATTTTTGCTTTTTACTAATTCTGTTACTTTATTACCTTTTGAGTCTAATTTTGCTTTAACAACTTTTACTTCTACTTCTTCAAAATTGTCTTTTTCTTTTATTGCAAGTGATATGATACTATCAGCTATTGCTTTTACTTCTTTGGCTCTAGGTAATGTTGTTTCAACTTTTCCATGTACTAATAGATCTGTTGTTAAATTTTTTAACATTGCCATTCTTATATCTGTAGTTCTACCTAATTTTCTATTTGTAGCCAATTTTTTCACCTTCCTTTTCAATTTATGTTTAGTATTTACTTCTCTTTAATTCTAGTATTTATTTACTCTTCTTCTTGTGCAAAGTCTAAGCCTAATGAATGTAATTTTGCTGTTACCTCATCGAAAGATTTTTTACCTAAGTTTCTAACTTTCATCATTTCTGTTTCAGATTTATTTATTAAATCTTCAACAGTTGATATATTTGCTCTTTTTAAACAATTGTATGATCTAACTGATAATTCTAATTCTTCGATTGACATTTCTAGAACTTTTTCTTTTTTAGACTCTTCTTTTTCAACCATTATTTGTGTATTTTTAGTTGTTTCTGATAAATCTATAAATAATTCTAAATGTCCTGTCATTACTTTTGCAGCTAAACTTAAAGCTTCATGTGCTTTTAAACTTCCATCTGTCCATACTTCTATTACTAGTTTATCATAGTCTACTGTTTGACCAACTCTAGTATTTTCTACTTGATAATTTACTTTTTTAACAGGTGTGTAAATTGAATCAATTGGAAGTACAGATATGTCTTGATTTGCTTTTTTATTTTTTTCAGATGAATTATATCCTCTTCCTCTATCTGCAACCATTTCTATTACAAGGCTTCCACCTTCTGAAACTGTTGCTATATGTAAGTCAGGGTTTAGTATTTCTACTGTTCCATCTGTTTTTATATCACCAGCTGTAACTTCTCCTTCACCTTTGAAGTCTATTCTTAATACTTTTTCTTCATTTCCGTCAAATTTTAATCTTATATTTTTTAAATTAACTATTAATTCTGGTACATCTTCAACTACATTTGGTATTGTAGAAAATTCATGTAATACCCCATCTATTTTTGCACTTATTATAGCACATCCTGGAAGTGATGAAAGTAAGATTCTTCTTAGTGAATTTCCTATTGTTACACCATATCCTCTTTCTAATGGTTCACATACAAATTTAGCATAATTATTTGTTTCATCAATCTCTAGACATTCAATATTTGGCTTTTCAAATTCTATCATTTTTACCTCCTAAATTGAGATTTCTCTCAAACTCTTTAAAAACTTCATAAGTTTCTTAAGTAAAATTTTAAAGTTTTGACTAAACCTTTACACTTACTTTTAAAAACTATTATTTTGAGTAAAGCTCTACTATTAAATGTTCTTCTATTGGAAGATCTATATCTTCTCTAGTTGATAATCTAATTACTTTACCACTTAGTTCTGCATCATTTCTTTCTAACCAAGCAGGAACTGGTCTAGCTGAATTTTCTTCAACATTTATTTTTAATGTAACATTATCTTTTTTACTTTCTCTAACAGTTACTACATCTCCTGCTTTTACTAAGTAAGATGGTATATCTACTTTTTTACCATTTACTTCAAATTGTCCATGGTTTACAAATTGTCTTGCTTGTGCTCTAGATGTTCCAAATCCTAATCTGTATACAACATTATCTAATCTACTTTCTAATATTTGTAATAGATTTTCACCTGTTACACCTTTTTTATTTGAAGCCATTTCAAAATATTTTCTGAATTGTTTTTCTCCAACTCCATAATATGCTTTTGTTTTTTGTTTTTCTCTTAATTGTGTTCCGTATTCAGAAAGTTTTGCTCTTTTTTGTCCATGTTGTCCTGGTGCATAATTTCTTCTTGATATACTACATTTATCTGTATAGCATCTAGAACCTTTTAAGAACAACTTTTGTCCTTCTCTACGGCATCTACGACATTGTTCATCTTTATATCTTGCCATTTTTATACTCCTTTCAATATTCTTTAAGGTTTACAATAAAACACTTTGTGTGTTTTTTGCATAAATTTTCCGTAAAGCTCGTTTCCTCGCTAACGACTAAATTAAACTCTTCTTCTTTTTGGTGGTCTACATCCATTATGTGGTATTGGTGTTACGTCTTTTATTGCACTTATTTCAAGACCTGCTGTTTGAAGTGCTCTGATTGCTGCTTCTCTTCCAGCTCCTGGTCCTTTAACATATACTTCTACTGATTTTAATCCATGTTCCATAGCTGCTTTAGCTGCTGTTTCTGCAACTTGTCCTGCAGCAAATGGTGTGCTTTTTCTTGAACCTTTAAATCCTAATTCTCCAGCACTTCCCCATGAAATTGCATTTCCTTGTGTATCTGTTATTGTAACAATTGTATTGTTAAAACTAGAATGAATATGTGCTGCTCCTTTTTCAATGTTTTTTCTATTTCTTCTAGCTACTGGTTTTCTTGTTGTTTTATTAGCCATTTCTAAAATTCCCTCCTTCATTTTTAATAAAATGATGTTTTCTCTATTTTTGGAAAATTGATTAGAATTGGTATATTGCAAAAATATGCAAAATGCCGATTGTAATCAATTTTATTTTTTACTTTTGCTTACTAATTTTCTAGGACCTTTTCTTGTTCTTGCGTTTGTTTTTGTTCTTTGTCCTCTTACAGGTAATCCTCTTCTATGTCTTAATCCTCTGTAGCATCCTATTTCTGTAAGTCTTTTTATATTTAAAGCAACTTCTCTTCTTAAATCACCTTCAACTACATATGATTCATCAATAACCTTTCTTATGCTATTAACTTCATCATCAGTTAAGTCTTTTACTCTAGTATCTGGATTTATTCCAGCTTTTGCTAGAATTTTTTGAGAGCTTGTTAATCCTATTCCATAAATATATGTAAGTCCTACTTCTACTCTTTTTTCTTTAGGTAGATCTACTCCTGCTATACGAGCCATATTATTTTGCACCTCCAAAATTTTTCTTTATTTTGTTGTCTTTATCTTTCTCTAAAGGTGAAATGCACCCATGCTTTTGGGTCTTTAGATATTTTTAAGACATATATATAAACACAAATTGATATGTTAATATATATTATAAAATATATATTTTACAGCCGCTACCTATTTGTGTTATAAGCTAATTTAAATTATCCTTGTCTTTGTTTATGTTTAGGGTTTTCACAGATAACTCTAATTACCCCTTTTCTTTTTATTACTTTGCATTTGTCACATATTTTTTTTACTGATGGTCTTACTTTCATGTTTTTGCACCTCCTATTTAATAAGCCCTTTTCAGGCTTTTATTTATATGTTTGGGTTAATTTTGAAATATTGGTTTACAAAAAATAAATAAAATTTATTTTTTGTATATAATGGTTTCTAATTGCTAAAGCTATAAGACAACCATTTATTTTGCTCTCCAGATTATACGACCTCTTGTTAAGTCATATGGTGAAAGTTCAACTTTTACTTTATCACCTGGTAGAATTTTAATATAATTCATCCTAAGTTTTCCTGAAATATGAGCTAATATTTGATGTCCATTTTCAAGTTCAACTTTAAAATTTGTATTTGGTAATGATTCTACTACCGTTCCTTCTACTTCTATAACATCTTCCTTTGCCAAGATATCCCCTCCTATAAGAGCAATTTATTATTATATACAAACTTTTCCAATTTGAATAATAACTACTATATTATACATTATTTTTCAAGTATTGTCAATATTTCTGGCTCTTTTTCTGTAATTAAAATTGTATTTTCATAATGTGCTGCCATACTTCCATCTTCTGTTACTATTGTCCAACCATCATCAAGTTCTAAAATATTAGGTTTTCCCTGAATTACCATAGGTTCAACAGCTAATGTCATACCAGGTTCTAATCTTATTCCTCTACCAGCTTTTCCGTAATTTGGTATCCCTGGATCTTCGTGCATTTCTTTTCCAATTCCATGTCCTTGGAACTCTCTAACAACTGAAAAACCTTGTGAACGTACATACTCACCTATAGCATGTGATACGTCTCCAATTCTATATCCAGGTTTTGCATATTTTATGCCTTCAAAAAATGCTTGTTTTGTAACATCAATTAATCTCTGATTTTCTTTTGAAGTTTTTCCAACCACAAAAGTTCTTGCAGCATCTCCATTAAATCCATTTTTTAAAGCTACTGTATCAACACTTACAACATCTCCTTCTTTTAAAATTCTATATTTTGAAGGAATTCCGTGTATAACCTCATCATTTATAGATACACATATTGATGCAGGAAATTCAGGTATTCCTTTTATTCCTGGATTATATCCTTTTTGAGCTGGTATTGCACCTAAATTTCTCATTGTCTTCTCTGCAATTTGGTCTAATTCTAATGTTGATATCCCTGGTTTTATATGTTTTTCTAATTCTTGATATGTTAATGCTACAACTTTACAAGCTTGTTTCATTAATTCTATTTCTTTTTTTGATTTTATTGTCACCAATTTAATTCATCTCCTTTTTGAGATTTAATCTTTTTTTAATTGACTTACAACATCTTCAGCAACATCTTTTCCCAATTTATTTATTGATTTACTAACTAATTCTGTTAATAAATTACCTTGTTTTTCATAATATTCAACTAATGGGCTTGTTTGTTCGAAATAATTTGCAAGTCTTTTTCTTACAGTTTCTTCTGTATCATCTTTTCTTGTAACTAATTTAGAACCACATTTATCACAAAGATTTTCTTGTTTTGGTGGATTTAATACTAAATTATATACTGCCTTACATTCTTGATTTGAACATACTCTTCTATTTACAATTCTTTCTATAATTTCTTCATCTGGTGTTGTTAAATTAATTACTTTATCTACTTTTTTTCCTCTTTTTGCCAAAATCTTATCTAATTCCTCTGCTTGTTTTACTGTTCTTGGAAAACCATCTAATATAACTCCATTTTCTACATCTGGCTGATCTAATCTATCTTCTACTATTTTTATTGTCACATCATCCGGTACTAAATTACCTTTTGATATATATTTTTCTGCTAAAACTCCTAATTCTGTTCCTTCTTTCATATTTTTTCTAAATATATCTCCTGTAGATACTTGTTTAATTCCTAGTTTCTCTTGTAATAGCACAGCAACAGTTCCTTTTCCTGTTCCAGGTGCCCCTAACATAATAATTACCATTCTGGCATCTCTCCTTAAAAAATTTAGACTATTAATTTATAATAATCTTTATAATATTTACTAAATAAGCTAACATTTAATAAACATTATAAAAATCATTATAGGGTGATATGATAAAATCATATCTCCCCACAATGTTATTTTTATTCTAAAAATCCTTTATAATGTCTCATTACTAATTGTGATTCTAACTGTTGCACTGTTTCTAATGCTACACCTACAACAATCAATATTGATGTACCACCAAATGCTATATTTAATCCTGTAAATCTTAATAACATTGGTAATATTGCTATTACTGCCAAGAAAAATCCACCAAACCATGTTAATTTTGATATTATTGATGATAAATAATCTGTTGTTGGTTTTCCTGCTCTTATTCCTGGTATAAATCCACCATTTTTCTTAATATTATTTGATACTTCTGCTGGATTGAATGTTGCATATGTATAGAAAAATGTAAATGCCATTATTAATACTAAATATACAATTGCATTAGCTATTGTATATCCAATACCTACACTTGAAGATGATGTAGCTATTGAAAAATTATATAATCCTGCTAAAAATCCTGTTTGACTTGTTATATCCTTTACAAATATTTGAATTATCATTGCTGGAAATGTTAAGAATGATGATGCAAATATTATTGGCATAACTCCAGCCATTGCTAATTTTAATGGTATATGTGTACTTTGTGCTCCAACCATCTTTCTTCCAACTACTTTTTTAGAATATTGCACAGGTACTCTTCTTTCAGCTTGTTGTATAAATACAACTCCTGCAATTAAAATTATAGCACCTACTATTAATCCTAACGCTGTTAATAATCCTGTTGTACTAAATCCTTCACTTGTAACTATTAAATCCCATAATGTTACTACAAAACTTGGTAATCCTGAAATTATACCTACAAAAATCACCATTGAAATTCCATTTCCATTTCCTTTGTTTGTAATTTCATCTCCAAGCCACATTAGTATTGATGTTCCTGCTACTAATGATATTACAACTAAAGCTGCTGTTGAAAATTCTGTATTTACAAATATTCCAGAAGATTTATATGATACAAATACACCTATAGCTTCAACTAAAGCTAATACTAATGTTAATATTTTTGTATATTTGTTAATTTTCTTTCTTCCTTCTTCTCCACCTTCTTTAGTTAATCTCTCTAATGAAGGTATAATCATTGCTAATAATTGGATAACAATTGAAGCTGTTATATAAGGACTAATTGACATTGCAAAAACTGAAAATCTTGAAAATGCTCCTCCTGAAATCATATCTATTAATCCTGCTACTCCATTATTGGATTGCATAGCTTCACTTAATGTTATACTATTTACCCCAGGTACTGTAATATAACATCCTAATCTAAAAATTACTATTAATAATAGTGTATATAATATTCTCTTTCTAACATCTGGTGTCTTAAATGCATTTTTTATTGTTTTAAACAATTAAATCACCTCAGCCTTTCCGCCTAAAGCTTCAATTTTTTCTTTTGCACTTGCAGTAAATCTTGTAGCTTTAACATTTAATTTTTTATCTAATTTTCCTGTTGCTAATACTACTATTCCGTCATTTATTTTATTTATAATTCCATCAGCTATTAAAGTTTCTGCTGTAACATCTTCTACTGTTGATTTATTTAACATTGTCAATGTTACTTCTGTATAATTTTTAGCATGAATATTTGTGAATCCTCTTTTTGGTAATCTTCTATATAATGGTGTTTGACCACCTTCGAATCCTCTTCTTACTCCGCCGCCTGATCTTGCTTTTTGTCCTTTATGTCCTCTTCCAGATGTTTTTCCAAGTCCAGAACCCATTCCACGTCCTACTCTTCTTCTTGAAACTCTTTCCTCAGCTGGTTTTAATTCTCCTAACTTCATTTTGCGCTTGCACCTCCTTAATTTTACTTTTAAATTAGACTTCTATTATAATATTTCTTCTACTTTTTTACCTCTTTTTTTAGCTACTTGTTCAGCTGTTTGCATAGCTTTTAATCCTTCAATTGTAGCATAAACAACGTTTCTTGGATTGTTTGTTCCAATAACTTTTGTTCTTATATTTTGATATCCTGCAAGCTCTAATACTGGTCTAACACTTCCTCCAGCTATAAGCCCTGTACCAACTGCAGCTGGTTTTAATAAAACTTTTGCACTACCAAATTTTCCAACATATTCATGAGGTACAGTTGTATCAACTATTGGAACTTCTACTAAATTCTTTTTAGCTTCTTGAATAGCTTTTTTAATTGCATCTGGAACTTCAGCTGCTTTACCATTACCTACACCAATATGTCCATTTTCGTCACCTACTACAACTACTGCACTAAATCTAAAAGTTCTACCACCTTTAACAACTTTTGCAACTCTGTTTATGGCAACTACTTTTTCTTTTAATTCGCTTCTTTCTTCCATCGGTTTTTCCTTTCCTCCTATTCTTTTTAAGGTATACAGAAATTATTTTATAATTTCTGCATAAGTTATATGTAACGCTCCCTCGTCGCTAACATCTAACTTAATTCGTTAAACTCATAACAGCTACTTAGAATTCCAATCCGCCTTCTCTAGCAGCTTCTGCTAATTCTTTTACTACTCCGTGATAGATATTTCCACCACGATCAAAAACTACAGATTTAATATTTTTTTCTAATGCTTTTTTAGCAATCATTGCTCCAACTTCTTTAGCTGCTTCGATATTTGCATGTTTTGTTTTTATTTCTTTGTCTAATGTAGAACAGCTAACTAAAGTATTTCCTGCAACATCATCTATAATTTGTACATATAAATTTGTATTACTTTTATATACACATAATCTTGGTCTTTCACTTGTTCCAGATATTTTTCTTCTTACTCTTAAATGTCTTCTTGCTCTTTCCATTTTTCTATCTGTTTTCTTAACCATTTTCATTACTCCTTTCTTAACATTTTTTATAATGTTTATAAAGTTTACAACCTCATTTACATTCGGCTGTATAAGTAATCTCTAATATTCAATTGTCTGACGCCAATTTCATTAAGAGCTTACTTATTTACCTGTTTTACCTTCTTTACGTCTAATAACCTCATCAGAATATTTAATACCTTTACCTCTATATACTTCTGGTGGTCTCTTAGATCTTACAACAGCTGCTGTTTGACCTACTAATTCTTTATCGATTCCTCTAACGATTATTGTATTTGGATTTGGTACATCAAAAGTAATTCCTTCTGGTGCTTCAAATATTACAGGATGTGAATATCCTAAAGTCATATTTAAACCTGTTCCTTGTTTTGCAACTCTATATCCAACTCCGTTTATTTGTAATTCTTTAGTGTATTCACTTGTTACACCAACTATCATATTATTAATTAAAGTTCTTGTCAATCCATGTAAACTTCTGTTAGCAGGTTCATCATTTTTTCTAATTACTTTAATTATGTTATCATTCATTTCTAAAGAAATATTTCTATGTATTTCTCTTTCTAATGTTCCTTTTGGCCCTGTTACAGTAATTTTTTGTCCATCTATTGTAATTTTAACCTCTGATGGTACTGTAATAGGTTTATTTCCTATTCTTGACATTTAAAGTTTTCCTCCCTTCTTCTTTTTACCAAACATAAGCTAATACTTCTCCACCTATGCCTAATTGTCTTGCTTCTTTATCTGTTTTTAAACCTTGTGATGTAGATATTATTGCTATTCCTAATCCGTTTAATACTTTTGGTAATTCTTCTTTAGAAGCATAAACTCTTAATCCTGGTTTACTAATTCTTTTTAATCCATCAATTACTCTATTTCCTTTTTCGTCATATTTTAGAGTAACTCTTATTATTCCTTGATTCTCATCTTTTATTTCTTCAAAAGCTTTAATATATCCTTCTTTGAATAATATTTCAGCTATTCCTGATTTCATTTTTGATGCAGGTATATCTACTGTTTTATGTTTTGATGTATTTGCATTTCTTATTCTTGTTAACATATCTGCGATTGGATCTGTAGTATTCAACTCTTTTTCCTCCTTTTCTTCTTTTATTTTCTAAAATTGATTAAAAGTAGTAAGATGTGCATTTTTGATAAATAATTCAAGCTGAAGGTGTACATTTGTACATCGAAGTTTGGATTATTTAGTGAAAATGTGCAGATTGCTGCTTTTAATCGATTTTCTACCAGCTTGCCTTTTTTATACCTGGTATCTCACCTTTATGTGCTAATTCTCTAAAACATACACGGCAAATACCATATTTTCTGATATATGCATGTGGTCTTCCACATAATTTACATCTATTGTATTCTCTTGTGCTGTATTTTTGTGGTCTAGCTTGTTTTACTTTCATTGATTTTTTAGCCATAGTTTTCTAATTCCTCCTTTTGACTAGTTTTTGAAAGGCATTCCCATTAATTTTAATAATTCTTTTGCTTCTTCATCTGAATTAGCTGTTGTTACAAATATGATATCCATTCCTCTTAATTTATCAACTTTATCATATTCGATTTCTGGGAATATTAATTGTTCTTTTATACCCATTGAGTAGTTTCCTCTTCCATCAAATGAATTTCCTGAAACTCCTCTAAAATCTCTAACTCTTGGAAGTGCTACATTAAATAGTTTATATGCAAAGTCATACATTTTATCTGATCTTAATGTTACTTTACAACCTATATTAACACCTTCTCTTAATTTGAATGCAGCTATTGATTTTCTAGCTTTTGTTACTACTGGTTTTTGACCTGTAATTATTGTTAAATCATTCATTGCATTTTCTAATGATTTTGGATTTTCTTTAATATCTCCTAATCCTATATTTATAACTATTTTTTCAAGTTTTGGAACTTGCATAACTGATTTATAATTGAATTTTTTCATTAATGCTGGGATTACTTCTTTTTCATATTGTTCTCTTAATTTTTCCATTACTTATTAATCCTCCTTCCTTTATTTATTTTAATTTAGCACCGCATTTTTTACAAACACGAATTTTTTCGCCTTTTTCTTCACTATATCCAACTTTTGTAGCTTTTCCACATTTAGAACATACTACATTTACTTTTGAACTTGGTATAGCTGATTCTATTGATATTATTCCGCCTTCTTCTCCTTGTTTTCTTGGTTTAACATGTTTTTTTCTAATGTTAATACCTTTAACAATGATTTTGTCAGCTTTTGGTATTACTTCTAATACTTCTCCTGTTTTACCTTTATCATTTCCTGATAAAACTTCAACAGTATCTCCTTTTTTTATTCTCATTAGAGATTGCCTCCTTTTCTTCATATTTATAAGGTATACAAAAACTATTACATTTCATTCCATAGTTTTTGCATCTTTAATCCGTAAAGCTCGTTCCTCGCTAACGGCTTAAAGAACTTCTGGAGCTAAAGATAATATTTTCATATAATCTTTTTCTCTTAGTTCTCTTGCAACTGGCCCAAAGATACGTGTTCCTTTTGGAGTTCCATCTTCTTTTATTATTACAGCTGCGTTTTCATCAAATTTTATATATGATCCATCTGGTCTTCTTAATCCTTTTTTAGATCTTACAATAACAGCTTTTACAACATCGCCTTTTTTAACAACGCCACCTGGTGTTGCTGATTTAACTGAAGCAACTATTACATCACCAATGTTAGATGTTTTTCTGTATGATCCACCTAAACATCTAATACACATGATTTCTTTTGCACCTGTGTTGTCTGCTACTTTTAATATTGTTTGTTGTTGTATCATCGCCTGTTTTCCTCCTTCTCTTATTTTATAATTGCTTTTTCTACAATTTTAACTACTCTCCATCTTTTATCTTTAGAAAGTGGTCTTGTTTCCATAACTTCAACTTTGTCACCTTGATGACATTCGTTGTTTTCGTCATGTGCTTTTAATTTATATGTTCTTTTTACTGTTTTTCCATATACATCATGTCTAACACTTGTTTCAACTGCTACAACTACTGTTTTATCCATTTTATCAGATACTACAGTTCCTGTCATAGTTTTACGAAGATTTCTTTCTTCCATTTAGATTTCTCCTTTCTATTTGATGTCAGATGTCGAACTTCTGACTTCTATTGTTTGCTTTCTGCTATTTTTCTTTCTGTTAATACAGTATTTATTTTAGCTATATCTTTTTTAACTTCTTTTATTTTCATTGGATTATCTAATCCGTTTGTAGCTAAACTAAATTTTAATTTGAATAATTCTGTTTTTAGTTCACCTAATTCTTTCTCTAAATCTGGTGAAGACATTTCTCTTATTTTATTTATCTTCATCATTTTCACCTACCTTTTCAGTTTCTCTAGCAACGAATTTTGTTTTATTAGGTAGTTTATTCATTGCAAGTCTTAAGGCTTCTCTAGCTGTTTCTTCTGGTACACCAGCAATTTCAAACATTACTCTTCCTGGTTTTACAACAGCTACCCAATATTCTGGAGCCCCTTTTCCTTTACCCATACGAGTACCGATTGGCTTAGAAGTTATTGGTTTGTCTGGGAATATTTTTATCCAAACTTTTCCACCTCTTTTTATATAACGAGTCATAGCAATTCTGGCTGCTTCAATTTGATTACTTGTTATTAAACCAGCTGTTACAGCTTGTATTCCATATTCTCCATCTGTAACTTTATTTCCTCTTGTTGCTTTTCCTCTCATTCTACCTTTTTGTACTTTTCTATGTTTTGTTCTTTTTGGCATTAATGGCATTATTGGTCTCCCCCTTCCATTTTTTTACTTGGAAGAACTTCTCCTTTATATATCCAAACTTTTACACCGATTTTTCCATATGTTGTATCTGCTTCTGCAAATCCATAATCGATATCAGCTCTTAAAGTTTGTAATGGAATATTTCCTTCTTTATAGAATTCAGTTCTAGCCATGTCAGCTCCACCTAATCTTCCTGATACAGCTGTTTTTATACCTAAAGCTCCAGCTTTTGTAGCTTTTTGCATACATTGTTTCATAGCTCTTCTGAATGAAATTCTTCTTTCTAATTGTCCTGCGATATTTTCTGCAACTAATTGTGCATCTGTATCTATATTTTTAACTTCTACTATATTTAAGTTAACATCTTTTCCTATTAATTTAGCAACTTCTGCTTTTACTGTTTCTACACCAGCTCCACCTTTACCAATTACTATTCCTGGTTTAGCTGTGTATAAATTAATTTTTACCATTTTGGCTGTTCTTTCAATTTCTATTTTAGAAATTCCAGCAGCATATAATTTTTTCTTTAAAAATTTACGTATTTTTTGGTCTTCTACTAAATAATCTGCAAAGTTTTTAGAATCTGCATACCATTTAGAGTTCCAATCTCTTATTATACCAACTCTTGCACCTGTTGGATGTACTTTTTGACCCATGGTTAAATTAAGCCTCCTTTTCTTTTAATACTATTGTTATATGACTTGTTCTTTTTCTTATTCTTACTGCTGAACCTTTTGCAGCTGGTCTTATTCTTTTTAATGTTGGACCTTGATTTGCAAATATTTCAGCAACATATAAATTTTCATGTTTCATTTCATGATTATTTTCAGCATTTGCTATTGCTGATTTTAATAATTTTTCTATTAATTCTGAAGATGCTTTTGGTGTAAATTTTACTATTGCTAAGGCTTCATCAACATCTTTTCCTCTTATTAAATCTGCTACTATTTTCACTTTTCTAGATGATATTCTAGCAAATTTAAGTGTTGCTCTAGCTTCTCTTGACATAGTTTCTTCCACTTTACTTACCTCCTTCTTTTGGTAGATGTCTGAAGTCTGAAATCCGATTCTGGACATCTGACTCCTATTTCTCGACTTCTATTTTTTATTTATGTCTTATTTCTTTACGTTTGATTTTTTGTCTCCTGCATGACCTTTAAATGTTCTTGTTGGAGCAAATTCACCTAATTTATGACCAATCATTTCTTCTGCTATATATACTGGAACATGTTTTCTTCCATCATGTACAGCTATTGTATGACCAACCATTTGTGGATATATTGTTGAAGCTCTTGACCATGTCTTTAGAACTTCTTTATCTCCTGTTTCATTCATTTTTTCTATTCTTTTTAATAGTTTTTCTTGAACGAATGGTTTTTTCTTGCTTGATCTAGACATATTCTAATGTCCTCCTTTCAAAGACTTTTTTTATTAATGTTTTCTAAGGTAGTTAAAATGCTATTCGCATTTTAACGAAAATATCTGTAATCTTAGAAACGCTATCGCGCCTCTAAGCCAACAACTATTTTCTTCTCTTAACAATAAGTTTATTAGATTGTTTCTTTTTATTTCTTGTTTTATATCCAAGAGCTGGTTTACCCCAAGGTGTCATTGGTCCAGCGTGTCCTACTGGAGCTCTACCTTCACCACCACCATGTGGGTGATCTACTGGGTTCATTACAGAACCTCTAACTGTTGGTCTCCATCCCATATGACGTTTTCTTCCGGCTTTACCGATTTTAACGTTTTCATGGTCTGCATTTCCTATAACTCCTACAGTTGCTCTACATTTAGCTAATACTTTTCTCATTTCCCCTGATGGTAATCTTAATGTTGCATATTTTCCTTCTTTAGCCATTAATTGAGCACTTTGTCCTGCTGTTCTTACTAATTTTCCACCTTGTCCTGGATTTAATTCTATGTTGTGGATTAATGTACCTACTGGGATACTGTCGATTGGCATTGCATTTCCTGCTTTGATATCAACACTTTCTCCTGATATTACTTTATCTCCATCTGTTAATCCTTGTGGTGCTAATATATATGCTTTTTCTCCATCTTCATATTGGATTAATGCTATATTTGCACTTCTGTTTGGATCATATTCTATACCGATAACTGTTGCTTCCATGTTATCTTTTCTTCTTTTAAAATCTATAATTCTATATTTTTGTCTGTTTCCTCCACCTTGATGTCTTACTGTTATTCTACCATAACTGTTTCTTCCTGCTTTTTCTTTCTTTTTAGCTAACAAAGATTTTTCTGGTGTTTTCTTTGTTATTTCTGAAAAATCTGAAACTGTCATGTTTCTTCTTGATGGTGTATATGGATTAAAATGTTTCATTCCCATGATTTTATCTTCCTTTCTATATTTCGATTTTTTCCTGCTCGAACTGCAGATATTCTTTATTCTCCGGGTTCTTTCCCGATATCTTTCATCAATATCTTTTATCAAATTAATATTTGATTTTTCCAATACATTTTTATGAGATTTATCTCTATTTTTTTTAACAATATCAATTTTTGCTTTCTCTAATGCACATTTTTTATTAGTAAATTCATGTAAGTTTTCTGGAATTTGTACTTGTTGTTCTCTATAATCTTGTTTTTCCTCTTCAGTAAGTTGCTCGTAAGTTTTTGATTTTCCATCAAATCCTATGAAATATGGTTTTTGTCCTGGTCTCGCTGGAAGTATACATTGCACATGTTCTGGCATGCAAAATTTATCTATAAAACCACCATCTGCAATTTTTACTTTATACTTTTTACACCATTTTTTTCTTTTTTCATCCATATTTTACCTGCTTTCATTTGCCTACTTTATGCTCCCATAAATTCATCAATTGAATCTTTATATTTCTTAGTAGCCTTAGTAGCTTTACCACCTTTAGCTAAGTAAGAAGCTTCTGCTGGATTTGTATCTATAGTAACTATAGCTTTTTTCCAATCTGATGTTTTACCTATATGGTATCCAACTCTCTTTTCTTTTCCTTTAACTGTCATTGTGTTTACTTTTAGCACTCTAACTTCAAAAAGTTTTTCAACAGCTTTTGCTATTTCAACTTTTGTAGCCTTTTTATTTACTTTAAAAGTGTATTTTCCTTGTTGTAATTCATCATTGCTTTTTTCAGTAACAACTGGTGCAATTATAATTTCTTCTGGTATCATTATGCGTACACCTCCTCTATTTTCTTAACAGTTTCTAGAGGTAAAACTAAGTTATTGTATTTTAATAAATCAAATACATTTATGTTGTTTAATAAAATTGTTTTAACTCCTTCGATATTTCTTGATGACATTAAAACATTTTCATTTTTATCAGCTAAAACGATTAATGTTTTTCCTTCAACTTTTAAATCTGCTAACGCTTTTACCATTGTTTTTGTTTTGATTTCTGATAATTCTAATTTATCAACAACTGTTAATTCTTTTTCTAATACTTTAGAACTTAATAATGATTTTATTGCTAATCTTCTTTCTTTTTTATTAACAGTATATTTGTATGAACGAGGTTTTGGACCTAAAGCTATACCACCTTTTACCCATTGTGGAGCTCTAATACTTCCTTGTCTTGCTCTACCTGTTCCTTTTTGTCTCCATGGTTTTCTACCACCACCACGTACTTCTGCTCTTGTTTTTGTACTTTGTGTACCTTGTCTTTGATTAGCTAAATAGTTTACTAAAACGCTATGTACTATAGCTTCATTTGGTTCAATTCCAAATACACTTTCAGCTAATTCTACGTCACTTACTTTTTTACCTTTTATATCATATACATCTATTTTTGGCATTTCGTATTTCCTCCTTCCTTCTATTTAGTAGCCTTTACAGCTGATTTTATTTTTAAGATAGATCCTTTTGCTCCTGGAACACTACCTTTTAATAATATTACATTTTTGTCCATGTCTACTCTTACAACATCTAAGTTTTGTATTGTAATTGTAACTCTTCCCATATGTCCTGGTAATTTTTTACCCTTAAATACTCTACCTGGTGTTGATGTAGCACCCATTGAACCTGGTCTTCTATGATACATAGATCCATGTCCCATTGGTCCTCTGTGTTGTCCATGTCTTTTGATAACACCTTGGAATCCTTTTCCTTTAGATATTCCTTGAACATCTACTTTTTCTCCAGCTTCAAATACATCTGCTTTTACTTCGTCTCCTACTTTTACACCTTCAACTGTTTCTAATCTGAATTCTCTTAGGTGTTTTTTTGCTTCAAGACCAGCTTTTGCAAAATGTCCTTTTTCTGGTTTGTTTATATGTTTTTCTTTTACTTCACCGAATCCTAATTGTATAGCATCATATCCATCAGTTTCCACTGTTTTTACTTGTGCTACTACACATGGTCCAGCTTCTATAACTGTTACTGGAATTACATTTCCTTTTTCGTCAAAGATTTGTGTCATTCCAACTTTTCTTCCGATTATTCCTTTTTTCATTTTTATTTTCCTCCTAACTATTGGCTGGCATTTTTATGTCAGCTTGGTTTTTGCTGAGGCTGTTTATTTTTGTTTTACAGCGCCAGTGTGCAAATGCGTTGGCATTTGTATTTTTCTTTTTTAATGTTTGCAATCTCCTTGCAGTCGATTGCATAAGCTAACTGTAACACTCGATGTTTTTGTCAAAACCTCTCGTTAACACTATAGCTTAATTTCAATATCAACACCTGCTGGTAATTCTAATTTCATTAGACTATCAACTGTTTTTTGTGTTGGGTAAAGAATGTCTATAACTCTTTTATGTGTTCTCATTTCAAATTGTTCTCTTGAATCTTTATATTTGTGTGGAGAACGTAATATTGTTACGACTTCTTTCTGTGTTGGTAATGGAATAGGACCTGAAACTTTTGCTCCTGTTTTTTTAGCTGTTTCTACTATCTTTTCAGCAGACTGATCTAAAACTACATGGTCATAAGCTTTTAATCTTATTCTTATTTTTTCACTTGTTACAACTGTTGTGTTTGCCATTGTAATTTTCCCTCCTTAATATAATTTAATTATTTTAATGTTTACAAACTCACTGTCGTTCGTTTGCATAAGTTATCTGTAACGCTCATTCTTCGCTAACAGCTAACTTAATTACCTTGGCAAGTTAAAACGCACTCTGGTGTTTTGAAATCACCTTGTATTAAAACCCAAAATATGCATGATAATTCTGGGATAAGTGTGCATCATCTTACCGCCTGGTCTTTGCCATGACATACTCCACTAAAGTTCCCTCCATCCCTACTTTCCGTAAGTATGTAGCCACATTCAGTTTCACCGCTTAGTTCATGCTCCTATATTATACAATGCTTTTGTCCGTATGTCAACAGGTTTTTGGTAATTTCTCTCTTTTTTAAAATTTTTATGTTAATTAAAAATAAGTTGCCCAAAAAGAGCATTCTTTTTAGGCAACTTATCCTTCTATAATATTATCAATAGATTTTTCTCTCATATGTTTTATAATTTTACAACTATTATCCAACTTAGATTGTTCTTCTTGACTTAATTCCAGTTTTACCAATTCTCTAACACCTTTACTATTTATAATTGCTGGAACACCTATATAAATATCATCTTGGCCATATTCTCCATCTTTTAAATAAGTAGAAACTGTTAAAATACAATTTTCATTATCCAAAACTGCTTTTACTAATTTACTCAAAGCCATACCAATTCCATAATATGTTGCTTTCTTTTTATCTATAATTTCATATGCTGCATTTACAACATCTTGATGAATCTTTTCTAAATTTTTTATTGGATAATTATTATCCTTCATTACATCTTTTATTTTTTTACATCCTACATATGCATGTTCCCATGGAACAAATGAAGAATCTCCATGTTCTCCCATTATATATGCATGAATATTTTTACTTGATACTTTCAAATATCCTGAAATTATATAACGTAATCTCGCTGTATCTAAAACAGTTCCTGAACCTAATACTCTATTTTTCGGTAATCCAGATACCTTTGCTACAACATATGTCATTAAATCAACCGGATTACTAGCAACAATTATGATTCCATCAAATCCACTTGCCATTATATTCTCTGTAATACTTTTCATTATTTTTGTATTTGTCTCTGCTAATTCTAATCTTGTCTGTCCTGGTTTTTGTGCTATTCCAGCTGTGATTACAACAACTTGTGCATCTTTACATTCATCATAATCACCTGCTTTTATTACCATTTTTTGTGGAGCAAATGGTAATCCATGAGATAAGTCCATCTGTTCTCCTATAGTTTTTTCTTTATCTATATCTATTAATACTAATTCATTAACACCACCTCTATTTAACATAGAATACGCCATACTCATTCCTACAAATCCTGTTCCTACTAAAACTACTTTTCCTTTTTTCATATAAATTCCTCCTTAAATTTTATTGTCATATTTTATTATACAACTGTTTTTTATTTTTTCAAACATTTATTGTCAAAATATTTTACTTTTTCCATCTTTTATGATATAATTTCAAAAAATAAATAAAGTAAGGAGTGTTATAAAAATGTCTAGTTCAGATAATACTACTGCTTTAGCTGAGAATAAAGTTTTAATTTTATATATATTAGACCAAATATCTGATGGTATTATAGAAGGTGGTTTATATAAAATTATCTCTTCAATAAATGATGTTAATTATTTTTATTTCAAAGAGGTTTTAACAGATTTATTAGCTTCAAAGTTAGTAGGAATATTCACTAAAGATGAAGAAGAATCTGTACTAAGAATAACAAGCGAAGGAATAAGCGCACTTTCTCTTACAATTGATGTATTACCAGGAATATTAAAATTAAAAGCAGATAATGTTTTTAAAAAAGAATTTTCTTCTATTTCTGATAAAACTTCTATAATTAGTGAATTTATTCCTAAAAATGAAAATGATTATACTATTAAATGTAAAATTATTGAAAAGAATGAAACTATTTTTGAGGTTCGAACTTTTGCGGGTTCTCGTGATAGAGCTAAAAAAATTGTTGATAATTGGAATAAGAATGCTTCTAAAATTTATCCTAAAATTTTGGATATATTATTAGAAGATACTAGTGCAGATTAAAAAATAGATTAAGAAGAATGATTGTAGGGATATGGGGACAGGTCTCAAAATCCCTACAATCATTCTTCTTAATCTATTTTTTTCTTCTTATTATCCAACCATTATCACATTCATTTGGCAACTTCAAAAACACCTTTTGCCCTTTAACCCCTGGACTCACACTATCAATTTCTTCTCCAGTCTCATAATCCCAAAGTTTTTCAATCTCAAACACTTCTGGTTCAAGTTGATTTGGAATTATTATCTCCATAATATCTCCAACAGCTAATTTATTTTTTATCTCTATTATAGATTTTTCTTCACTATATTCTATAATTTTTCCACCAAATTCATATTGATCATTATATTGTCTTCCACTTAAATCTTGTACATCTTTATTATCTCTATCATTAAAATAAAATGTTGTAAATTCTCTTGTTTTTACTTTTTCTATTTCTTTTAAATATTTTGTATAATCATAATTCTCCGGATCTCTCATATAATCATCAATCGCATTTCTATATACATTTATTACACTTGCTATATAATATTCTGTTTTTAATCTTCCTTCTATTTTTAAACTATCTATTCCCATATCTATTATTTCTGGTATTTCTTTTATTAAGCATAAATCTTTTGATGAAAATATACTTGTCCCATATTCACTTTCTTCTATTGGCATAAGTTCTCCTGGGTTATTTTTTTCTTCTGCATATAAATTATATGACCATCTACAACTTTGAGCACAATCTCCTAAATTCGCACTTCTTCCACATAAGAAATCACTTAAAAAACATCTTCCTGAAAAAGCAAAACATATTGAACCATGTCCAAACATTTCTACTTCTAAATCTTCTGGTTTGTTTTCCATAATGAACTTTAATTGTTCTTTATTTATTTCTCTTGCCATTATTACTCTTTTAGCCCCATTTTTATACCAGAAATTTGCATCATGTAAACTTACTATATTTGCTTGTGTACTCACATGTATTGGTACATTTGGCGCATATTTCTTTAATGTTTCTATAACTCCACCATCTGCGGCAATTATAGCATCTGGTTTTACTTCATTTAGTATTTTTGCCATTTCTATTATTTCTTCATATTTTTCATCCCATGCAAAAATATTTAATGTTACATGTACCTTTTTTCCAATACTATGTGCATATTTAATTGTTTTTATTAAGTCATCATTATCCATATCTGCTCTTGTTCTTAATGATAATGATGATGTTCCACAATATACTGCATCTGCTCCATATCTAAATGCTGTTTTCGCTTTTTCGAATGATCCTGCTGGTGCTAATAATTCTATCTTTTTCATTTTATTCTTCCCTTCATTTTTTACTTTCTATATTCTAATATATACTCTTTATACTTATTTTGTCAACTACAATATGTAAATTTATTATATAGCAACATTTTCCAACTACTCTATATGCTTAGAACAGAATGATAACCCTAGATTTACATAATTTTCAAAAAATCTATTGCTTTTACCGCCAATATTTGGTATAATATTATTTGTGCTGTTATAAATTATATAGGAGGGATTTAATGAAAAACAATAACTTTAAAAAAACATTACATGTAGATGTTCCAGCGCTTAATGGCTCATCTTTTAATACATCTGATACAACTAATTTATTGTTATCTAAATTAGGTTTATTTCCTATGCCCGAAAACGTTCAAGCTCAGATATCAGATGATAATAAATATTTAAACATAAAACTAAAAGATTCTCCTACTGAGCAACATATATTATTTCAATTTCCACTAAAAGCAACTGATTTTTCAGCGCTAAATAACAGAGAGGACTATCAAGAATTAATAGATAGATACAACTTATACATTAATGATTATGTTGATGAAATCAAAAAATATGCAACAATGGAAAGAGCATACTTACAAAAACGTTTTCCAGAATTAGTATTTAATATAAAAATAAGAACTAAGTCTTATGACAGCTATATTAGAAAATTAAACGAAAATATATTAGAAGGAAAAAATCCATATATCAATGACATTATAGCTGAAAGAATTATACTTTCAGAATATACTGGTAATGAAGAAAGAAATCTTTTAAAAGAAAAATATGCTAATAATGAAGAGGCTTTAAAAGAATTATATGCACTAGATGAACAAGATTTAAAAAGAATGTGTGATGAAGTTGCAAAAGCTTTATATGATTTCAGAATTCAAACAAAATTTAGAATGAAAAAAGATATTGAACCAAATGTTGCTAATTCTGATAAAGAATATATTACTAAAGATTATATTAAACATCCAAAAAAGAATGGTTATGAATCTATACATATTTTAATGGAACACAAAAATAATAAAGACTTAACATACGAAACTCAAATAAGAACTTTTGATATGGAAAATCTTTCTAAAACATCTGGAGAAATAGCTCATAAAAAATATAAACCAAGAATATTAAATGATTTATCTACTAACAGAGTTCCTATATATTCTGAAATAAGCTGTTTTTCTGACGAATTTGGAAAACCTATTATAGTAGATATTCCTTTAGAAAATCGTTTCTATCATTTTTACAATTCTGATAGAAATGACCATTCGAATTTAGAAAACTCTAAAAAAAGTCCAATTACATATGAAAAATTTAGAGCCGAACAATATGAATTAGAAAATCTTTTAGGAATAGAATTTAAACAAATAAGAAAAAAACTAAGAAATATAAATTTAGAAACTGAAAAAGAACAAAATAAAGAAGCAAGATAATTTATCTTACTTCTTTATTTTGCTTATTGCAAGTCCATCTCCAACTTCCAATATTTCTGTTTCTAAATCTGGATTTTCAGATACTTCTTTTATATATTCTCTCAAATTTCTTACAGCTGTTCTTTGTTTATGTTTATTATAATCACTCATAACATATCCTTTATATAAAATATTATCTGCAAAAATTATTCCATTTTTATTTATCATTCTTAATGCTTGTTGTAGAAAAAATGGATATTTTCCTTTTGCTGCATCTATAAATACCATATCATATTTTTCATTTAATGTTGGTAATATTTCTACAGCATCACCTTCATAGATATTTATTTTTTCTTCCACTCCAACATTTTTAATATTTATTTTAGCCTCTTTTATTCTTTCTTCATCTCTCTCTATTGTATCAATTTTTCCATTTTCATCTAGAAACTCTGAAAAACATATTGCTGAATATCCCACTGCTGTCCCTATTTCTAATATTCTTTTTGGTGGATTACTTTTTAATTCTTTTTCTATAACTTCTAAAGTATCATCCATTATTATGGGTATATGCTCTTCCAGAGCTTTTTTCTTTATTTTTTCTAATTCTTCTTTATTCATTACTTCGCTCCCTATGTTAGAGGTTGGAAATCAGAGGTCGGATGTCAGACATCTGACTTCTTCCCTCTGCTCTCTATCTCTATTTATTTCTATTAGCTCTTTCTCTTTCTTTAGAATCTAATATTTTCTTTCTCAATCTAATAGATTTAGGTGTAACCTCTACTAATTCATCATCTTGTATAAATTCAATAGCCTTCTCTAAAGACATTTGAATTGGTGGAACTAATCTTAAAGCTTCATCTGAACCAGATGCTCTAGTATTTGTTAAATGTTTTTCTTTACATACATTTATAGCCAAATCTTCTCCTCTAGAATTCAAACCAACTATCATTCCTTCATAAACCTCTACACCTGCTCCTATAAATAAATCACCTTTATCTTGAGCATTGTATAATCCATATGTTACTGATTTTCCAGGTTCAAATGCTATTATTGTTCCTCTAACACGAGCTTGGATATCTCCTTTATATGGTTCATATGAATCAAATATATGGTTCATTGTTCCTTCACCTTTTGTATCTGTAAGGAATTCAGTTCTATAACCAATTAATCCTCTTGCTGGTATTTTAAATTCTATTTTTGTATGTCCAGCTTCTGCAGGTTCCATATTTACCATTTCAGCTTTTCTTCTTCCTAATTTTTCTATAACATTTCCTACGCAATCATCTGGTACATTTACAACTAATAATTCAATTGGTTCAGATTTTACTCCATCTATTTCTTTAAATATAACTTTTGGTCTTGAAACTAAAAGTTCAAATCCTTCTCTTCTCATTGTTTCGATTAATACTGATAAATGAAGTTCTCCTCTTCCTGATACTTCGAATGCATCTGGTGTATCTGTTTCTTTTACTCTTAAAGATACATTTCTTTCTAATTCTTTAAACAATCTATCTCTAATATGTCTTGATGTAATAAATTGTCCTTCTTTTCCAGCAAATGGTCCATTATTTACACTAAATGTCATAGATACTGTTGGTTCATCTATATCTACAAATGGTATTTTTTCTGGGTTATTGAAGTCACATATTGTGTCTCCTATATTAATATCAGCAAGACCTGCAAGTTCGATTATATCTCCTGCTTTTCCTTCTTCAACTTCAACTTTATTTAATCCAACATGTGTATATACCTTAGCAATTCTTCCTTGTGTTATTTTATCTTCTTTACCACAGATTGCAACAGGCATACCTGTTTTTATTACTCCTCTTTCAACTCTTCCTACTGCAATTCTTCCAACATAATCATCATAATCTATGTTTGAAACTAACATTTGTGCAGGACCTTCTTCATCACAATTTGGAGCACTAATTGTATTTATTATTGTTTCAAATAAACATGTTAAATCTGTTGTTTCATCTGCTAAATCCATTTTTGCAATTCCATTTTTTGCAGATGCATATACAACTGGAAACTCTAATTGTTCATCTGTTGCATCTAATTCTATAAATAACTCGATTACTTGGTCGACAACTTTTTCAGGAGTTGCTCCTGGTCTATCTATTTTATTTATAACAACTATTGGTTTTAAACCTAAAGCTAATGATTTTTTTAAAACCTCTCTTGTTTGAGGCATAGCTCCTTCAAAAGCATCAACTAAAAGTACAACACCATCAACTGTTTTTAAAACTCTTTCAACCTCTCCACCAAAATCAGCATGTCCAGGTGTATCTACTATATTTATCTTAACATCTCCATGCATTACTGATGTATTTTTGGAAAGAATTGTAATTCCCCTCTCTTTTTCTTGATCATTTGAATCCATAACTCTTTCTTGAACTTGTTCATTTTCTCTGAATATATTACTTTGTCTTAATAATGCGTCTACTAATGTTGTTTTTCCGTGGTCAACGTGTGCAATTATCGCAATATTTCTTATTTTCTCATTATTCATAATCTATTACCCCTTTTTTAATACAATCTTTTTACCTATTGAATATTTACCTTTTATCCTTGCTAGTAGAGTAGCCTAAAAATATTTTTAGGCGGCTCACTCACACTCTACACCAAGTCAAATAATTATAACCACAACATTATACACCAAAAACCCCTATTTTGTCAAACTCATTATGTTTTCCATTATCTCCTCCGTAACCTTATCCAAAACAGCCTTATCCTTACTACCTTTAAATTCACTAAAATCCAAAGGTTCACCATAAGTAACAGTAATCTTCCTATTACCTTTTTCTCCTCCTTTAATACCACAAGGAACAACTTTTGCCCCGCTTCTTACAGCAAAAAATGCAGCACCATCTTTAACTTTTTCTCCTTTTGCCAAACCATTTCTTGTTCCCTCTGGGAATAAAGCTAGACAATCTCCATTTTTCAAAGTTTGCAAAGACTCTTTTAAAGCTTTAACCTCTTTTGAATCCCTTTTGACTAAAATAGCATCAAACACATAACCCAACAAAGCAAGAAACTTATTTTTAGTCAATTCCTCTTTAGCCAAAAATCTTGTATATCTCCCTGTTGTTATTTCTATCAAAGGTGGATCTAAAAAACTCCTATGATTTGCACAAACAATTACTGAACCATCTTTTGGTATATTCTCTTTACCTATTACTTCAAATCTATATACTATTTTACAATAAATCCAAATTGCTCCTTTTACTATTCCTCTTCCAATTGGTTTAAAAACATTTTTCATTTTATTCTCCCTTCTCTGGTACATAGACATTTTTAACCACCACTTCAAATTCTTCAACATTCATAGCAGTCAATTTTTCTATTTCCTTTTTAGCTTTATTTTTAAATTCTTTAATTCCATCAATCATATTAAAACCATACACTATTGTAACTTCCATATATAGTTTCACACCTTCACCAAAATTGTCTACCCTTATTTTTTGCACTTTATATATCCCTGGTGTTTTTACAACTAAATATTCTAATATTTGCTTAAATACTGTATCTGAAATTATAAAATTTCCAAGATAACTAAATGTTGGTCTTATTATTGATTTTTCTGATATATATGGCTTATTACCTCTTCCTTTTGTTTTAAATATCTGTAATGGATCTAGCAAATATCCTGAAAAATCCTTTTTTATTTCAAATGTTGGAACTGGAATTACATGTTTTCCTTCTGTTACTCTTATTCTTCTTGCAGTTTCCATTTCTTCTTGTGTTGCCACATCAGAAATATACGTTATTTCTGATATATCTGGCAACCCTAAATTTGCTGCTATTTTTTTTACCATTCCATCTGATGTTCCAAGTATCAATATACTTTCTGGCTTATATTTCTTTAATGCTTTTACTATTTCTTCTTTTTCTTCTTCTTTATAAAATAAAGCATGCTTTACAGTTTCAATTTTTGTTGGAGCCTTTTTAGCTGATTCTCCAGCAATTACTTGATTATCCTTAATTAGTAAACCATCATCTATTATATAATTTATATTTTTCTCACTTGCAACCATTTGCGCTCTATAACTTTTACCTGTTCCTGATGGTCCTACAAATGCATAAACTTTTATTTTTTTATTTCCCGCTATTAACATATCTTTTAATACCATAATAACTCTCCCTCATCATCTTAATAATTATTTATATTTAACGTTGGAAATGTAAACACTTTTCCATTTTCGGTGAATTGTCCATTTGGTATATGAGTTTTATTTAATTCACTCTCCCCTTTTAAAAAATATTTATATTTTGAAGAATTACTTAAAAAACCAGGCCCTACTATTATTGGATCATCCCATGTGCAATCTACAGCATACCAAACTTCATTCAATTTTACATAGTTCCATGCATGCTTTTCTGTATCTCCTTGTGAATTAGTTGCCTCTCCTATTATTATAGTACATGGTATATCTAATGCATCCATTAAATATTTAAACGATTTTGCATATCCTTCACATACACATTTCTTATTTACAAGAGCTCCATATATATTATATGAATAAGAAGTATTTTCATCATATTCTATACTTTCGATTAAATAATCATGTACCATTTTGATATTTTCATATGTATTTTCTTTTTTATTTTGAATAAAATAATATTTTACTTTTTCAATATCATTTAAAGCATTATCAATTTCTTCTTTTGATGAAAATTCATCTGTTAAATAATTATCATTATCTCCTGAATTTAAAAATACTTTATATGTCGTATTTTTTCCTTTTGTGGTTGTTTCGATATTTAAATATATTTTTCCAAAATCTATATAAAATATATCTGGATTATCATATGTATAACTTTCAATTACTGATTGATAATATTTTCTTAACTCTTCTTCACCATTATTTTTTGATAGTAATGAAGAAAATTTGGTTCCTAAGTTTATCTCATATGTTCCTGTTTTCATATTTTCTTTGTTTTTTTCTATTTCATCATATATTATTTTTGAATAATCTTCTAATTGATTATAAAAATATTTATATGTTTGTGTATCATTATCATTCACATTTTTATTCGTGCTTTCTGATAAATTTATTACACTTTCTATTACTTCTGAATTACTTCTATTTTCATCTGTACTTATAGTTGAAATTGTAATATTTGATACAAATTCTTGTACTTCATTTACTATACTATTTGAGTTAATTTCATTATATATAATTACTCCCAAAACGCATAATAATATTATTATTAATATTAATAAAAATGATGTTAATTTTGATTTCATTACTTTTCACTCTCTTTCGTGCATCTATATTTTATTATAACATTTTTTATTGTTAAAAACTAGTATATTTTCATTTTTTTCGCTAATACTATAAAAAATTAGTTATATTTCATTCTATAAAAGTAAGGAGAAGTGTTATTATGAAAGTGAAAGATATTATAAATAACGTATTTGGTTATACTCCGAAAAACACATACCATTTTTCTTTACCAGATGATTCTGATAATCCTGAATCTACAACTATTCAAAACAGCAAAGATGATCAAAAAAATTCTCCAAATATTTTTGAAAATATAGATACTAATTTAGACTATATCAAAACCAAATATAACTTATTAATTAATAGTGATATTGTTACACGTAACTTTATTTTAAATGCAAGAGGTAAGCAATATAAAGCTTTATTACTTTATATTGATGGAATGATAGATTCTCAAGCTCTAAATGATTTCGTTTTAGAACCCTTAATGATGAGAAATAAAAACAATCTTTTTGATAGTGAGCAAAATAGAGTCATCTCTGAAGCTGTCACTAATAATATTACAGTTAGAAAAGTAAAAAAATTTAATTTAGATGAATATATTCAAAATTGTCTAATTCCTCAAAATAATGTAAAAAAGGAAACTTCTTTTAAGGATATTTTTTCTGGTGTTAATTCTGGAAATTGTGCTTTATTTGTTGATACTTTACCTGTTTGTTTTAATATTGATATTAAAGGTTTTAAACAAAGAAGTATTTCTCAACCAGAAAATGAAGTTGTTATAAAAGGCTCTCACGAAGCTTTTGTTGAAAATATTCGTACAAATACTTCTCTTTTAAGAAGACTTACTAATAACGAGAATCTAATTATTGAAAATGTAAAAGTTGGAAAAATAACTCAAACAAATTGTACTGTTTGCTATATGCAAGATATTACTAATAGTGACTTAATAGCTGAAGTTAAATATAGGCTTAATAATTTAGAAGTTGATTCTCTTCTTTCTGCAGGAGAATTAGAACAATTATTAACAGATAATAATATCTTGGGTGTTCCAAAAATATTAGTATCTGAAAGACCTGATAATGCTGTAAAAAATCTTTTACAAGGCAGAGTCATTGTTCTAGTTAACGGTTCTCCATATGCATTAATTATGCCAGCTGTTTTAATAGATTTTTTATCTTCTCCTGAGGACACTAATCTAAAAACGATTTTTGCAAATTTTTTAAAACGAATTCGAGCTTTAGCTGCTTTTTTTACACTTCTTTTACCAGGATTATATGTTGCTATTACAAGCTTCCATCGTGAAATTATACCAACGGAATTATTATATACAATTCTAGGTTCAAGGCAAAGTGTTCCTTTTCCAACAATATTTGAAATCATAATAATGGAAATATCTTTTGAAATCATTAGAGAGGCGGGTTTAAGAGTTCCATCTCCAATTGGTCCAACTTTAGGTATTGTAGGTGCTTTAGTTTTAGGTCAAGCAGCCGTTAGTGCAGGTATTGTTAGTCCAATTTTAATAATTATTGTTGCAATAACAGGTATAAGTTCTTTTGCAATTCCTGATTTTACTTTTAGTTTTCATTTAAGGTTCTTTAGATTTGCTTTTATTTTATCAGGTTTCATTGCAGGTTTTATTGGAATCGGTATAGGCATTTTTGTTTATTTATCTACTTTATGTGATATAGAGTCTTTTGGTATTCCTTATACAACACCATATGCTCCAGCTATTAATTCTAAAAATAATGGATTTTTACTTCCACCTATATGGAGAAGAGAATATAGAGCAAATTACCTTGCATCTAAACGTGAAAAGAAACAAGATAAAATATCTATGAAGTGGAAATTTTAAAAAAGGAGGTTTACATGTCTACATCAAAATTAGGAACTTTTGAAGCTATATTACTTGTTCTATCAATACTAGCACCTTTTACAGTTATTTCATTATCAAGAACTATGATTAATGAAACAAAATCTAGTGTTCTAATAAATATAATATATATAACTATTATATGTTTAGTTATCGCCTTTCTTATTTATAAATTATTTAAAAAATTTCCAGGTTTAGATATTTTAGATATTTCTCAATATGTAGGTGGTAATGTTTTTAAAAATATAATTGGTTTTATTTTTATATTTTATTTTATTATAACCTCTTCTATTTTTTTAAGAAGTTTTTGTGAAGGTTTAAAAGTTGTATATTTCCCTTATACAGATATTGTATATGTTATATTACTATTTATAATTGCTATTGCTGTTACTAATACATTAGGTTTTAATTCTACAATAAGAACTACTTCCATAATATTTCCCTTCTTAATAGTAAGCATTATACTTTTATTTGTAGGAAATTTAAATAATTTTTCATTTTATAGAATTTTTCCAATTCAAGGAGATGGATTTGAAAATACTTTTCTTTTAGGGCTTACTAATATAGGGTGTTTTGCAGGAATAACATATCTCTACTTTTTACCACCACTTTTAAAAGAACCTAAAAAATTTAAATATGTTTCTATCTTATCAGTGTTATTATCTGGATTATTTATTATTATGTGTGTTGCAACATTGTTATTTATGTTTTCTATCTATATAAGCACTGATGAAATAATGCCTCTTTTTTCAGTAAGTAGATATATAGAATTTGGTAGCTTTTTTCAACGTTTTGAGTCATTATTTTTACTTATTTGGACAATTTCTTTTTGTTGCTATTTAAGTATATCATGTAAATTTTCTACTCAAATCTTGAAAAAAATATTTAACTTGAAAGACTCATCTCAATTAATATATATATTATTGATCTTGACATTTGCAATAGCACTACTTCCTAAAAATTATTCTATTATTAATTATTTTGAAACAAATATTTATAGATATTTAAGCCTTGCACTCATTTTTTTAGGAATTTTTGTTTTAGTTTTATCTAATTTAAAGAAAAAGGCTGGTGGTTAAATGAATAGTATTTTGAAAAAAATTTTTATTATAATAATTATTTTGGTTTTTCTTGTTGCATTTAATACTTCTTATTCTGCCTTAAATCTTGACAACCTTGCATTTGTTATCGCTTTAGGAATTGATGTATCTGATACAAAAGAAATAAAAGTAACATTTCAATTTGTAAAAGCTCCTTCTACTACCGAAGGTTCTAATCAAGAATCTCAAATTATTGAAGATAGTGTAGATGCTAATTCAATAGCAAATGCAATCAATATAATGAATACTTATTTTGCAAAAAGATTAGATTTGTCTCATTGTAGAATAATTGTATTCTCTGAGGAAATAGCTGCACATGGTATTTCAAATTATATTTATACTCTTATGAATGATGTTCAAGTAAGACCTTCTGCAAATATTATTGTAAGTAAATGTAATGCTGAATATTATATAAAATCTTGTGACCCTAGCTTAGAAAATTCTATATCAAGATATTATGATCTTTTCCCAGATTCTAGTAAATATACTGGTTACTTAACTAATGCTACTATTGGTAATTTCTTTAATAGTTTAATATGTAATTATTGCGAACCTTATACTATTTTAGGAGGTGTAACATCTAGCAATAGTGGCTCATCTCAAACTGCTAATGTTGATGATTCGGATGTTCAATCTGGTTCTTCTCCTATTTCTGGTACAAAAGGTGTTGAAAATATTGGTATGGCTGTATTTAAACATGATAAATTAGTTGGTGAATTAAATGCTATCGAAACTGTCTGCTTTAATATATTGAAAAAAGATGTTGATAGTTTTATTATATCTATCCCAGACCCTAATAATGAAAATTCAAATATTGATGTTTTTGTAACTCCATTGTCTAAATCTAAAATAGATGTAAAAATTGTTAATGGTTCTCCTTATATAAAAATTGATTATTACTTTGGTGCTAAAGTATATTCCGTGACTGAAAATTCTAGTTATTTAGATGAAAACTCTTTATCAGCGATTTCAAATTCTTGTAATAAATATTTAGAGTCTGTTCTTTCTGAATATTTATATAAAACTTCTCAGGAATTTAAAAGCGATGTAACTGGTTTAGGAAAATATGTTATATCTGATTTTGCTACAAATCAAGATTTTGAGAATTATAATTGGACAGATAATTATATAAATTCTACTTTTGATGTAACTATTGATACTAATATTGATTCAGGAGTTTTATTAACTAAAACTTAAAAAAGGATGATGCATATGATTGATTTAGCTTTTAATATTTTATTTGTTATTGTTAGTTTGTATATTTTTTTGAAAACTGTATTTTATGCTGTTTATGAGATAAGAAATCAGGATAATAAGGCTGGACGGAATTGGGCTTATTGTATTTTCTGTGATTGTTTCTGTATTTTCTATTGTAGTTGTATTTATGAGATAATTAAGAGAAAAAATGAAAGAGGTTTCCCAAATAAGCAGGAAACCTCTTTAGTTATGTTAAACTCAAATAAAAATTCTTCAACAAACTTATTTTTTAATTTTTATTTTAAACTATTTCAAAATCAACTTGCCTCAACATTTTATTTGCTGATATAACTCTAATTTTAACCTTATCACCAATTTTATAAGTCTTATTAGATTTCTCTCCAATTAGTCTCTTTCTCTCTTCATCATAAATAAAATACTCATCACCCAAATTTTCAAATCTAATCAAACCTTCAACAGTATTTTCAAGTTCAACAAAAATTCCAAATTGAGTAACAGATGACACAATTCCATCATATTCTTCCCCAATTTTATCTTGCATGTATTCTGCTTTTTTCATATCTTCACTATCTCTTTCAACTTTTGTTGCTACTTTTTCTCTTTCAGATGATGCTGTTGCCCTTTGTTCTGCTTTTTCTTTATATTCTTCTAAAAATTGTTCCTCTACATCATAATTTTCTTCCAAATATTTTGATATTATTCTATGTATAAATAAATCAGGATATCTTCTTATTGGTGATGTAAAATGACAATAATATTTACTTGCAATTCCAAAATGACCTTTATTTTCAGATTCATACCTTGCAACTTTTAAAGTTCTAAGAATCAAAGTTGATATTACTTTTTCTTCTTCTTTTCCTTTTATCTCTTCTAATATTTTTGATACTTCTAATGGATAAATTTTTTCATTTGCTATTTTTATTTTTAACCCAAAGTTAAATAGAAATTTATTTAAATCTTTTACTTTGTCTAAATCTGGATCTTCATGAACTCTATAAATAAATGGCGCATCTAACCAATAAAACTTTTCAGCAATTGTTTCATTTGCAGTTAGCATAAATTGCTCTATTATTTCATTACTAAAACTTGTTTCGTATTTTCCTACATTAATTGCTCTACCATTTTTGTCTAATTCTATTTTACTCTCTGGTATGTCTAGATTTAAGTATCCTTTTTCTAATCTTCTATTTTTTAAAATTGTAGCAAGTTCTGCCATTAATTCAAAGTTTTCAATATATTTTTCATATCTTTTTAAAACTTCTTTATCTGATTTATCTAATATTTTTTGTACATCGTGATAATTCATTCTTTCACATACATTTATTATCCCTTTATACACCTCTGCTGCAATTGTTTTTCCTTGTGGGTCTATTTCCATTGAACATGAAAGTGTAAATCTATCTTCTCCTGCATTTAAGCTACATATTCCATTTGATAATTCTCTTGGAAGCATTGGTATTACTCTACCTAGCATATATATACTTGTTCCTCTTATTTGTGCTTCTCTATCTAATAAACTTCCTTCTCTTACATAATAGCTAACATCTGCTATATGAACATCTAATCTGTAATTTCCATTTTTCAATTTTTTAACTCGTACTGCATCATCTAAATCCTTTGCATCTTCACCATCTATTGTAAAAATTATATGGTCTCTACAATCTACTCTATTAGGTATATCTTTTTTATCTATTTTGTTCCCATATTTTTTAGCTTCTTCTACAACTTGTTCAGGAAATGTTGATGGTAGATTATATTCTTTAATTAGAGATAACATATCTACTCCAGCTTGATTTGGATCCCCTATTACTTCTATAACTTTTCCTTCTGCATTTTTTCCATTTTCAGGATATTTTGTTATTTGAACTAATACTTTATGACCATCCCTTGCTTTCCCAAAATTATTCTTTGATATAAATATATCTGTTCCTAAACTTCTATCATCAGGTACTACAAACCCAAAATTCTGATTTTTCTGAAACGTTCCTACAACAGTATCTTTTTCATGTTTTAATATTTTCTTAACTTTTCCTTCTGCATTTTTTATTTTATTTTTTTCTTCTATTATTTCTACTAAAACCCTATCTCCATTTAATGCATTTAATGAATTTTCTTTTGATATATATATTTCATCTTCTTGATTTCCTATTTTTACAAATCCAAATCCTTTTTGATTTTTTCTATATATACCTTCATGAAAATTTTCTCCTATTAACCTATATCTATTCTTTTTGTTTTTTACAATTTTGTAGTCTTCTTCTAATTTCTTTAACACTTCAACAAATTTATTATATTCTTTTTTTGGCACACCTAAAATCATTGCAATCTCTTTCGCTTTCATTGGAGTGTATTCTTCATCTTTCATAAATTCTAAAATAATATCTTCTTTTTTATACATTCTTCCATCCTTTCTTCTATCTGCTTAATTATATCATTTTATTAGTTGTTGTACAATATGATTTATTACTAAAACAACAAAAAAGCAAGTCCTAAAACCTGCTTTCTTTTCTATGCCAAATACAATATTCCTAATACAATTGTTAAAATTCCAAATAATATTGATGATATTACCATTAATCTTTTTTGTTTTCCTTCTTTTGTTCTACCTTTATTTTTTTCATAAAAATTATTTGTTGAAGATCCTGTAATTGTTGATGATAAAGCTGCATCATCCTTAGATTGTATTAGTGCTAATACTATTACTACTAGTGCTATAATAAAATATATCACTGTTAATATTGTTCTTGCCAATTCCATTTATAATTCCTCCCTGTGGTTCTTATTTTTATTACTTTCATAATTCTACCATATAAGTTTTTAAATTGCAATAGATGATTTTCTATTTTCTATTCACTAATTCAGAACCTAAATCTATGGCTGGGGTAGTAGGATTCGAACCTACGCATCTCTGGGTCAGAGCCAGATGCCTTACCGCTTGGCCATACCCCAATTTCTATTTTATATTACCATAGTTTTTATTTTTTGTCCACCTTTTAATTCATTTAATTTTATTTTTTATTAACTCCTATTATACCTCCTAAAACACCAAATATTATTGCAATTACAATCATTATTATTGATTGTAAATTCAATGAAAATTTCCAATTTAGAATACTAGATATTAGGTATATTGATATAATATATATAGCTCCTATTATAGCTCCATTTACTAATCCATTCTTTTTTATCTTTATATTTACTATAGAACTTCCTATTAATATACTTATAGCTGTAATTATCATTATCACTGGATTAATAGCTGTTTCTTGTATATTTGTATATGTTAAAATTATTGAAAATATTATTAATAATACAAGTGTTGTTATTAATGAAATTCCGACTCCTTTTAATATATTTGTTATAAAATTATTTTCATTCATCTGGATATTTTCCATAATCATTCCTCCACAATTAAATTTATTAAATTATATTAATTTTTGTAGCGAATATGACTATTAAAAATACTAACTGCCTTAAATTTACTTCTAATCACAATAACTTATAACACATTTTCCATTATTATCTGATATGTGAAATTCTATATTTTCTAGTTCTTTTGTATCATCAAGATGAACATTGTACACTTCTGCAATATAAGCCAAATCTGAATAATCACCCTTTAATGTGATATCCTTTACTTCAAATTCTATTCCGCTTGCTCCACCATCAAAATAATATAATAATCCATCTTGCTGTTTATAACCATTTTCAAAATTAGTATTAAACCATTCTTCTGTTACATAATTTAACATTTTTTCTTTATAATCTGAATATTTTATATTTGTTTTTACATAGTTATCATCAGTCTTATTAGCATTATCATAATCAGAATAATCACATAATCCAAGTTTTACAAGCATTCCCAATGGTGATCCTTCTCTAATACCAACTAATTCTAAATATTCTTGTAAACATTTTTTTATTTCATCATCAGAAAATTTAATATTTTCATTGCTTGAAGTATTATTAGATTGAGAATTGTTACTCTCTTTATTTGTACTAGAATTAATTGTATTTGATATATTATCAATTTTTCCTTGTAAATCATTTATAGTATTTTGCATATTAATCGCATTTGCTTCTAAAGATGCAATTTCCTTATTAGCATTTGCTTTTTCAACATATATATAATATGCCATTATAAAAATTAGTATTATTGCAATTACTAAAAAAACTGTTGATAAACTTATTTTTATCACTTTCTTTTCTTCCATATTTTTTCCTCCTCTTTGGTATTTTATTAAATATGACTGTATATTATCATATTTAATAAAATACTACAAGCAAATTTAACATCTTTTATTCAAATTCTCTTCACTATACAAATGTTTCATTATATTATAATTTTCTTCACAAATATTCTATCTGAAACAATAAGCTTTTAACAAAATAAAAAAATCATCTAATTAACCTCTTAAAATAAGTTTAATTAGATGTTTTTTAATTGGCTGGGCTGGTGGGATTCGAACACACGCATGCCAGAGTCAAAGTCTGGTGCCTTACCGCTTGGCTACAGCCCAATATATATTAAATTTAAATGGGGTGGAAGATGGGACTCGAACCCACGGCCTCCAGTGCCACAAACTGGCGCTCTAACCAACTGCGCTACATCCACCATGGTTATTTTGCTCATTTTCCTAACGCCTTTATATTTTAACTCATTTAGTGTTTATTTGTCAACCCTATTTTTTAATTTTTTTCTTAAATTTGACTTATTTTATTAATCTCTGTATAATTATATTGTTCAAAAATCTAAAATTTATGTATAAAAAGGATTTGATAAAATGAATAATTATCTAGAAAAATTAGAATATAATAAAATATTAAATAAACTTTCAAACTATGCTATAACATATTTAGGTAAAAAACAATGCCTAAAACTATTACCTTCTAACAATAAAACAGAAGTACAAGATATGTTAAAAGAAACTGAAGAAGCTGTAAATATTATATATAGAAATAGCACTCCTCCAATTGATGATATAGCTGATAACACAATTAATTTAAAAACTATTGAATCATATGGAACACTTTCAATAAAATCAATTTTAGAACTTAATAATATATTAAACATTTCAAAAAACCTAAAAGAATATTTTTATGCAGATCATATAAATAATGATGATTTCATTTATTTAACAAACATCTTCTCTAAATTATATTCAAATAGCTCAATCACTGAAAAAGTTACAAATAGCATAATAGACGAAAATACAATTGATGATAATGCTTCAAAAGATTTATCGAGTATAAGAAAAAAACAAAAAAATATTGAACAAGATATAAAATCTAAATTAAACAGTTATCTTCATTCTTCAAGATATTCTAAATATATTCAAGAAAATGTTGTAACACTAAGAAATGACAGATATGTAATACCAGTCAAAGAAGAATCTAGATCTCAAATAAAAGGATTTGTACATGATATATCAAGTTCAGGCTCTACTGTATTTATTGAACCTATATCTGTTTTCGAATTAAATAATGAACTTGCAAACTTAAAAATTGAGGAAAATCTAGAAATCGAAAGAATATTGCAAAATCTAAGTAAACTTTTTTATCCTTATGTGGAAGAATTAAAAACAGATATTGAATGTATAGCAGAATTAGATTTTATTTTTGCTAAAGCTAAATACTCTAGAAATATTAAAGGCATAACTCCTATAATTAGTGACAATAAAGAAATAATATTAAAAAATGCTAAACACCCATTACTTGATCAAAACACTGCGATTCCTATATCTCTTGAGTTAGGTAAAAATTTTTCTACTTTAGTAATAACAGGTCCAAATACAGGAGGAAAAACTGTAACTTTAAAAACAATTGGAATTTTAACTGCAATGGCTTGTAGTGGACTTAATATACCAGCCTCTGAAAAAACTTCTATATATGTTTTTGATAAAATTTTTGCTGATATAGGAGATGACCAAAGTATATCTGATTCACTTAGCACATTTTCATCACATATGAAAAATATTGTTGATATTGTGAATAACTCTACCGAAAATTCATTAATTTTAGTAGACGAATTAGGATCTGGAACAGACCCACTTGAAGGTGCTTCACTTGCTATCAGTATTTTAGATTATTTTAAAACTTCTGGAGCTCTAACTGTTGCAACTACTCATTATCAAGAACTTAAAAAATATGCATTAATAACTAATGGTTTTGAAAATGCCTCTGTTGAATTTGATATTAACACACTTTCACCTACCTATCACCTTTTAATTGGTGTCCCTGGCAAAAGTAATGCATTTGAAATTAGTAAAAAACTTGGACTTTCTGAAAATATTATTAATAATGCAAAATCTAATTTAAATAAAAAAGATGTTGATTTCGAAGAATTGCTTAAAAATATTTATGATAACAAATCTAAAATAGAAAATGAAAAACGTAAAATTTCACAAGAATTAGATAAAGTTTCTAATCTAAGAAAGTCTTTAGAAAGAGATAATTCTAAATTATTAGAACAAGAAAAAAGTATTATTAATAATGCAAAAATTGAAGCTAGAAATATTTTGTTAAATGCTAAAGAAGAAGCAAATGAAATTATATCTAAAATGAATAATTTTTCTAATTCTAATAGTGAATTGAATAATTTGAGAAATCAATTAAATAGAAATATAAAAAGTATTTCTATAACACCTAGTGCAGAAAAAAGTTCTATACAATCATTAGATTTAAAAGATATTAAACCAAATACAGAAGTTTTTATAACAACTTTCGGACAAAATGCTATTGTTTTATCTAATGTTTCTAAGTCTAATGAAGTTCAAGTCCAAATTGGAAGTATGAAAATGAATATAAATATAAAATTTTTGGAAAAAGTTAAAAATTCTAATAAAAAAACTTCTTCTACTTCTTCTTATAATTCTGTTTCAAAAACTAGAACTGCTAAATCTGAAATAAATGTTATCGGCTTAAATGTTGAAGATGCAATTTTCGTTGTAGATAAGTTTTTAGACGATAGTTATCTTGCTAAGTTACAGACTGTAAGAATTGTTCATGGTAAGGGAACTGGAAAACTACGTGAAGGTATTCAAAAATTTTTAAAAACTCATTCTCATGTTAAATCTTTTAGGATTGGTGCTTATGGTGAAGGTGAAATGGGAGTTACTGTTGTAGAATTAAAATAAAAAAAGAGGAATCGCATTCCTCTTTTTTTATTTTAACTCTATCTCTATTTTTTTATCTTCCTTCAAATCAATCTTATGATATTCAACACCACAACTATCAAACAATTTCCTTGACGCAATATTATTTTCTGATGTCGCATATTTATCAGATAAATAAACCACTTCTTTTATTCCTGACTGAATAATAATTTTGGCACACTCATTACAAGGAAACAAATCTACATATATTCTAGCATTTTCCAAATCTTTCTTACTTCCCCTATAATTTAAAATTGCATTTAACTCTGCGTGGCATACATATGGATACTTTGTATCTAAATTATCCCCTTCTCTTGCCCATGGAAAATCATCATCACTAAAACCATTTGGTGCTCCATTATATCCTATAGATAAAATTCTGTTGTCATTACTTACTATACATGCTCCTACTTGTGTTGATGGGTCTTTACTTCTCATTGCTGATAGTTTTGCTATTGCCATAAAATATTCTTCCCAATTTATATAATTACTTCTTTTTTTATTTAAATTACTATCCATATCATTTCCTCCTATATGACTTATATTACTATATAAATTTTGAAATATCAATATTTTATATAAATTTAATATATAAAAAATGAGAGCAAATATTTATTTTGCTCTCATTAAACATTTTTGCTATTAAATCCCAAGTGCTTTTTTTGCCCTTGTTTCCTTAGATTCATTTGTCTCAACAAATCCATTATTTTTTAAATGTTTGCTTAAATACCAAAGTGATATGTCATCTCCTTCTTTTAGCTCACATTCTAGCATCATTCCATATGCTTTTTTGCCTGCATATTCATATGTTGAAAAATCGCAAGCAATTTCAATTATGCTTTCTTGTACTTTCACTAAATTTTTATATCTTTCAGTGTTTATTTTGACCCCTTCAGTAACCTGAATATTTTCAATATTGTAACCTTTCGAGTTAAATAGAGATTTTACAAGTTCTAAAAATTCTTCTCTATTTTGGCAATGATATTTGTTTTCATGTCTTTTTGTGATTGATGTTCCGTCATCTGCTGGCATTTTTAGATAATATGATTTTTCAGTTCCTGTTGTTCTATATCTCATTGCAACTCCTTTAGGTAGTTGAGATAATGCTTTAAAATATAAGTCTTCATTTTTTATCTTATCCCATTCAGCAAATTCTTTAATTTGAACACCTGGTATAGCTTTTAAAATTTCTACTATCCTTTCACAATCATCCTCTATAGAATTTGATTCATTTACTTTGAAGATAAACTTTTTTTCTATCTCAACTGGATTATCAAGAAATAAAGCTCTTATATTTTTTTCTTCTTCCCAATCAATGCCATAAACCTGATCTAAATCAACCATAACATAACTAAAGCTAATGGAAATATCACTTATTTTTGAGCTTACTTCCATAATATCTTTAATTACTCCGTCATCATCTTTGATATAGACTTTATTCTTGTTTGGATTGTAAATTGTCACCTTTTTCTTTGCAGTTTTTATTATATCTTTTCTTTCAGTTATTGATTCTAATCTTTTAAGAAAATACTCATATTCTTTATCATTTTCAAATCTTTTGAACATAATATTTTCTCTGTTTCCTTCAAGAATAATCTCTGCAAGTCTATATTTTAGCATTTCTGCATCTTCTGGATTATAAAGAACTTTTTTTAGGTCTGTAAGAATCTCATATTCTGCTTTTGTCACAATATCTTCTTCTTTCCACCCTGAAATATCTTTATATTCTTTGATTGCCATTTCAGTTAAAGTTGAATCACTTTCATAATAGATTTTATCATATTGATAAAATCTTGTAAGCAGCATATCTTCAATTAGTGGAACTGCATCCTTTTCAAATCCAACTGTTGGAGAATCATTTAAGAGAACTATTGTGATGTATTTAAATATATCTCGATAATCTACTCTTTCTCCATAAACATTAAATTTGTCTGTTGTGATATATTCCATTCTGTCACAGTCAATAGTCCCAACTAAAAGACTTGTGAATATAAATAAAATATCAAGCTTGTCCTCCATTTTAAATTGATTTCCCTGCTTTTTGATATCAATGTTGTCTTTATATATTTGTATAACATTTGATACAATATCATACCCAAATATCTTATTGATTTGGTATTCATATTCTTTAAAATATTCAATAGTCCTTTGTTCATGAGTTTTCATGTTCCTGTCTTCTAGTGAATGTGAAAATGCAATATGTCCAATATCATGTCCCAGTGCTGCCAATTGAAGTATCTCTTTGTCTCTTTGAGTAATTTCAAAATATTTTGAAAATTTCTTTTCACAAATATCTAGCAATTCCTCAGTCAAGTACATAACTCCTATTGAATGTGTGAGTCTAGTATGCTTAGCATTCAATGTTACTTTTCCCAAAGAATTTGTTCCTAATTGACTTTTGTAGGCTAATTCTCTAAACGGCCTTATCTCTAATACTTCTGCAAATTTCTCTTTTATCCGTATTCTACCAAATACTGGATGTATTACTGATTTTTCATTATTTTTTAGCATAATGTTTTCCTCCTTATGAAATGAAATTTTTATACAGTTTGCATGTTCTTTATTATATACTTTTTTTTGCTTTATGTCAATTTTTGTACTCGCTTTAAATGTCAAGAACTTTTCATCGCAAAATTCAACAAATAAAAAGCCTCAAGTTTTAATAACTCAAAGCTTTTATTTTATTTATTTTCTTACATAAGTCACATACTCATAATCAAAATCATTTATACCATCTTCTGGTCCATTTTCTCTAGAAAGTACTTGCCATTCTTCTTCATTTATTTTAGGAAATATTGTATCTCCTTCAAACTCTTTATCTAATTGTGTCACATACATTTTTTTACAATATGGCATTAATAAATTATAAATAATTGTTCCTCCTATTACAAAATGTTCTTCCTCATCATCCATATATTCCTGTAATTCAAAAAGTGAATGTACCACTTTTACACAATCTGAATCTATATTAAAATCAGGGTTACTACTTAATATAATGTGTTTTCTATCTGGTAATATTCCTCCTAAAGATTCAAACGTTTTTCTTCCCATTATTATTGTATGACCTGATGTTCTTTCTTTAAATCTTTTTAAATCATCTGGTAATTTCCATATCATTGAATTATCTTTTCCAATTACATTATTTTTTGCTTTTGCTACTATTATACTTAACATTTTCTTTTGCTCCTCTTTTAACTATAATTTATATAAAACTGCAAATGAGGAATTTCCTCATTTGCATAAATTTAAGATTTGACTACTTAAATTGCAACTGGAATTTTTCCAAGCTTTATTTCTTTGTTGTAATCATAATCTTGAATTTCAAAGTCTTCCACTTTAAATTCATAGAAGTCTTTTGTCGGATTTTTGATGACTAATTTAGGACTACATTCAACTGGTTCTGCTTCAATTAATTTTTTGATTAATGGTACATGTCTATCATAGATATGACAATCTCCAATATTATGAGTTAGTGTTCCAACTTCTAATCCTGAAACTTGTGCAAACATATATAGCAATGCTGCATATTGCATTGTATTCCATCCATTTGCTGTAAGCATATCTTGTGAACGTTGATTTAATATAAGATGAAGTTTTCCTCCCTTTACTAACCATTGTGTAGAATATGCGCATGGTTCTAAGTTCATATCTTTTAATTCGGCATGGTTGAAAAGATTTGTCATATTTCTACGACTAGCTGGGTCCTTCTTTAATAAATATAATACATAATCAACTTGGTCCATTAATTGAATTCCTTCTTTTGTTTTGAATTCATATTTTTGCGCAAATTGATAACCATATGCCTTACCAATTGTTCCATCTTCTCCTGCCCATTGATCCCAAATATGAGAATTTAACTCACTTACTTTGTTAGATTTCTTCTGCCAAATCCATAAAATTTCATCAATCGCTCTTTTTACAGTTTGACTGTTGTTTCTTAATGTTATCATCGGAAACTCTTTTCCTACATCATATACATTTTGAACACCAACAATTGAAATATAATTAGCTTCAGCACCATCCTCCCATCTTGTTCTAACTCCTGTACCTTCTGAAGAATATCCCTCTTCTAGAATTTTTTTACATGTTTCAATAAAGTGTCTATCAGCTTGTGTCATATAAAATCCTCCTTTTATATTTACTTTCTTTGGTTTCAAACACATTATATCACATACTTTTATTTTTTTATACATTTTTCTACAAAACTTTTTTATTTACAATTCCCACTTTGGTACATATTCCTCTTCATGCTCACCAAGTTCTTGAATATAACCATTTTCTAAATTTAATCTATATAAATAACTTTCAATTTCTTCATACTCTTCCTTTGTTAATTTTCTATTTATGTCTTCAATTCCTTTAGCTTTATATGTAGGAAAATATTGAGCCATAACACTTACATAAACATCATTCATATTATCATTAATCCACTTCAAAACTTTTCTAGAATTCAAAATATAATTTGGTAAAACTAAATGTCTTATAATCATACCTTTTTTCATAATTCCATTTTTATCAAATTTTGCAACACCTACTTGTCTATACATTTCTTTTATTGCATTTGTTGCAATTTCAAAATAATTATCCACTTTTGATAAACGTTTTGCTAATAAATCATCTGAATATTTTAAATCTGGCAAATATATATCTATATAGCCCTCTAGCATCTTTAAAGTTTCGACTTTTTCATATCCATTTGTATTATAAACAATTGGCATTAATAGTCCATTTTCTCTTGCAATTTTTATTGCTTCAATTATTTGAGGCACATAAGTCGTTGGTGTCACCAAATTAATATTTTCAACACCTTTTTCTTGTTGTTTTATAAATATTTCTGCCAACTCCTGAATTGTTATTTCTTTACCTTTGCCTTGTTGACTAATTTCATAATTTTGGCAAAACACACAATTTAAATTACAATTTGAAAAAAAGACTGTCCCTGAGCCTTTTTTTCCACTTATACATGGTTCTTCAAAATTATGTGTTGAGTATAAAGCTATTTTAACTGTATCTTTTGATTTGCATCTTCCTATTTGTTTATCTACTCTATTTATTCCACAATTATGTGGACAAATTGTACATTTTTTTAATACCTCTATCATTTTTCTTCCTTTTAATAAGACACTTTTGCACTATCCCAACTGTCTCATTTCACACTTTCTATATATATTTTCCCTTCTGCATCTGTTACTAAATTAACTGTTTTAGTTGAAAACTTATCTATGTTTTGTTTTACAAGCTCAATTGTTTTTGTTTCACTTTGTGTACTTTTAATAGTTGCAATTATGTCTTGATTTAAATTCTTTATATAAATATCATAAATTTGTTCTTCATCCTCTAGTTCTATAGCATTTTGATAGTCTTCTACATATTCTACTATCTCAACTTCATAACCATTCTTATTTTTATTTATTTCTTTTATCAAAAACATATCTTCTTGAGCATTTAGTCCAATACCTGTAGTTAAATATTTTCCTTCATTCTCATCATAATATATAAATTCTGAACCTTCTTTTGGAAATTGCTTTTTAAAATTTTCTCCAAATATTTCAATTGATTCATCTTGAATCTCATTATATGACAATTCATAATTATCTAAATTTTTCTTTACAACTTCCCATACCCACAAATCTGGTGCATTATTTATATTGTCGAATTTCGGTAATGCTTCTTCAGTTATTTCTTGCCACATATATATTTTTGATATATATTCTTCTATCTTCTCTACTTCTGAAACTGTTATAGTAGTTTGATTTATATTACTTTTATATATATACATTCCAATAAAAATCACCAATAATACACCGATTATTGCTAGTAGTTTTTTCATTTGCTTTATTCCCCCTGTTATTGCTTAGCTTCCACTTCTATTTTTTCTTCTACACCTGTTGCAATTACAGTTACAGATACTTCATCTCCCATGTTTTCATCAATTACAGTTCCAAATATAATGTTTGCATCTTCGCTTACTTTTTCATTTATTATTGCAACTGCACTGTTTATTTCCATAAGACTTAATGTATCGTTTCCTTTTATATTAAATATTACACCTTTTGCTCCATCTATTTTGTTTTCTGTTAATGGATTTTCTATTGCTTGTCTTACTGCTTCTTCTACTTTCTTCTCTCCATTAGATTTTCCTATTCCCATATATGCTTTTCCTCTATATCCCATTGTTGTTTTTATATCTGCAAAATCTATATTAACTTCTCCTACTGATGTTAACAAATCTGTTATACTTGTAATTCCTTGTTCTAATATATTATCTGCTAAATAAAATGCATTGTTTAATGTTATTTTTGAATCTGTTACTTGCAAAAGATTATCATTTAAAACAACTATTAAATCGTCAACATTATTTTTTAGTCTTTCAGTTCCTTTTTCTGCTCTTAATTTTCTAGCTTTTCCTTCAAAAGTAAATGGTTTTGTTACTATCCCTATTGTAAGAATTCCCATTTCTTTAGCAATCTCAGCAACAATTGGTGCAGCACCTGTTCCTGTTCCTCCACCCATTCCTGCTGTTATAAATACCAAGTCTGCTCCATTTAATATTTGTTTTATTTCTTCTTTATTTTCTACTGCTGCTCTTTCTCCTACAATTTCATTTGCACCTGCTCCTAACCCTCTTGTAGTTTGTATTCCTATTTGCAAAGTATTACTTGTTTTTGATCTCTTTAATGTTCCTGTTTCTGTATTTATCATATAGAATGATACTCCTTTAACATTATCTTCTATCATTCTAGTTATTGCATTATTTCCTGCTCCACCTACTCCTATTACTTTTATCTTTAGTATTTTGTCTAGTTCTCTTATATCGTTCATTGTACTTTTTCCTCCTTGATATACTTTTTAGTTTCATTTTGTTTCTTATTATATATAAAAATCACTAAAAAAACAACATTTTTTTACTATTTTTTATCGAATATTTATTGAAATTTAATAGGATTTTTGTAATTTTTGTTGTATACTATATATGAAACTATTTTTATTTTGTTCTAGCTTATGGAGGGATATTTATGCGGGATTTAGATTTTGTTAAAGATGTTGTACAATATTTTAATGAAAATCAATCTACAGTAAGAAAAACAGCCAAACATTTTGGCATATCAAAATCAACAGTATATATTTATCTTACAGTTGTTATGCCAAATCCAAAATCTGAAGAAATACTTAAGATAAATAAAGAACAACGCCACATTCGGGGTGGTCAAGCTAGTAAGAACAAATACTTAAGAAAAAAACGGTCATAATGACCGTTTTTTATTGTTCAATCTGACATACAAGTACTTCGTTAATGTATCCTTCTTTTCTTCTTTTACTAACTATTTTCCCATCTAATTTTACCTTTTTACAAACTTGAATTCCACTCACCCTTTTTGCTATGTTCCCTGAACATACACATTTTATATATGGTGAATTTTGCTGTGATTTTAATGAAATGGCTAAAATTACATTTTGCCCTTTTTTCCATGGTTTTCTAATTACATAAGCTTCCAAAAAAATAAAATTCAAATCAGGTTCATATTCCTCTTTTAGATAATGTAATTTTTGAGCTAAAACATTACATTTATCTTTGTTCAACTCAATTTCTCCCTTTATTTCTATTTTTTTGTACGCATTTTCTCTTTCTAATAACTGCTCTTCATTGATTAAAACATCAATTTGATCTTCATACCGCCTTTGTAATGATTTTACAGCTACTGTTCCTTTATAAAACTTTTTTCCATCCCTTTCTTCATAGAAAGCAAAATCATCTTTCAATTTTCCTCTTAACATCACTTTGTTATTAGTAATTTCAAACATTTTACATCCCTCTTTTCTCAGATTTATAACAATGGTTTACTGTAACTTAAATTATTTTATTACATTTAATATAATATTGATGGAATTATAACACCTATTAAAAACTTTGTAAATAGTTTTTTATAGTATATAATGGAAGAAAAGATGAGAAATATTTCCTCATCTTTTTTTACCCCTTTATTTATACTCCATTTAAAAAACTACTTAGAAGAATTTTCTTGTTGATTTTTTAAAATATTTCTTGTAATATTGATTAGTTCATTTCTTTCCTCTTCATACAATTCTTTGCATTGTGATTCGAAAAAAATTTCCCATATTGCATTTTTATCTCCAAGTTTTATAGGCCACCCTGCTTTTAAAAAAGCATCTTCGAGCTCTAAACAGATTTTTCTATTCTCTTCTCTTTGTTTTTTTCTGTTTTCTCTCTCTTCTCGAGAAAGTACTCCTTGCTCTTCTAAAATTTCTCGACAATCATTTATAAAATCTTGCCGTTCTTCCGGGTAGTTAAACATCTGTGATGTAAAACCTATGGTGTCCAAAATAGAATGCTTATAGTCAAATTTGATTGGCCACCCTCTTCCTTGTAATTTTTTCTCCACAATTTTTTTTTCGTTCATTGGGGTTCTTCCTTTCTTTGAAACTATTTAGTTTCCTTTTTCTACAACACACTATGCATTGCAATCTAATTATACCATATTTTTTCTGATTAGTCTAGATATTTTCATTTCTTATGTCTTTAATTTTTCATCTTTTTTTAGAATAATATTATTAAACACTAACTTGATATTTTTTATATTTAGAACATATATTTAATGTGCTTCTATTATTTATTTCTTTTTTTGGTATAATATATATATCTAAATCTTGAGTTACAATAAAAACCTCTTCTATATTAGTATCAATTACTGTTTTATATGTTTTTCCTAAAGTTCCTCCACAGCTTTTTAAAGCTACCTGATATACTCCATATTTTGTTTTACATGAAGTTGCCTTTACCTGAACTCTTTTTAATTTATTATCTTTTTCTACCACTAAATCATAATCCTGAGTATCATTTAATGGTATAGAAACTATATACCCATTAAATGTATAATATGCAATTGCCATTCCTAATCCTGTATTTCCCTTTTCTTTATTAGTAGTAAATTTCATATTTTTCTCCTTGTTTTGCGAATTTATGTTTGTTTTTGTTATAAAAATAAAAACAAGTTCCCTTGTTTTTATGGTGGGCAGGGAAGGATTCGAACCTTCGTACTCGAATGAGAACAGATTTCTTACTACTATAGTTTTCACTACCAAATTAAATTTGTTTGTAGTCTGGACTTTCTCTTTATCTTTTTGCAAAGATACCAGGTATAAAGTCTCTACACTCGGAATTTCTTCCTAGCTCGGGATTGTCATCAGCATTACCTGTTAAGAGTTCCCCGAATTAGCCTAGTTTTCATCTTACCATCACTGATAAGAGCTGCAAGTTTAGGTTTTTGATTAAACCAAAGACCACAGTCTGCCGCCTTTAGCCACTCGGCCACCTACCCATATTCAATTTTTAGAAATATTTTTGTCTTTCGACAATAGCTATTATAAGCTTTTTATAAAATTTTGTCAATACATTTCTAAAAATTTTTTTATTTTTCTTTTTTAACAATTTTCACTATTTCATCACTTTTTAATTTTCCAGCTCTAGTTATTGAATTATAGCCATATTTTTCATTTAACAAATCAATAACACTATCAAGTTTTTTCTGTTTTTCATCATTTTTAGTATTCCCAAATAATGATAATTGCATACCATCCTTTGGCACTAAATTATCAATTCTAACCCCTATTAACCTAATAAACATACCTTGTTTAAACATTTCACTTAACAATTGCTTTGCTTTTTTTATAATTTCTTTTGTACTTGATGTTGGATTATCCAACTTTGCTTGATGCGAAAAATCCTCAAATTCTTTTGTTCTTAATTGAACACAAACAACATTCGCAACCATATCTTGTTTTCTTAATCTATAAGCAACTTGCTCTGTTAATGAAAGCAAAACTTCTTCTAATTGTTCTATATTTGCAATATCCATAGGTAATGTTACAGAGTTCCCAATACTTTTAGGCTTTTCTTGTATATATTGAACTTCTGAATTATCTATACCATTTGCATATTCCCACATTAATTTTCCATGTTTTCCAAATTTTTTTATCAGCATATTTTTATCCGCATTTGCTAAATCTCTTATTGTTCTAATTTTCATATTATATAATTTAGGAACTGTTTTCTTTCCTATCATAAATAATTCTGATATTGGCAAATTCCACATCTTTATAGGAATTTCTTCTTTAAAAAGTGTATGAACCCTATCTGGCTTTGTAAAATCTGATGCCATTTTAGCTAGTAATTTATTATTTGCAACTCCTACATTTACTGTAAATCCTAATTCATTTTTCACCCTTCTATTTATCTCTTTTGCTTTATTCAATAAAGTATCATTCATCAGATAATTTGTCATATCTAAAAAACATTCATCTATCGAAAATCTTTCTATTTTATCAGTATATTGTAATAACAAATTATATAATTTATTTGAATATTCTCTATAAATTTTAAAATCACCTTGATATACCTGTAAATTCCTACATTTTTGCCTTGCACTGTACAATGTTTCTCCAGTTACTATTCCAAACTGTTTTGCTTTCGGACTTTTAGCCAAAACTATACCTGACCTTTTAGTTTCATCCCCACCTATTACAGCCACTTGCTCTCTTATATCTACTTTTTCTCCATTTTGCAATTTATACACAGCAAGCCATGATAAAAATGCATTATTTACATCAACATGTAATATTTGTCTTTCCATAACACTTTCACCAAAAATATTATAAAACCTTTGTTCGTATGTGTCAATACTATCCTCTGTAATCATTGCTATCATCAGTTGAATTTTCTTTCTTCTTTTCAACTTGTCTTATCATTACAGAAGCTTCCGTTAAAATACTCATCATTATAGTTCTATAAATTTCTTGACATTTCTCATTTCCTACTATTCCAAAACTCCATTTTATAGATTCCATATTATATAATTGAGTTAACACATTTTCTAATTTTTTCATTGGTGTAAACTTTGAATTGTCTGGAAAAAAATCTTTTTCATAATAACTGAAAAAATCTTTTATTATTTGTCTTGACTGTTCTTTGATTTCTAATTCATCAACACGTGAAAAAGTTCTTCTTTTTCTTATTGTAAATTCTTCCTTTTGCATTTCAGTCCAGGCCTCTGTATTTTCCAACTCACTTTCCACTTGCTTCAAACCAGTATCATCTCTCAAAAATCTATACATATCAAACGGTAATTTTCCAAACTGTTGTACATACATTCTCATTATCATAACTACAAAACCCTGATATTTAGAATGGACATAACCAATTTTTTTTAACTCATCAATACTATCTATTTGTAATAAATCTAATAGTGCATCTTCTTCCTCAATAGTATTCATAGCTTCTTCTGTTATTAATCCATCATACTGATTTATTATAGCTTTTCTTTTTTCTTTGTCTATATAAAATCTTTCTTTTGCAAAACCAGTATTATGAACTCCTCCATTTTCATCTAATTCATATTCTTGAAAATATGCAGCCCAAGCATGTCCTAACTCATGAATTAGATGCGCTAAATTTATATCAGTTCCAAAAATTTCTATTAACTCTTTTTGGTATGAATTTATTCTTGAAATATATAAAAAACTTTTATTACCTATTATATTCATATCTTCGTCCACATTAAGATCATATTGAAATGCACC
>JAFQQR010000023.1 GCA_017410505.1 Clostridia bacterium | reverse complement strand
TAAATTGTAATTTCTTGTTATGTTTTACTTATTGTCACTTATCATTTTCTCCTTAAAAATAAGAATAGAAATAATTAAAGCTAGTATAGTATATATACTAAAAACAATTATATTTCTTATTGTTATACTTTCTAAATTAGCATTCATTACACCTTTAATAATAGTTACACAAGATTCAAAAGGTAAATATTCACATATCCTTGAAAACACATCTCCTAATAATTCTCTAGGAAAATACATTCCACTTGTAAAGCAAACAAGTTGAACTACAATACTTGATATTCCTGATGATGCCTTTTCTGAAAACAGACTTCCCAATATTATACCTATTGCTATAAAAAGAATAGCAACAACTATTGAAATAAGTATAGCCCAAATAATATTAATGCTAAAACTTAATCCTAAAGCAATAGCAAGTATAAAGAACAATACATTTTGAATTAGTATAAGTGGAATAATTGATAACATATAGCCTAATATATATTCTATTGGTTTCATCGGACTTATACCTAATCTAATAAGTAATGATGATGTTCTATCTTTGCTTACAAGCATTGCTGTAAATAAAGTTATAAATGAAAATCCAAACACTACAATTCCTGGAGTAAAATTGTGTAACTCATAACTTTCGTTTGGAATATTTATTTGTTTAAATATAAATAATAAAAATAGTGGTAACAATACAGAAAATATTATACTTAATGGATCTCTTATTATTTCCTTAAAATTTCTTTTTGCAAAATTTAGTGTTCTCATTATAATTCACCTCCAGTTGCAATTTTTACGAATGCATCTTCAAAATTTTTTGTACCTGCTCTTTTTATAAGTTCTTTAGCAGTTCCCACATCTACTAAATTTCCTTTTGCCATAATTCCTATTATATCTGATAAACTTTCTGCCTCTTCCATATAATGAGTAGTTAAAATAATTGTAATTTTGCCTTTAAGTTTTTCTATTACATTCCATAATTCTTTTCTTGCAATTACATCAAGACCTAGTGTTGGCTCATCTAAAAATAATATTTTAGGCTCATTTATTAGAGCTATTGCAATAGATACTTTTCTTTGCCATCCTCCTGATAATGTCTTTGCTTTTTGATTTAAAACTTCTTCTAATTTAAACATTTTTACAAGCTCATTAATCTTTTCTTCTTTATTAGGTATTTGATATACTCCTGCCATAAATTCTAGATTTTCTTTTACAGAAAGATTTGGAGCAATGGCTGTTTCTTGAGGAGATACATTTATGATTTCTTTTACTTTTTGTCTATCCTTAATTATATCTAAACCATTTATTTTAATTTCTCCATCTGTTGGTAAAATTAGTGTTGATAGCATTTTTATAGTTGTTGTTTTACCTGCACCATTTGTACCAAGTAAAGCAAATAGTTCTCCTTCATTTATCCTTAATTCAATTCCATTTACAACTGTTTTTTCTTTGAATTTCTTTGTTAAATTCTTTGTTTCAATAGATAGCATTATTTATTTCCTCCTTTTGGAAATACTTTATCTGTTAAATCTTCTATTGCATCTGCCTTCAATAAAGCTATTCCTTTTTCTTTGTCGCAAAGAACAATAATAGAATCTCCTGGCTTTATATCAAACATATCTCTTGCTTCTTTTGGAATTACAATTTGTCCTTTTTCTCCAACTTTACTTATTCCTACAAATTTATCTCTTTCCATTTTAGCCTCCTTAATTATACTTGTTATACTTTTCCTACTTATTATACTTTGTAAAAATAAAAAAAGCAATAGAATTCTTAAAATTTCTATCACTTTTTATTTATTACCTCGTTCGGAAAATTACTTATGTTACGAACATCTTGCTAAATGACAAATTACTATTAATCTCACACATTTATTGTAAGTTGTTGTTATGATTTACTTATTACTTTTTTCTGCCAACTTCTTTGATTACATTTCGGACATTTCATATATCTTGTTCTATTAATGTGCATAGCCCATAAAACATTTGAATATGTTGGAATATATTTATGATGACATTTTGCACACTCATAATATCCTGCTGTTTGTTCAATTTTAATGCAATTATACATTCCAATAGCAAATGTAAATATTCCAAAAGAAATTAGTAAAATTCTTATCCAATTTTGCATTTCAATATAAGAAGCTACAAAAATTAAAATTAAAAATGTAATTGATGAAATATATCCTATCACTATTTCTAATCTTAACATCTTTTTATCTGATTGTTCTTTTTGTTTTACCATATCAATTAAGTTTTTCTCTAATTTTTCATTATAATTATTCATTTCTAATACCTCCCCACTTAATAATTCATTTACACTTATTTTAAGTTCATTACACAAATCTAGCATAATTGATGAATCAGGCATTGCTTTTCCGTTTTCCCATTTAGATATTGCTCTATCTGTAATGTTTAACTTTTCTGCAAGTTGCATTTGAGTTAAATTATTCTTTTTTCTACATTCAGCTATAAATTTTCCAATTTTAATCTGATCCATATCTATTTTCTCCTTCAATTTAAGTGTAAAATATTATCATTAAAAAGTACACATACCATTGGTTGAGTGGGGTATTTTTTATATCAACTAATGGTTGAACAATTATAAATTTCCCTACAACTTACTATCCTCTGTTTTTATACTGGCTCAATATCTATAAATCTAAATAATCTATTTTTAGACTTTAAATGTGCCTTAATTTTTCTTTCTATTAACAAATACTTTTTTATTGTCAGTTTTTCATCTACTTTTACTTG
>JAFQQR010000022.1 GCA_017410505.1 Clostridia bacterium | reverse complement strand
TAAATATATTATTTAATTCTTTACTCTTTGTTCCAAATACTATAGCTACTACCACTAATGCTGTTATTCCTGCTATTATAAATCCTGTTTCTTTTCCTGTTTTTGGTAAACTTGTTTTTGCAGTTGTTTTATTTTGTCCTGATATTTGATCACTTGTTTGTTTTTTATCATTGCTTGTTGTTGATGGTGTTGTTGATGGTGTCTCATCTTCTTCCTCAACACTCACCACTTTTGCTGTTACTACATTATCTAAACCTGATATCTGTTCTCCTGTATATGAATCTTCTTTCCCTTCTGCTCTAAACTTTGCATTGTCTATTTTAAAACTTGTTCCATTTGTTGTTGTTTTTAACGCTTTGAATTTTATTTTAAATTCACTTATTCCTGTTCCACTTATGTCTGCATATATACATGCTATTTTGCCATCTTTTTCTGCTACACTTAAGTTACTTGTAGCACTTCCTTCTAATTGGAATATTGTGCTATCATAACTTATATCAAAGTTTGATGCAACTATTTTTTCATTTACACTTATTGTTAATGTTGCTGTATCCCCTACTTGTATTGTACTTGAGTCTGATTTTATATTCATGCTCATTGTAAATGCTGCATTTGTAGTTGTTATTAATAATGCTATGCTTATTAACATTATTGAAATTGATACTACAATTTTTTTCATTATAAATCCCCCTCTTTTGTTTTATATACAATTATTTATTATTCACTTTTAATTTAAAAGCTTTATCTATTCCTGATATTTTATCTCCTGTATATGATTCATCTTGTCCTTCTGCTCTAAATTTTGCATCTTCCATTTTAAAACTTGCTTTACCTGATGTTTCCTTTACTGCAGTAAGTTTTAGTTTAAATTCATTTGTTCCTTCTCCTGTTATATCTGCATATATACATGCTATTTTTCCGTTTTTTTCTGTTACATTAAAATTATTTGTTTCACTTCCTACTACTTCAAATGCTTCATTGTCATAATTTATTTCAAAATTTGATGCAATTATTGTTTCATTTGTTTTTATTGTTAATATTACTTCGTCTCCTACATTAACTGTTTTTGAATTTGCTTCTGTGCTTATATTTATTGTGAATTTCGAGTCTTTTTCTTTGTTTTTTATTAATATTATTGAAGTTACTATTAGTGCTATTAAAATCAATGTTATTATTACTTTTTTCATATTTCCACCTCTTTGGCATTATTCTATAATTTTATTTTAGTAATCCTTCCTTATTTTGTCAATGGGCTATATTACTAATTTTGTCTTATATATTGTAATTTTGTATAATTTGCTGTTTTATTATTTTTTCATTACATTTTTATTACATTTTTGTTACTTTTCATACTTTTGTAATCAACTATATCAAAAAAAGTTAATAGAATTGCCTGTTTTTGCTTTTCTATTAACTCTTATTTTTTAATTATGAATTCTTAAAATATCATTATATGTGATATATAAAGATAAAGCTATCAATATTGAGAATCCAATCAATTGTATATTTATTTCTGTTTTTTCATTTAAAGGTTTTCTACGAATTGCTTCAATTATTAATATCAAAATTTTTCCACCATCTAATGCTGGTATTGGCATTAAATTTGTAACTCCCAATGATAGAGAAACTAGTGCTAACATATATATAAACTCTTTAAATCCGTTTGTTTTAGCAACCACTTCTGATATTCCAACAGGTCCCATCATTTGGTCTACACTTACTCCTCCTGTAAACATCATTTTTATGTTATCTATTATTGAAAGTGCAAATTCTTTTGTTTCTATTCCTCCATATATCAAGTAATTTATTAATTTATTTTCGGCTTGTTTTAAATTTACTCCTAAATAATATGATGAAATATAATCAGGGGTTAATTCTATATTTAATTCTTCCCCATCTCTTTCTATAGTTATAAGCATTGTGTTTATACCTTCTTGTTGAACTTTTTCTACTACTTTATTTATATCTCCATTTATTTCTTCTTTATTTATTTTTATAATTTTATCATTTGCTTGTAATCCTTGTTTCTCAGCACTACTTCCTTTTTCTACCGATAATATCTTGCAATTTTCGTCGATATACATTCCTGTACTTTTGCTTTTTACTTCTGTTGGTATAATATTAAATTCTAATATTTCTCCATTTCTTTCTATTTTTAATGTAACTTCTTCTCCATTTGATTTTTGTAGTACTTTCTTTAAATCATATTTACTTTTTGTATTTTTCCCATTTAGTTCAATTATCTTGTCATTTTGTTGTAGTCCTATCTCTTTAGCTACATATCCATCTAATACAGCATCTACCTGATTTGTTACATATGTATTTGAAGTCGACATTAATATAAAATATACTACTAATCCAAATATTATATTCACAGTAGCACCTGCTGCTACAATTACAATTCTTTTTGGTATGCTTGCTTTTGAAAAAGAACCATTATTTTCTGATCTTTCTTCTTCACCTTCCATACTACAAAAACCACCGTAATGGTACTAATCTTAGTGCATATTTTGTTTCTTTCCCTTGTTTTTTCCATATTGTTGGTCCAAATCCTATTGCAAATTCATTTACTTTAACTTTACATAGTTTTGCAACTATTAAATGTCCTGCTTCATGTATTAGTATTAAAAATCCAAGTAAAAATATTATTTTTATCGCTGATATTATAATTGTCAAATCTATTCCTCCTTTTGGGATTTGGGGACGGTTTAAAAATCCCCTATTAATAATTGGGGATTTTTAAACCGTCCCCAAATCCTAAAGCATTGAAAATATCATATATGCAAATGGTGCTATAAACAATACACTATCAATTCTATCTAGCATTCCTCCATGACCTGGTAATAAATTACTATAGTCTTTTATATCTACATATCTTTTTATACATGATGCTGAAAAATCTCCTATTTGCCCTATTATACTTAAAACTATCCCTGCTATAATTATTATAAAATATGAATATTCAAAACCAAAATAGTTATTCAATATAAAAGTATATATTATCATTATTAGTGCAGCGCCTAATGTTCCTGCTATGCATCCTTCTATTGATTTTTTTGGACTTACTTTGCTAAATTTGTGTTTTCCTAATTTACAGCCTATGCTATATGCAAATATATCTGTTCCCCATGATGCCATTAATATATATCCTAATAGTATTTTTCCATTATCCATACCATCTATTAATGATAAAAACATTGTAAATACTGGTATATAGCATATTCCTAAAAATGTATATGCCATATCTTTAAATGTTGTTTTCATATCTGTTGCTATTACTTGTGCAAATAGTATTAATAATATACTTGGTATTGAATACATTAATCCGGATAATAAGTATTGATCTGGTATAAAATTAATAATTGCTACTATGATGCAACTTAAGTATCCTATCCATTTTATAGGTTTACATACTTTTGATATTGCTTTCAAATATTCGTCCATTGCAGTTAATGCTATCAAAGCAAACAATATTCCTGTAACATAATTATTTGGTATTAATAATATTATGCTAACAGCAAAAGCTACTATAAATCCTGACGCTATTCTTTTTGTATCCATATTTTTTCCTTCCTTTGTCTTATTTTTTAATTTATTTTGCACCAAATTTTCTGTTTCTTTTTTGATATATTTCTATTGCTTCATCTAAGTCTTTTTCATTAAAATCTGGCCAATTTTTTTCTACGAATAAAAATTCTGTATATACTAATTGCCATGGTAAAAAATTACTTAGTCTTACTTCTCCACTTGTTCTTATTAATAAGTCAGGGTCTGGTTGATTTTTGGTATATAAATTATCTGATATCGTTTGTTCTACTATATCTTCAATATCTATTTCTTCTTCCTTAACCTTTTTAGCAATATTTTTTATTGCATATATTATTTCATCTCTTCCACCATAATTTAGAGCTATATTAAATGTTATTCCTGTATTATTTTTTGTTCTTTCCATACAATTTTCTATGCTGTTTTTCATTTTTTCAGACAATCCTTGTCTGTTTCCTATTATTTTAACTCTTATATTTTCCGAATCAGCTCTTTTACTGTAATCATCTAAATAACTTTGGAATAAATTCATTAATGAAGATACCTCTTCTTCTGATCTTTTCCAGTTTTCTGTTGAAAATGCATATACTGTTATGTATTTTATTCCAATTTTGTTCGCATATCTGACTATTTTCTCTAGTGTTTTTGCTCCTTCTTTATGACCAAAACTTACTGGTAATCCTTTTTTCTTTGCCCATCTTCTATTTCCATCCATTATAATTGCAATAGATTCCGGTAAATTTTCTTGTTCCATTTTGTCCTCCTAATCTTAGCAATTAATGATTAATTTATTAGGATTATTTGTTTCTATCTCTAATATATATAGCTAGTTGTCTTAAAAACTCTGCTTTTTCTTTATATATCTCTAGTTCATCAATTGCTTCCTTTATTATTTTATTTAATTCTTGTTTTGCTTCTTCTAATCCATAATAAGAAACATATGTACATTTTCCCATTTCTTTATCGTTACCTATTGGTTTGCCTGTTATTTCTGGATTTCCTTCTTCAGATAAAATATCATCTTTTATCTGAAATGCTAATCCAATTTTATCTGCATATCTTGATAATCTTGTTATATTTTCTTCATTTGCTCCTGCTAATATTGCACCCATCCTTACACATAATTTTAATAGAGCTCCTGTTTTATTCACATGGATATATTCTAGCATTTCTTTTGATATTTGTTTTCCTTCTAATTCTGTATCTAAATATTCTCCTACTATCATTCTATCAACAGCTTTTGTAAATTCATTGAATGCTCTCACTTTATTTTTTGTGTTTTCTTTATATTGATTTTCTGCTGAATATGCCAATTCATCACTTATTACAATATATGCTTGATTTAATAATCCATCACCTGCTAACAATGCTGTTGGATGATTAAATTTTTTGTGATTTGTTGGTTTTCCATGTCTAAAGTCATCATTATCTACTTCTGGTAAATCATCATGAATCAACGAAAAATTGTGTATCATTTCTATAGCCATTGCAAATGGCATACACTCTTCATAATCTTCCTTAAATAATTCATATGTAGCTAATACTAATATTGGTCTTAATCTTTTTCCGTCCTGCCATCAAACTATATTCCATGGAATTATTTAAAATTTCTTCTGGACATTTGTCTTTTCTTAAATATTTTTCTAATTCTAAATTTACTATATCTTGATACTTTTTTAAATTTTCTTTAAATTCCATATAATTAGCCCCTATAATATTTTATTATTGCATTTAAACAGACATTACTTCTTTTTCTTTATTTGCTAATATTTTATCTATTTCCTCTACGCTTTTGTCTGTTAACTTTTGAATTTCATTTTCAGCTTGTTTTAATTCATCTTCTGTCATATTTCCTTCTTTTTGCTCAGCTTTTGCGGCTTCTATACCATCTCTTCTTATTGCTCTAATTGAAATTTTTGCCTCTTCTGCCATTTTCTTTATATCTTTTACTAATTCTTTTCTTCTTTCTTCAGTCAATTCAGGAAATGCTAGTCTTATTACTTTTCCATCATTATTCGGATTTATTCCTATATCAGCTGCTAATATTGCTTTTTCTATATCTTTTAATACACTTGCATCCCATGGTTGAATAACAATTAGTCTTGCTTCTGGCACAGACACACCTGCAACTTGATTTATTGGTGTTGGTGTTCCATAGTAATCTATTTTTACTTTGTTTAATATTGCAGGATTTGCTCTTCCTGCTCTTACCTCTGATAATTTTTCGCTATATACATTTATGCTCTTTTCCATTTTTTCTTTTATATTTGTATAATCCATAATTCTTTCCTCTCTTTCTTTGTCCAATTGGGACACATGTTTTATTTTACTAATGTTCCTAATTTCTCACCTTTAACGGCTCTAACTATATTTTCTGGGTCTGCAATTCCAAATACTAATAGTGGAATATTGTTATCTCTACATAGTGCTGTTGCTGTTGAATCCATAACTTTTAAATCTTTTTCTAATACTTCTAAATATGATATCTTATCATATTTTTCTGCATTTTTATCTATTTTAGGGTCTGCAGAATATACTGCATCTATTGCTTTTCCTAATAATATTATATCTGCATCCATTTCTGTTGCTCTTAATACTGCTGCTGTATCTGTTGTGAAATATGGATGTCCTGTACCGCATGAAAATATTACAACTCTTCCTTTTTCTAAGTGTTTTTCTGCTTTTCTTATTATAAATGGTTCTGCTATTTCTCTCATTTCTATTGCTGTTTGTACTCTTGAATTTACTCCTCTTGCTTCTAGCGCATCTTGAAGTGCTAATCCATTCATTGCTGTTGCTAGCATTCCCATGTAGTCTGCTGTTGCTCTTTCCATTTGATGTCCATTTCTTCCTCTCCAGAAGTTTCCTCCTCCCACTACTATTCCTACTTGTACTCCCATTTCTGTTATTTCTTTTATTTTGTCACATATTTTTCCTACTGTTTCTACGTCTACTCCTGTTTTATTTTGTCCTGCTAAGGCTTCTCCACTTAGCTTTAAAAGTACTCTTTTATATTTGGGTTCTGACATTTTTTCACTCTCCTATCTGTTTTATCAAACGTATTCTATCATATATTTTCTTAAAAACATAGACTTTTTTTAAAATTTATTAAGTTTAATTATAAAAATAATTACTGAGTATCTTTTTATATGAAGATTTCTTATTAACTCAAAATAAAAAGAGGCAGTTATACTGCCTCAAATATTTCATTTTATTTTAATTGATTCATAACTTCTTCAGCAAAGTTTTCTTCTTTTTTCTCGATTCCTTCACCTTTTTCAAATCTAGCAAATGCAACTACTTCTGCATCTTTTTCTGCTAATAATTGTGATACTTTTTTGCTTGGTTCTTTTACAAATGCTTGATCTACTAAACAGATTTCTTCATAGAATTTTCCAATTCTACCTTGAACGATTTTTTCAGCTATTGCTTCTGGTTTTCCTTCGTTCATTGTTTGAACTTTTAAGATTTCCATTTCTTTTTCTACTCTTTCAGCTGGAACTTCTTCTCTTTTTAAATATTCTGGTCTAGCTGCAGCTATTTGCATACATATGTCTTTTGCAACTTCTGTTGTTCCTTTAGACATATTAACTAAAACTGCTATTTTACCATCACCGTGAATATATTTTTCTACTAATCCTTCTGATTCAAATCTTACAAATCTTCTTATTGATAAATTTTCTCCTATTGTTGCTATTTTTCCTACTAATGCTTCTTGAACTGTTTTTCCTTCTTCGAATTGTGCTTGTGCAGCTAATAATTCTTCTACATCTTTAGGGTTTGTATCAACAACTTGTTTTGCTACATTCATAACAAATGTTTTGAATTCTTCGTTTTTAGCAACGAAGTCTGTTTCTGAGTTTACTTCTACTACAGCTCCTATTTTTCCATCTTCTGAAACATAAGCTTCTACTAATCCTTCTGCTGCAACTCTTCCTGATTTTTTAGCTGCTTTTGCAATTCCCCTTTCTCTTAATAGATCCATTGCTTTTTCCATGTCTCCATCTGTTTCTGTTAAAACTTTTTTGCAGTCCATCATTCCTGCACCTGTTTTTTCTCTTAATTCTTTTACTAAACTTGCTGTAACCATCCTTAAAATTCCTCCTCTTATTTTATAGTTTAAAAAAGCAAGCCTATCCCGTCCGAATATTTTCGAACGAGCGTTGCTCGCCCTTTTCTTTTATTTTTCTAATATTATTCTTCTTCGCTACTTGCTACAACTTCTTCCATTGATGTTGGTTCTTCTGTTGCTTCTTCTGTAGCAACTTCTTCTGCTTCAAAGCTTTCACCTTGTTTACCTTCTATTATTGCATTAGCCATAACGTCTGTTATTAATTTAACAGCTCTTATAGCGTCATCATTTCCTGGTATAGCATAATCAACTTCTTCTGGATTGCAGTTTGTATCAACTAATCCTATTACTGGTATTCCCAATTTTTTAGCTTCTAATACAGCTATATGTTCTTTTTTAGGATCAACTAAGAATATAACTCCTGGTATTTCTTCCATGTCTTTAATTCCACCTAAGTTTTTATCTAGTTTTTCCATTTCTTTCTTTAATAAGATTACTTCTTTTTTAGGTAATACGTCAAATGTTCCATCTTCTTGCATTGTTTCTAAATCTTTTAATCTTTGTACTCTTGCTCTGATAGTTTCGAAGTTTGTTAACATTCCTCCTAACCATCTTTGGTCAACATAGTACATTCCTGATTTTATTGCAGCTTCTTTAACACATTCTTGTGCTTGTTTTTTTGTTCCTACAAATAAAACTGTTTTTCCTTCTTCTGCTTGTTCTTTTAAGAATGCATAAGCTTCATCTATTTTTTTAGATGTCTTTTGTAAATCGATTATATGGATTCCATTTCTAGCTTGGAATATGTATTCTGCCATTTTAGGATCCCATCTTCTTGTTTGATGTCCAAAGTGAACACCTGCTTCTAGTAATTGTTTCATTGCAACTACTGCCATTTTAAATTCCTCCCTTTTTTGTTTTTACTTCCATAAAGTTCATCATTTAAATAGGACCAATTTCTTGGCACTTCCCTTTAAACTTGCTTTATGTGTTTACTACGCGTATTATTATATCAGCATTTTTACTTAATTGCAAGTGTTTTTGTAATTTTTTACTGTCCCAACTGTCTCATATTCTATTATTTTTTATATCTTCTACAAATTTTTGCTTAATCTCTGGTGGCATTAATGGAATTTTTTCTATATCCTCTCTTCTCACAATTTCAGGAATATATTTCCCACTATCTACATATTTAGGATCATTTGAAAATTCAGGACCTTTCCCTGTACCAAATTCACCAGAAATATATTCACACAAATAATATATTGTAGTTTGTCCAAACTTTTCTGAATATTCTTCATACAATTTTTCAATAATTTTTACATCTATTCCGAACTCTTCCTTTATTTCTCTTATAGTTCCTTCTTCAAATGATTCTTCTCCTTCTTGACCTCCACCTGGAAAAACATAATACTCTTTCCTATCTGGATTTTTCAATACATCTTTTCTATGCATTAAAGCAAATCCGTCTCCCATCGGTATTATTCCTGCCAATCTTATTCTTTGCATATACATCATCCCTTCTTTTATATACTAAATCTCAAACAAACCATTTTAATTTGGTCCTAAATATTCAATGTCTTACTCATATGCTAATTCACAATATAATCTATTATAATCTTTTAACATTTTTTAGTCAATTTTACTTGAATTTATTTTAATTTTATTATACTATATATAATAGAAAAAAAGAGATTACTAAGGAGGAACGAAATGCCAAGAAAATCAAAAGAAAACGAAGAATTAAAAGATACAAAAACTAATACTAAAACTAAGACTTCTATTTCAAAAAAGTCACAAGTAAAAAAAGAAGCTTCATCAACTAGTAAAAGTACTAAAACTTCTAAAAAAGTAACAACTACTACAAAATCTAAAACAACAGTATCAAAAAAAGAATCAGCAGAAAACACATCAACTAAAGCTCCTAAAAAAACATCATCTACAAAGAAAAAAACACAACAAAAAAACACAATTATTGAATATTACGATTTACCTCAAAAATACAATCAAACAATGGTGAAAATCTTAGCTCAAACCCCAAAAACATTATTTATTTATTGGGAAATTTCAGATGATGATATGTCTAAATACAAAGAGCAATATGGTGAAAACTTTTTTGAAACAACAAAGCCTGTTTTGATTATCCATAACGATACCCTAAATTATAGTTTTGAAGTAGAAATAAATGACTTTGCAAATAGTTGGTATTTACATGTAAATGATAGTAAATCAAATTATAGTGTCGAACTTGGTAGACGTCCTTTTATAAAAAATGAAAATATAAAATCTGATTACATACATATATTTTCATCAAATAAAATAGAATCTCCTAATGACCATATATTATTTGACAATTCCCAAAAAATGGTTTATTTTAAAAACGTAAAAACAAATCAACAAATTGAAAAACCTGTATCTACCCTTTTTTTCATGAAAAATATGGGGAAATTTTATCATATTTATGATTTATATAAAGAACTATATAAAAACGAAGATAACCTTGATTTATTATCAAATCCATCTTCACACACATAATCTAAATTCAAATAGATTTATAAATAACTAATGAAAAGGAGAATTATAATGCAACAAAAAAAAGGTTATGTAAGTTTTGTATTACATGCACATCTTCCATTTATACATCATCCTGAAAGTGATGATTACTTAGAAGAATCTTGGTTATATGAAGCAATTTCAGAAACATATATACCATTACTTACAAATTTTCAAAAATTAGTTGACGAAGGGGTTGATTTTAGAATTACAATGTCTATGACTCCACCTCTTCTTTCAATGTTAGATAATAAATTATTACAAAGAAAGTATATTAAATATCTAAAAAAATTAATTGAACTTTCTAAAAAAGAAGTTATTAGAACTGCTGGTGATGAACGTTTAAACAAATTATCTCACTATTATCTTGATAGATATTCTAATGATTTGCATTTATTTAAAGAAGTGTATAATTGTGACTTAATTAGTCAATTTAAGCATTTTCAAGATATTGGTGTTTTGGAAATAATTACATGTGGTGCAACACATGGATATTTCCCTATCTTATATGTTAACGAAAAAACTGTTAAAGCTCAAATTGCAGTTGGTGTTCAAACATATAAAAAATATTTTGGAAAACAACCTCGTGGTATTTGGCTTCCTGAATGTGGATATGTTCCAGAGGCTGATAAATATTTAAAAGAATTTGGAATTGAATATATAATTACTGAATCACATGGAATTTTGTATGCTAATCCTACTCCTATTTATGGCACATTTGCTCCAATTGTATCACCTGAAGGCGTTGTAGCATTTGGTCGTGATATGGAATCTTCAAGACAAGTTTGGAGCTCTATAAATGGTTATCCTGGTGATTTTAACTATAGAGAATTTTATCGTGATATTGGTTATGAGGCTGATTATGATTATATAAAACCTTATATAGCTCATAATGGTGTTAGAGTTCATACTGGTATTAAATATTACAGAATTACTGGAAAAACTGATTTTAAAGATTATTACAATCCTCAATGGGCCATGGATTCAGCGGAAAAACAATCCGGTCATTTTTTAGATTGTAGAACAAAACAAATAAATGATTTAGCTCCAATAATGGATAACCCACCTATTATTTTATGTCCATATGATGCAGAACTTTATGGTCATTGGTGGTACGAAGGTCCATATTGGTTATATATTTTATTTAAAAAAATTTATTATGATGACTGTAGTTTTCAATTAATTACACCATCTGAATATATTGATAAATATCCTGAAATACAAGTTGCTTCTCCTTGTCGCTCTAGTTGGGGTGCCAATGGTTATAGCGAAGTATGGCTTAATCAAACAAATGACTATGTTCATAAACATCTTCATATTGCTGGTGATAGAATGTGTGAACTAACTTGGCTATACCCTAATGCAAAAGGATTAAAGAAAAAAGCTTTAAATCAATGTGCTAGAGAGTTATTATTAGCACAAAGTAGTGATTGGTTATTTATTATTACAAATGGTACTATGGTTGATTATGCTAAAAAGAGAATTAAAGATCATATTGGTAGATTTACTAAATTGTATTATCAGATTAAAAATGATGATATTGATGAAGACTTTTTGAAAGACATTTCTAAAAAAGATTGTGTTTTTCCGGATATTGATTATCAAATATATAAATAAGGGATTATGGGGACGCCCCCAACAATCCCTTATTTTATTTTTTCAAACAAGCTCTTTTTATAGTAATTTGCATATTATAATGTATAACTTTTAAAAATTTAGTAGATAATATTTTAGAAAGGAGCATTCTATGAAATCTATATGTATAAAAACAAATGATTCTAATTTATTAAATTATCTACTAAATGAGCTAGACTATGTAGAAATAGAACCAGTATATATTTCTTCAAATGAGTTTAAAAATTATAAAAATATAGTAATTCATTATAGAGGAAATGAAGACAGCAAATTTATTCATGAAATTTCGTGTATTTTATCATGTTTAGTTATAGATGAATTGGAAGAACTTTTCTTAAAAAACTTATTACAAAAAAATTATTTTTATTTTAGTGGTGATGAAAAAAAGCATATTTTAGATATTTGTTTTAGTATTTTTGCAGATGATTTTAATGTTTATTTTGATAAAAAATATAATTGTTTAATAAATGATTTTGAGACTTATTTAACTTGTAATAAATCTATTGTTTTGAATGGCTTTATAAACTTTAGAATAAAAGACTATATTTCAATTTTGGAAGATGTTGTTGATGAAGCTGTGAATGCTTTTGTAATTGAAAAAGAATATTTTGAATTTGTTTCTTTATTAAAAATGTATATAAATTCTCAATCTCCTAATTGTGAAGTTATTCATCTGGTCTATAATAGTGAAAATTCTATTTTATTAGATGAAAATAAAAATATTATAAGTGTTTCAGACGATATTTTTAAAGCTAAATATTTATCTGATATTACATTTTCTTCTAATGACTATGCTTTAAATGGCTTGCTTTCCCTTCTTCCTAAAAAAATTTATATACATCTTATTGATAATTGTATTGATGAATTTATTCATACTTTGGCTTTAATTTTTGAAGGTAGAGTTGATATTTGTACTGATTGCAATATTTGCAATTTATATAAAAAAAAGACCTTTATAAAAAAATAATTTTATAAAGGTCTTTAATCTGTTCATCTATGACTTTTTTCAATAATAAAAATATAGGACTCTGTTAATGTGAATGGACTACTACAATCGTCCTCATTACATCTTATTAATGTGTATTGAAAATTTTGACTGTTTAGAATTTCTTCTTCTAATTTTTTCCAAAGTTCTTCTATCAATATTTCTGAAGAATCCCCCTTCCATGAAATCCTCCTCATTAGATTTATAAACATTTCTTTGCAATATTCCTCTGATATTTCATGCACTTGTTTTTTTGAGTAAATACTTCTTTTTTTGAGCCTAATATATTGCATAAGCTGTTCTAAAATCGATTTTCCATTTGCAACTTCTGTGTCAATTTGGGTGTTGAAATGTATGTTAATTTCTCCTTCCCATCCACAGATTTCAATCTCATTTTCTTTTTTTATGATTTTTATTCTCTTCCGTTCTTCTACTTTTTGATTAAAGTCAATGATTCTTGCCATTTTTTTCTACCCCCTTAACTTTATTAGAAAAATTTTTTCTCTAATATCTTATTTTCAAAAGGTTCCTAAAAAAAACATATGGTGATTATAGCATTTATTATAATAGAAGTAAATACTTTTTACATTTAAGTTTTGTTTTTTGTTACAGTTCAGTTTTAAATATGTAGAGTAGTTCTAAATGTTGATATATTAATATTTTGCAGCAAAAGACCCAATGGTAGACCCCAGATATGTTTTTTGCAAAAAATATTAATATATCAACATTTAGAACGGCTAATTTTTATACTACACTGAACTGTAATGTTTTTCACATACTCATATTTATGCCCTTACTAACCACTTCACTCATATTTTCTATTAAATCATCAATTTCTTTTGGCGTAACTATCAAATTAAAATCACCTGGTAATAGAGCTTCTTTTATTTCATTATAATTATCTTGTTCTTTTAATTGATTTAAATAGTCATTTGATTTAGCATCTTCTTGTAGTTTTGTTATAAATAAATCTAAACTATCATTCACAAGTACTGCTGTTTCAACCACTGTTGGTATTCCTATTGCTACTACTGGAATTCCTAATGTTTTTTCACTAATTTCACTTCTTGTATTTCCAACACCTGCTCCAGGTACAATCCCTGTATCTGAAAGTTGAACTGTACTACTTATTCTTTCGATACTTCTAGATGCTAATGCATCTATTACAATTACGAGTTTTGGATTTATATTATCTACTATTCCTTTTAAGATTTCTACTGTTTCAATTCCTGTTGTACCTAAAACTCCTGGCGAAATAGCACTTACCATTCTTGTTCCTTCTTCTATATACTGAGGCAAATAATTTATTATATGTCTTGTAACCTCTATTTCATTTATTACTTTTGGTCCTAAACTGTCAGGTGTTACATATATATTTCCTAATCCTACAACTAATATTTCTCCTTGTTTATCTATATGTGAATCTATTACTTTTTTTAGTTCGTTTGATAATGTTTCTGATGCTTTTTGTATTTCATCTTCTTGTGCTATTTTTAATTTTTTTATATCAATCGTTATATAACTTCCTATTGGTTTTCCTATTGCCTTTTCTCCATTTTCATTCGTAATTTTGACTCTTTCTACTTTTATATTTTCATCAATTTCCTCTTTGGTGCTTTCAATTCCATCTATCTCATTTTCTAAGTTATTTGCTTTTTGATATATGTCTCTTCTTTCTGATGCTAAATCTGTTCTAAAATTAAATGTTTGTTGTTCTGTATTATCAAACATAAAAAAACCTCACTTTCTTTTTTATTGTGAGATTTTTTTTTATTTTTATGCATTTTTGTAAAAAGCATATATTAGAAAATTTAAAAAAATTTTAAAATATCCCTACTATTTCTCCATTTTCATCAATATCAATACTTTCAGCTGCAGGTACTCTAGGAAGTCCGGGCATTGTCATAATCTTACCAGTCAAAGCAACAACAAACCCAGCACCGGCCTTTAGCTCTATATCTCTTATCGAAATTGCAAAAGGCTCTTTACACTCTAAATTTTTGCTATCGTCTGAAAATGAATACTGAGTTTTGGCAATACATACTGGTAATTCCTTAAAACCCATATTTTCAATCCTCTCTATCTCTTCTTTTGCTTTTTCTGAAAACTTTACACCTGATGCACCATATATTTCTTTTGTTATCTTTTTTATTTTTAATTTAATATCATCTTCTGTATCATAAATAAAATTCAATTTTTTATTTCCTTCTACTAAATCTACTAGTTTTTCAGCAATATCTATTGCTCCTTCTCCACCTTTTTCCCATCCTTCTACAATGCTATATTCTATTTCTCTATCTTTTAATTGTTTTTTTACAAAATTTAATTCATTTACTGTATCTGTATTAAATTTGTTTATGGCAACTATAATGTCTAATCCAAATTTTTCTTTTATATTTTTTACATGTTTATATAGATTATTCATTCCTCTTGCTAGCCCTGGCATATTTTCTTCTTGTATTTTTTCTACTCCACCATGATATTTTAATGCCTTTATTGTTGCAACAATTACTACTGCACTTGGTCTTATTCCAGATTTTCTACATTTGATATCAAAAAATTTTTCTGCTCCTAAATCTGCTCCAAATCCAGCTTCTGTTATTGTATAATCTGCAAGTTTTAATGCTAATTTTGTTGCTATTACACTATTACATCCATGTGCAATATTTGCAAATGGTCCTCCATGTATTATTGCTGGTGTATGTTCTAATGTTTGTACTAAATTAGGTTTTATTGCATCTTTAAGAAGTACAGTCATAGCTCCTTGAGCCTTTAAATCTCTTGCATATATTGGTTCTCTTTTTGAGTTATATCCAATTATTATATTTCCTAATCTTTCTCTTAAATCTACTATATTTTGTGCTAAACATAATATTGCCATTATTTCAGATGCTACTGAAATATTAAAACTATCAACTCTAGGTTTTATTGTTTTTTTATTTGACAATCCTGTTTGTACTTTTCTTAATTGTCTATCATTTAAATCTAAGCATCTTTGCCATGTTACTTCTTGAATGTCTAATTCATTTCCATAGTAAATATGGTTATCTATTAAACTTGATAATAAATTATTTGCTGCTGTTACAGCATGTATATCTCCTGTAAAGTGTAGATTAATATCTTCCATTGGGGCAACTTGAGCACGTCCTCCTCCAGTTGCTCCACCTTTTATTCCAAAAACAGGTCCTAAAGATGGTTCTCTTAATGCTAATATTGATTTCTTTCCTATTTTAGAAAGTCCATCTGCAATGGCTATTGATATTGTTGTTTTTCCTTCTCCTAATGGTGTTGGATTAATTGCTGTTACTAGTATTAATTTTCCATTTTGTTTTTCTTTCTTTTTTTCATATACATTATTAGAAATTTTTGCTTTATATTTACCATAGTTTTCTATGTCATCTTCTTCTATTTCTAGTCTTCTTGCTATTTCATTTATTTTATCTAATTTTGTACTTCTTGCTATTTCTATATCTGTCATTTAAATGTCCCTCCTATTTGTAATACTGTGGTATTAAGCTATTAATCCTACCACAACTCCTATTAATGCTCCTACAAATACTTGCACTGGTGTGTGTCCTAAAACTTCTACTAATCTTTCAGATACTTGAACTCCTGTTAGACCTGGTGTTTCTATTATTTTATTTAATAATACCGCCTGTTTTCCAGCTGCTCTTCTTACTCCACATGCATCATACATAACTACAAATGCCAATATCAAAGTTACAGCAAAAATAGGTGTATCTACACCTTCATATTTTCCTACTAATGTGGCTAATCCTGTTACTACTGCTGAATGAGAACTTGGCATTCCGTCCTGCTCCCATTATTCTTTTAAAATTAAATTTTTTTGTTGTTATTAAATCATATATTACTTTATATAATTGTATAAAAAACCATAATAAAAATGGTATGTATATGTATTTATTTTGTATAAAACCCATAAAACTATTCACTTTTACAGCTCCCCTTTTTCCTTATATATTTTAAATGTATTTTACTCTTCTGCTATAAAATTTTTTTCTTCTATTTCTCCGTCTTTTTCAAGTAAAATAGTTATTTTTTTCTCCGCTTCTTCTAATATTTTATTACATTGTTTTGATATTTTGATTCCTTCTTCAAATTTAGATATAGACTCATCTAAATTTAATTCTCCTTTTTCTAGTTCTGTTACTATTTTTTCTAAATTTTCCATATTAGTTTCAAAACTTGACTTTGCCATAATTTTTTCCTCTCCATTTTATTCTACTACTGTTCCTGTTTTTAGATTAACAGTATAAATTGTAATAACATTTCTATCTGTTTTGCTTCTTACAGACACTTCATATATTTTATCTTCTTTTAATTCAGCTTGAAAATCATATGAATCTACTGAAATTCCCCATTCCTGTTTCGCTAAATCTATTGCTTGTTGTCTGTCGTTTACTTCTGAATTTTCATTATTACTTTCTTGTTCTTCTTTCCCTATAATATTGTTTTGAGTATTTTGATTTTCTATATTGTTACTATTGCTTTCTGTTACTGAATTTTCAATTATATTATTTTCAATAACATTATTTATTTCATTTTCATCTTCTTTTTCTTCATCAATATACTCATTAATCATATTGTTGATATTATCTTTGTTTGTATTAACATTATTATCTATTGTTTTATTATGTTGTGTAATTCCTATAATTACTGCTATAGCTATTGCTACTATTACTATACCTATTACTATTTTTGTTTTATTTGTCATTTTTATATTCCTTTCTTCTGTTCATCTTATAAGATTTCGGCTTTCTTTTCTCCATCTATGAATCTTATATTTATTTCATCCCCTGTGTTTAATTCCTCTACACTTTTAATTATTTTTTTATCTTGTTCTACTAATGAATATCCTCTAGTTAATGTTTTTAAAGGACTTAATGTATCTAATTTGGAAATTAATTCTATATATTTTGTTTTATCCTCTTTCTGCTTTGTTTTTATAGTATTTTCTAATCTCTTAATATATGTATCTATTTTTAAATAGTTATCATTTACATTTCTTAATGGTTCTTTAAAGATTCTACTTGATATACATTTTTCATATCTTAGTTTCATTATTTCTACTTTTTTTAATAATGTTAGTCTTAATCTATTTTGATATGTATTTATTTTTTGTTTTATTTCGTATATATCAGGAACCGCCAATTCGGCAGCTGCTGAAGGTGTTGGTGCTCTTAAATCTGCTACAAAATCTGAAATAGAAAAGTCTGTCTCGTGCCCTACTGCTGAAATTATTGGTATTTCTGAATTATATATGCTATGAGCTACCACTTCTTCATTAAATGGCCATAGATCTTCTAGTGACCCTCCTCCTCTTGCAAGAATTAATACATCTGCTAATTTATTTTCATTCATAAATCTGATTCCATCTGCTATTTTTTCTGCCGCCCCTTCTCCTTGAACTGGTACTGGATATAGTCTGATACATACATTTGGATTTCTTCTGGTACTTACATTTATTATATCTCTTATTACTGAACCTGTTTGTGATGTTAAGACTCCTATTGTTTTTGGAATTAATGGAATTTTTTGTTTGTGACCTTCTTCAAAATACCCTTCTTGTTCTAACTTTCGTTTTAGTTCTTCATATTTTTTATATAGTATACCTACTCCATCTTCTTGCATTGCTTTTGCGTATATTTGATATACTCCATCTCTCTCAAAGACAGAAACTCCTCCGCACTATAAAAACTTTCATTCCATCTTTAGGCATAAAATCTAGTTTTTGCGCATAGCTTTTAAACATTATACATTTTATTAATGAATTTTCATCTTTTAATGTAAAATACATATGTCCAGTATAATGATTTTTAAAATTAGATATTTCACCTTTTACTAGAATATTATTTAAGTATTCATCATCTGCTATTTTATCTTTTATATAGCTGTTTAATTGTGTTACTGTTATTGCCATATCTTCGTATTTCATAAATTACATTTCCTTTACTATACTTGCTAAAATTCCATTTACAAAGTTTTTAGATTTATCTTCTCCATATTTTTTGGCAAGTTCTACTGCTTCATTTATTGCTACTTTATATGGTATTTCATTGTATTTTATTTCGTATATTGCAAGCTTTAATATTGATAAGTCCATTTTAGAAATTCTGCTTATTTTCCATTCTGCTTTAAGATTTTGTTCTATATCTTTTAATATTTGTTCCTTATTTTTATCAATTCCTAAAACTACATCTGTTATATATTTTTTAGCGTCTTCTTCATTTATTTTATTACTTTCAAAAAATAACTCTATTTGTTCTTCTAAATTTTCAGTTTCTTGAATTTCTAAACTATATATTAATTTGAAGGCATTTTCTCTAATTGATGATCTGTTCATTTTCTCAATCCTTTCCTACTTTTGTTTGTTTTTCTTGTACTGCTTTCTTTATAGTTATATTTACTTCTTTTACTTCTAAATCTGCTGTTTCTTTCACTTTATCTTTTATTTTATTTTGTAAATCTACTGACAAGTCTTTTATTACTGTATCTGAACCTACTACTAAGTTAACAAATATATTAACATTATTTTCTTTATCTAATTCCACTCTTGATGTAACTTCTTTTGCCATTTCGTATTGTTTTGTTACTACTTCTACTAAATTTTCGATTGTTTCTTTTGATATCATCAGTCTTCCATTATCATTTGCTAGAAGAACTCCTTGCTTATCTTTTATTTGCTGTTTTGATGTTGTATCAAAGAATATACATCTAATTGATAATAATATAAATATTATACTTAATCCTAAAATAACTTTTGATGATGTTTCAGATATTATTAATGTTCTTACTAAACTTCCTATTATTTCTATATCTAACCATCCAAATATTAATAAGCATGCTATTACTGACATTATTAATATTATATTTGAATATATTATTAGTGTAATTTTTTCTAAAACCTTCATTTTTTTACCTCACTTTTTTTCTTCGTATTTCATTTTATTAATCATTTGTATCTGGTTCATTTTCTTCTTGATTATTATTGTTATCTTGTTTTGTTATATTTGTATTAACTCCTTGAACATGAACATTTACTTCTTCTACTTTAAATCCAGTCATACTTTCTACTGCTTTTTTTACTCTATTTTGTATTTCAAATGCCACATCTGGTATTCTTGAACCATATTCCACTATAATATTTACATCTATTTTTGCTGTATTTTCTGTCTTTTCTACCTTTATTCCTTTGGCTAGATTTTTCTTTCCACTTAATACTTCTGTTATTCCTCCAGCAAATCCTCCTGACATTGATGAAACCCCTTGAACTTCTGATACTGCTACCCCTGCTATTACTGCTATTACATCATTTGATATCTCTATTCCGTTTTCTGTTTCTTCTATTTGTTGTTCTGTAACTTCTTCATTTTCTTCTTTTATTTCTATTATTTCTTTTTCTTCCATGTAAATTCCTCCTTTACAATTTTCGAATTTAATTTTTTAAAATTGTAATACATATTGTTTTTTTACAATTAAAAAATGATACACTTAATATGTTATAAGTATATCAATTTTTGGTATTTTTTACAACCTTTTTATAGTATTTTTTATTTATTTTGTTACAGTTCAGCACAAATACAGATACATATATATTAAAATGCAGTGACGCGCAGTTTGGAAGTACACAAATTCATACAGATCATCCAGATTAACTCTTCAAACACTGAAGTACAAATATACTATTCAAATATTTCAAATTCATTTATAGGATTTCCTCTTAAGAAATCATTAATATTCATTCTTCTAGCATTTTCACCCTGTATTTCTAAAACTTTTAAAATTCCATCTTTTGTTTTTATAAATACTCCATCTCTTTGGTCTGATACTATAACTGTGCCATTTCTTAATATTTGCATACCATCAGCATAAATTTCAGTAGATTTAGCAACATCTACTTTCCAAAACTTAATTTTCTTTCCATTTAAAAATGTATAGGCTCCCATAATAGGATTTAATCCTCTAACTAAATTTTTAATTTCTTGTGCTGATTGTTTCTCCCAATCTATCTTAGACATTTCTTTATTTAACATTGGAGCCATAGAAAAATCATCCCCTTGTTTTTCTCTTGGTGCAGTTCCATTTTCTATTTGTTTTAAAGTTTCAACTAATAAATTTCCACCTATTTTAGAAAGTCTATCCCATAACTCTCCAGTTGTTTCATCTTCTCCAATTTCAACTTCTTCTTTTAAAATCATATCACCTGTATCCATTCCTACATCCATATATATTGTTGTTATACCTGTTTTTTTATCTCCATTTAAAACAGCCCTTTGAATTGGTGCAGCTCCTCTATATTTAGGAAGTAATGACCCATGTACATTTATACATCCTAATTTCGGAATTTCAAGTATCTCTTTTGGTAGGATTTTTCCATATGCTACAACACATATAACATCTGGATTTAAAGTTCTAATTTCATCTATAAATTCTTGATTTTCTTTTACTTTTATAGGTTGATATACTTTTAAATTTTTTTCTATAGCAAATTCTTTTACAGGAGATGCTACTAATTTCATTCCTCTTCCTTTTGGTTTATCAGGATTTGTTACAACTCCTAATACGTTATATCCTGCATTGTATATAGCCTCTAGACTTTCTTTTGCAAAATCTGGTGTTCCCATAAATAATATATTTAACATTTAACATTCCTCCTTGTCCAAATGGTGTCCAAAAAGAAACGTCCCATTTAGGCACTATTTCTCTGGCTCTACATATTCTAATGTTCCAGGCAAAATTTTATCAATAAAAACCTCTCCATCTAGATGATCTAATTCATGGCAAATAGCCTGTGCTAACAATCCTTTAGATTTAACTCTCATTCTTTTCCCATTTCTATCAGTATATTCTGCAACAACCTCTTCAGGTCTTTTTATTTTTGCAAATTTATTTGGAAAACTCAAGCATCCTTCTTCGACTTCTTGTTCTCCCTTAGTTTTCAAAATAATTGGATTAATTAAAACTATTGGTCCATTGTCATCATATAAATCTATAACAACTACTCTTTTTAAAATTCCAACTTGAACTGCAGCTAAACCTACTCCGTTGTATTTATGCATTGTATCTATCATATCATCTATTAGTATTTGTAATTTATCATCTATTACTTCAACTTCTCTAGATTTTTTATTTAAAATTTCGTCCCCTTCTAATCTTAAATTTCTTATTGCCATTTTTCTTCCCCCTTCTTTTTATCAAACTTCAGTCAAAAAGAATTATCCCCATTGGACACTATTTTGACAGATTATGTCATATTATTTGGATTTACATCTATTGTAATTTTAGTATTTTTATACTCTTTACTGTATAGATTTTTTAGCAAGTCATTTAAAACTTCGTTTGCTTGTTCTGTCATATCTCCTTTTATGATAATTCTCCATCTAAACTTGTTTTGTATTTTATCTATCGGAGATGGCATTGGTTTAAATATTTTAAATTCTTCTGCATCCAAATTATCTATTATAAATTCATAAGCTATTTTTGAAACTTTTTTTATCTCTTCTTCATTGGTACTATTAAATCCAATTACTATTATATCGCAAAATGGTGGATATTTCAACTGTTTTCTTAGAGCTATTTCTGTTTCATAAAATTCTTCATAATTCTGTTTTTGTGCATCTTGAATACTAAAATTTTCTGGATTATAGCTCTGTATTATTACTTTTCCTGGCAAATTTTCTCTTCCTGCACGACCTGCTACTTGTGTTAATATTTGAAAGGTCCTTTCAGTTGCCCTATAGTCATCTATATTTAGTGAACTGTCTGCAGCTATAACTCCTACTAAAGTAACTTTTGGAAAATGATGCCCTTTTACTACCATTTGTGTTCCTATTAAAATATCTATATCTTCATTTTTAAATTTGTTTAATATTTCTTCATGTGAATTTTTTTTAGTTACTGTATCTACATCCATTCTAATTGTTTTAGCTTGTGGAAATTGTTTATGAATTTCTTGTTCTAGCTTTTGTGTTCCTGTTCCAAAATATCTTATTTTATCACTTCCACACTCTGGACAGGTTTTAACTGTCTTTTCTTCATATCCACAATAATGACATTTTAGTTTATTTTGATAACTATGATATGTCATACTGATATTACAATTCTTACATTTAACAGTATATCCACAATTTCTACACATTATAAATGTTGAGTATCCTCTTCTATTTAAAAATAGTATTGTTTGTAACTTATCTTTTAAATTTTGTTCAATTGATTGATATAAATCAAAACTCAACATTGATCTATTTCCATTTGCTAATTCTTGTTTTAAATCTACTATTTCAACTTTTGGTAAATTTGAATTATTTGCTCTTTTTGTTAGCTTTAGCAATGTAATTTTCTCATTATTAGAATTATAAAAAGTTGTTAAATCTGGTGTTGCACTTCCTAATACCAATGGAATATTTTCTTCTTTTGCAATCTTTTTTGCAACTTCTTTTGCATTATATTTTGGACTTGCTTCTGACTTATATGAACTATCATGTTCTTCATCAATTATTATTATCCCCAAACTTTGAGCTGGAGCAAATATTGCAGACCTTGCTCCTATTACAATTCTGGCTTTTCCTTCTTTTATTCTTTCCCATTCGTCATGTCTTTCTCCAATAGATAATTTACTATGTAAAACCGCAATTTTTTCTTTTCCAAATCTTGAAATAAACCTATCTAGCATTTGAGGTGTTAATGAAATCTCAGGCACTAAAACAATAGCCGACTTTCCTTCTTTTACAACTTTATTTATCAATTGCAAATACACTTCTGTCTTTCCTGAACCTGTAACACCATATAATAAAAATTGTTCATATTCTTTCTTATCAATTGCTTCCTCTATCTTATTAAAAGCAATTTCTTGTTCATCTGTTAATATTAAATTTTGTGTATTTTCTATATCTTTATTATTTAATGGATTTCTTTCAACCTTTTTTTCTATAAGTTCTAAGTATTGTTTTTTAATAAGAGTATTTACTATCGCCCTTGAACACTCTGTAAAAGCCTCTATTTCTGGAACAGTACAACCTTGATTATCTTTAACAAAATCGAGTATTTTCTTTTGTTTATCCGATTTTATTATTCCTTTTTCTATATCAAAATTTATTTCATTAAAATCTTTTTTCAAATATACCACATTTATTTTTTTATCCTGAATTCTTTTTTCAATATTTTTAGTCCTTGTGCCTGGTGTTTGCATTAATTTTATGCATTCTGAAACATTACAAAAATATCTCTTTGCCATCCAATTTGCTAGTTCAATTTGTTTATCTGTTAATCCAGTTTCGACTTTCACTATATCTTTAATTTCAAATTCAGAACTTTGTTTTATCCTTACTACATGCGCTTCTTCTAAACTTTTGAATCTACCAAATGGTACTAAAACTTTACTTCCTATAATTATTATGTCTTCAAATTCTTTTGGTATGTTATAATCAAATGTTCTATTTAATTTTTTAGCCGCACTGTTCATAATTACTTCTGCTACCATTCTTACTCCTTTTAAGGCAACTAGGATATTCTAAAAATATATTATAGTTACATCCTATTTTGCCAATTATAATTTTTTAATTATTAGTTATCTTTATATGTATAAAGTAGTCTCTATGTTAATAAAAAGTATATTTATCAACATTAGAGACGGCTTATTTCTATGCTAAACTTTCTATCACAATTTTAAAAATTATAACATAACTTTTGCTTTTATTCAATTTAGCACAGAGATAAAACGTTCCCAATATTGATATATCCATCAACTTATATCCTTCCTCAACATCTTACATAAGTTAAGCAACTCTATATTTTTATAAAATTTGATTTGTGTTTGTTTATTTGGTGTGTTATAATATTTTTTAATTTTATAAATATAATGAAACGGGTGAAAATTATGAATGAAGAGAGATTTCAATTAACGAAGAAAGCTGGAATTTATGGCATTGTTGGTAATATTTTTCTATTAATTATTAAAGCAATTGTTGGTTTTATTTTTAAAAGTCAATCTATGATTGCTGATAGTTTTAATAGCGCTGGTGATATTTTTGCTTCCTTAATGACTTTTATTGGAAATAGAATTGCAAGTGTTCCTGATGATGAAGATCATAATTTTGGTCATGGAAAAGCTGAGTATATTTTTTCTATGTTTATTGGAATTTCGATGATTTTCGTAGCAAGTAAATTATTTTATGATTCTATTTGTACTTTGATTTTTGGAAGTCATTTAGAATTTTCTTGGTTTTTGATTGTTGTTTGTATTATAACTATAATCATAAAACTTATTTTATTTTTATATACTAAAAAAGCTACAAAAAAATGTAATAACATACTGTTAGAATCTAATATGAAAGATCACAGAAATGATTGTATTGTAACTACTTTTACATTGATTTCTATTCTTCTTACTTTGTTTGGAATTTATTGGTTTGATAGTGTTGTTGGTATTGGTATTTCGATTTGGATTGGCTATACTGGTGCATCAATATTTTTAGAAAGTTATAATGTTTTAATGGATGTTTCTGTTGATGAGAAAACTAAAGAGTTAATTTTAGACATTATTAATAGTTATAAGGATGTTGTTAAAATAGATAGTATTTCTTCCTCTCCTGTGGGTAGTCAGTATATGATTTTTATAAGAATTTTTTTGGACGGAAATATGACTACTTTTGATAGTCACTCTTTAGCTAATAGTGTTGAAGAAGATGTTACTAAATTAGATAATGTTTATAAAACTATTGTGCATGTAGAGCCTGTTTAGATTATTTTTATTTTAAAAGTTGATATGGAAAGCTATATTACTTTCTATATCAACTTTTTGTTATATTGTACTTATTATGCAAATACCTACAAAAATAATGCATTTTATGATAATTGATGAAAATAATTGAAAGTTTGTGCATTTTATTCCTACATCATTTAATTTATCATATTTTTTTATTATTTTTTCTATTTCTTCTTTACTAGAAATGTTTTTTTCTTCCATATATTCTTTTGCTAAAAATTTAGCTTTTATCATGGCATCATTTTCTAGATACATCCTAACTGCATAATAGATTAGTCCAAATAGAGTTAATATTGCAAAAAACATCATTTTATAAGGTAGTATTTTTAAGATTGCTAAAATACATATTATAGTCAAATATAGTAGATATATATTTGAAAATATAAAGTTAAACCATAGTAATCTTTTGCTTTGTATTGAATGTAAACATTCATGTGCTATTGTTTGTATTCTTGTATAATTATTTTTTAGATTTGCAATAAATATTTTATTACTCATTACTAAATATAAAGTCGTGTTAGAATCTTTATCTTCCTCTATTATTACGTCTTTATTATTTAATTTTTCTAAATATTCTTTACATATTTCTATATTTTCTGGATACTTTTGGGTTAACTCATCTAACTCTTTATCTTCTGCTATTTCCTTAATCTTTTTTGTATTAGAGTCAAAAACATATTTTAATATAAAATATATTGTTATTAAAACTATTAGTAAAATTATAAATTCCATAACTTACTCCTTTTTGTAAAAAAGGGATTTTTAACTCGTCCCCAACTCCTATTAAAGTACGTCTTTCACTGCATCTCCAATAATTTTGTTAACATCAGCTAATACTATGTTAAACTTAGTTTCAGTTTCAAAAAATCTTTTTGCATCATCATTTTCTATTAGTTCAATATATAGCTGTTGCATTTTTTTAGTTTTTTCTTCATCATTTTTTCCAGTTTGCATTGCTGTGATTTGTGCATCATATCTCGCTTCTTCAAATTCTTGAATTTTTTTCTTTAGTTCTGGTTTTAAATTTAGTGTTTCTTTTGCCATTTTATAATTTACGTATTCTTCAGATTGTTTTAGTTCTTGTGCTAATCTATTTGCTGTGTCATATATATTCATATTATCCTCCTATTTACATATTATTTGTTGTATTATTCTCTGTGTTTTCTACTTCGTCGGTTCCTTCTATTTCAACTTCTGCATTGTTTGGACAAATATTTATCCAAGTATTTCCGTCATTTACATCGATTTCGTTTCCTTCTAAATCTTCATATCTTGTTTGTAAATTTCTAGCTTCTTTAATGCATTTGATTTTTATGGCTTTTCCATTTGTTATATAATATCCATTAAATGTTCCGATATTTTTCAATCCTTGTCTTCCTTTGTTTTCACTGTCATTTAATGTATAATTATCACAGAATGTAATTATTATATTTTTGGTTGTAATTGAATCTCCTGTTTCCCAGTCTGTTTGGGCTTTTTTTCTTGCGTATCTTTTGTATACTTGATTTTGTTCATCATATTCATATTTAACTGTTTGAAGTGTTGAATGTGGAATTGTGATGCTTGTTGCAGATTGTCCATCTTCTAATTTTACATCATCTGTAACATAATTTAATACGCTTTCTTTACTTGATGTTGTTTTATATCCTTTTGATTCTGCTACTTTTAGTAGTGCTTCTGTACTTGTTACCGCATTATGTGGTGAATATTTGTCTTTTACTCTCCAGAATGTTGACTCACTTTCTGTTATTCCATTTATATTATTTATTTTGTATTTTGATATATCACTTTGTGCTTGTGGGCTCCATCCAAAATGTGCATATATTGCATCATTTTCCATAGCATAATCCAAGAAATAGTGTCTTGAGCTTCTTACTGGTCCTATTTTATCTACAGTTGTTCCTTTGAATAATGCCATTAATCTTGTTTCTCCACCTTCGACAATTATTTCATATACTAAATATGCTTGATTTAGTCCTGCTTGTGGCCATGCTTGATTGTGGTTATCTATCATTACTGCTATTGGTCTATCATTTCCTTTAAATATTTGTATTTCTTTCTCTTTTTCTTCTTGAACATTTGCAGTTAATATTTCTTCGTTTTGATTTTCAGAGACTTCTATAGTTTCATCTTGTTTATCTTTTGTTATTTTATATGCCATTATTCCACCAGCAACTAATATTAATATAATTAATACTATTATTAAGATTTTTGTTGTTTTGTCACCCATAATTACACCTCTCTAATCTCTAGTGATTTTTAATTCATTAAGAATTTTTTCTTCTTTAGGTCTCATTATTTTTTTGTCTTCTTCTTCAATGTGGTCATATCCCATCAAATGGTAAAATCCGTGCACTAACATATAACTTAATTCTCTTTCAAAACTGTGTCCATACTCTTCGGCTTGTTGTTTTACTTTTTCAATCGAAATTATTATATCTCCTAAAACATCTTCATATAAAAAATCTTTATTTCTTATTTTTTCTTCTAGCTCACTCTTTTGAAACATTGGAAATGATAATACATCTGTTTCTTTATCTATCTTTCTATATTTTTTATTAATTTTTCTTATATCTTCTGGTGTTGTTAATGTTATTGTTATTACTAACTTTGAGTTTAATAGTTTTTCTTCTTCAAAACACTTATATATTACTTTTTCTATTGTTTTTTCATATTTATTATCTTCTTCTAAATTTAAATATGTAATTTCATACATTATGCTACCACCCTGTTTTCTTTATTTATTGTTCCAGTATATTTTCCTACTGATTTATATTGATTTTTTAATTCTCTCATTGCTTCATAATCTATAAGTTTTCTTTTATAATATGTTATAATTTTTGAATAATCAATTTTTGCATTTTCTATTTTTCTTATATCATTTTTCATAAATAATACTTCTTTTTGCTTCATGTATTCAACAAAGTCTGTATCTTTTAGTTTTGATATTTCTTTATACTTGTCCCAAAATTTTTTATAATTTTCTCTATCTTTCATATTATCCCAATATACTTTTGTTGATAATAATCTTACATTATAATCTTCTATTAAATTTATTAACATTGTATATGCTTTTTCTCTTTTTGCTGCCATTTTTGTATCTTGTACTAAAATTCTAGCATCTTTTAGTAATTTTTCATAACATTGTTCTGCTACTATTAATGGTATACTATGTGTAAATATTTTTCTGCTTATTCCTAGTAATATTGTATTTTTTTCTATATTATCTTTTGTATCTAATTTTCCTATTGTATATGCTTCAAATTTTTCATAATCATCTATAATATCTTGAAATTCGTCTTTTGGTCCCATATCTATTTTTAATGTTAATATTTTTTGAATATATTCTTCTAATGTGTAAAAAATCTTTGTATATATCCATTCTTTTGATGAGTCATATATATTAGTTGTATCTGCTAATTTTATTGAATAGTTTTTTAATATTGCTTTATATAAAGTATCCATTTTATCTATATAAAACTTATTATATTTTTCTTGTACTTTTTCTTTTGCAGATACTTCTACACTTTCTTTATCTAATTCTAATAGATATTTTTGTTTTCTATATTTGTAATCTATGTATTCTTTTTCTTTTAAACTTGTTACTTCGTAATATCTTGATAATGCATCTTTTTCAAATTCTGTCGCAGTATTATTTTTTACTTTTTTATAAATTGAATCCATTACATATTTATCTAGCGCTTCTAGATATACTGTATATGATTCATCATATTTTTTTTCTAATTCTTCTTTATTAGAATTTTCTGCATCTTTTTTATAGTTTTCGTACGCTTTCATTAAACTGTTTCTTTTTATAGAGATTAACATTCCATTAATTCCTATTTTTGTAGGAATTAACATTTTCGTTAGTGTTTTTGTTATTTTGTTAAAAAATGTTGTATTAGCTCCAGATATTTTTAAGCTTTTTTCTTCCATTTCTATCATCCTTTCGTTTACCTCATCATAAATTAAGAAATTTTTTATTTCTTAATTTATGAATCAAAATACAATTTTTTCATTTGTCCCTATATTTTCAAGCACCTCATATGTTACAAAAACTTCTATTCCATCTTCTTTTTCATATGTATTTATAATTTTATTTACTATTTTTTCTTTGTCTTCTATCTCTTTATCTAATTCTTCTTGTACTTCTTTTATTCCTAGCTCTTTAGCCTCTTCTATGCTATATTTTTTTTGTTCTTCTTGTACTTCTTTATTTGTTGTTTTTATTAGTGAAATTGGTAAATAAAAATCTGAAAATATTTTAAATTTCTTTTCTTCGTCTATTGTATCATAAATTTCAAATTTTGAAAGTCTTTTTGATAAATTTATTTCAAAATTATTTATTTTTAATTTATATTTATTTTCACTGCTTCCTGTCTCTTTTCTTTCTATAGTATTATATAAAATTTTTTTGCTTTTTGTATGCCACACCTTTGCCTCTATTTCTCCTCTAGCGTGTACATATCTTATCCCTGTATATTTTCCTTCCATCCATCCATTTATTAATGTTGTTCCAACATTTACTGTATCTCCTACTTTTACAGCAATTGTTCCATTTTGAGCATTTATTTTTGTTATAACTCCCTGTTTATCTGAAACAATATTACAATAATCATTTTCATCTACTATTTCTGGCTTAGACTGAGCTTTAACAACTCTCACTATTGCATTTGTTCCTTTTAATTCTATGCCAATCCATGCAATATCATTTCTATTTAATCTAATTTTGTTTATTATCTCTTTTGTATTTATTTGTGATTTAAACTTTCCAATTGTCAATCCCGCTTCTGTTACATCTTTATATATATCCTCAATTTGTTCATTATTTTCTTCTATTATCTCAATATTCCATAAAAAATTTGACGATATTGCTAAAGACACAACAATTAAAATCAAAAATATAAAAAACATTTTTCTTTTCTTATACTTATTAAATACAAAAGGCATACCTTTTTTTCTCAATATTTTTATTTTACATTTTGTTTGTTTTGCAATCTTAGCTACTTTTTTTAAATCCTTTATACCTATATTTAATTTCAAACTTACATTTTTATCTCTTTTTAAATTCCATATTGTTATTTTATTATTTCGACATATATTAATAAACCTTTCTATGTAATAACCTTCTATTGATATTCTTATGTACCCAATTATATAATTAAATATTATTTTAATTAACATACTTTTCCTCTCATCTTATTCATCATAAATCAAAAAATTTCAAAAATTTCTTAATTACAACTTAATCAAAACTTCTTTCTATATCTACACTCTCAACTTTACCAGTAACCTTTATATCATCATTAGTCATATTCTCTAATTTCAATTCAAATCCATTTATATTTATAATACCCAAAGAAGTATTTATCCTAATATAATAATCCTCATATTCCATAATCCCTTTAAAATTTTCTATTATCATCTCATTAAACCCTGTTATTGTAATCTTAGGCGTATCTGTATAAACCTCTTGTGGCATCTCTAAAATCCTATCAATTTTAGACATAGCATTCCTTTTTCTTTTCATAACATTCTTCCTTTCGTATATTTAAAATTATAGAGTTGTTCCAGAAGTTGCTTATTTATATTTTTGTAATGAATTATTACTCAAACTCATCTAAGGACCTAAACTCATACCCCATCTCCTTAATTTCTCTAATAACATCTCCTAAAATATTCGTATTAGTCCTAGAATTCCCATGCAAAAGCATAATCTCTCCACAATGAACATTATCTAAAATTTTTTGTTTTGAACTAGTCTCATCTGGTTGTTTATCCTCATTCCAATCCTCATAAGCAAATGACCACATTACTGTCTTATACCCCAATGAATTTGTCACATTCAAAGACTTCTCACTAAACTCTCCCATTGGCGGTCTTATATACCTCATCTCATATTGGAATTTTTCATAGATCGCCTTATGCAAATCCATTACTTCTGTATTTATTTGTGTTTCTGTTAATGATGGCATGCTTTTATGATTAACTGTATGATTTCCTACAATATGTCCTTCATCAATCATCCTTTTTACTAATTCAGATTGTGTATTTAAGTAATGTGCAGTTATAAAAAAAGTAGCCTTTACATCATTTTCTTTTAAAGTATCTAATATTTGAGATGTATATCC
>JAFQQR010000021.1 GCA_017410505.1 Clostridia bacterium | reverse complement strand
ATAATCTTTAGCATTTCTCATAGCATTTTCTATTAAATATACATATAAAGCATTCATGTATTTTTGATTTCTTCCAGTCTCACCCAAACTATTTATTGTATGAAGAGTTCCTCCTGAACTATTTTTTACTTTTACTGTAGGAAGTGTTGTAACATGATATTTACTTTCTTCACTATTTGTAAAATACCATATTGCCCATTGTTGAACTACTTGTATATCTTCATCAGTTAATTTTACAGAACTAACTTTAAAATTATGTTTTTCTATAGCAGTTGCAAATACTTCTTCATATAATTGTTTTTTAAACTCTTTATTTTTAGTACTACTAGATACCGGTATATACATGTTATCTAATAACCATAAAACTGCATTATAATTGCAATATGTTACTCCTGTACCACTTTCATTTACTGTTAATTTTGGTCTAGTATAAGCATACGCACCTGAATCTGTTTTTTCATATGTTCTTTTTATACCTACTTCTTTTTTGGTATGTGTTAGTTCACTACTTTTCCAATCTACCCCCTTAATCGCTTTCACTTCTGTTTTCATGTTATATGATCTATTATATGAATACGATTTTTCATTAAAATTTGCATCAGCTTTTAAACAATATGCTGCTCCATATCCAGATACTGTAAATTTATTTACTCTTTTTCCATTTATCCAGTATTGATATCCATCTCTTTCCGCAGACCTCTTTACAGTAAAAGATGTCTTGCTTACTGCAATTACTGGAGATATGTAGCTAAATATCATTATAAAAGCAATTATTATTGCTACTATTTTTTTACTTTTCATCCTATTTCCTCCATTTATAATATATTTTTAAACACATGTTTTATATTATATTACAAATTTAAGATTTTTTCAAGTATTTTCAATACTTTTGTAAGATTTGTTTTTTTAAAAAAATTATAGTAACATAATAAAAGCTATATTTTTCAAAATTACCATATTAAATAACACATATTTAAAAACGTAGTAAATACTATTTACTACGTTTTTTATCTATTATTTGCTTATTATATTACAAATTTCTTTATTAATATTATTCCTCCAGCAAGTGCTATCATTATTATAGCTGTTAATGCAATATACATCTTAGCTTTACCTGTTGATATTGATAATAATACTGGTGCGTCATCTATATCATCTTCACCTTCTACTTGATTATCTGGTGTTGAATCTATATCTTCTTCTCCATATTCATTAAAGTCTTCACTAATTTCTGCAACATTTGTTTTTAAAGCTAAGTTATCTTCTCCATTTTCCCATGTAAGAATTACTGTTACATTTGCACTTTCTCCCGGATTTAATAATGTATTTTCTAATTGTCTTGTTACTATTTTTCCATCTTCTTCAGACCATTCTGGGTTATCTTCTGCTACAAATGTCAATCCTTCTGGTATATAATCTGAAATTTCTTTAACATATCCCTCTAATTCTCCTTCGTTAGTAACTTTTATAGTATAAGCAAATTTTACAGTTACTTCATCTAGTTTTTTTCTATTTAGCTCTACTTTAACTACTGGTTCTGGATCTTCTAATCCTGTATGTCCTGTTAAAGTTTCTGTTGATTTTCCATTTTCTGTTACAATTGTACTAGACACCCATTTTAATAATGATAAATCAAAATATTTTAATTTTAGATATTCTTTATCTATATCGTCTTCTTTTTCTTTGTTATTATCTGGTGTAGAATCTCTGTCTGTTACTTGATTTCCTTTCTCATCTGTTTCATTTGTTATTTCAGCTGTATTTATTATTATTCTATCTGATAAAATACCTTCTCCTACAACCTTAAATGCAACTTGTATGTCTCTATAATCTAATTCCGCTCCTTCTTTATATTCAAAAGCTTTTAATAAATTATCTTCTCCTCTTGCTTCTGATTGTTCTTTTGATAGATAATCAGTTTTTATCATTTTTGCTTCTGTTACATCTGTTGTTTCATTTCCTGCTTTATCATACATTTTCCAACCATATTTTGTATTTATTTCATTATCAGCAATAAATTCTAGTCCTATTGGTATATCATCTTTTATCTCTGCTGCATATGTAGATGATATTCCTTCATTATACATTCTTAATGTATATACTACAGTATCTGTATTTGCTACTAATAACGGGTCTTTTGTATGGGTGTAAGTTGCTGTTGTACTACTTCCATCTAGTAGTTTAGAAGTATCCACTACCGGTTCTCTGCTAACTTCTGGTGCATTTCCATTTACTGATGTTATAAATTTTCTTAATGTAAGATCATAATCAGTCAACTCTTTATTAGTAACACCTATTTGAATTTGTGATCCTCTTGTTATATATTCTACATTTTGATCATTTTTTATTAGTTCAACATCTCCTCTTGAATATCCATTTGATGTTTTTACTGTTTCCACTTTTAATTTAAATTCATCAGTTAATCCTAGATATCCCTCTGGAGCTTTTGTTTCTTTTATTGTAAATTCATCTACTCCTTCTTTTGTTATTTCAATTTCTCCAATATTAGCTCTACCTTCCTTATCTGTTAAAAGAATCTTGGATTCTCCGTTTGGCATTGTTACTGTAAATTCAGCATCTTCCAATTTAGTATTATCTTCATCATATTTTATAAGTTCTAAACTGTATGCTCCTGGTTTTTCTTTATTTGGAACTTCTAATTCAATACGACTGTCATTTACTAAATGAATTTCAGTACCTTCAGGAGCATCACTATCATCTACATTTGACACCTTAGCATCTGTTACAACATATGCTTCATCTTTCTTCTCCGTTGTTATTTCTACTTTTAATTCATCAATTAATTTTTCATATCCTTGAGGTGCTTCTTTTTCTCTTACATATAAAACATCAGTACCTTCTTTTGTAATATCAATAGGTAATGTTACATTATCATCATCTTCTGCATATACAAGTTCTTGGTATTCTGTCTCTCCTGGATATTTAACTTCAAATACAGCTCCATCTAATTGTTCTTTACTTTCAGCATCTACTTTTAATACCTCTAATTTATATGAACCTTCTATTTTATCATTATTTATCGATATAAATACCGTTCCTGTAAGAGGTGCTACATATGTCTCAATATATTCAGATTCTGTCTCAACACTATCTGTAATATATTTTCCATCTACTTCCTTTGTATGCACTTTAAATTCTATCGGTTCTTTTAATTTTATATATCCATTTGGCTCTTTTACCTCTTCTATTACATATGTATCTGTTTGCTCATTACTTTCTATCTGATATGGACCTACAATTCTAATTCCATTCCCTAAAGTCATAGCCTCAGGTTCTTCATCATTTCTTGTTACATTAAAAGTAATATCACTAGAATGTACTATTTGACCAGTAGAATGGTCTTGTTTTGCATAATAAATTTTATAATTTCCTTCAATTTTTTTATTCTTTACTATTAATTTAATTATGTTATTTGTATTATCTATCTCATATGAAAGAAAATCACTATCCTTAATATCAACTCCGTCTTCATCTTTAATGTCTATCTCTTCTGATATATCAAATTTATTGTTTTCTTCATCTAAAACTTTTTCTACACTAACATGAATTTCCTTTTGCAATTTTTCATATCCTGTTGGCGCTCCTGTCTCAACAATTATCCATTTGTCTATTCCTGTTTCATATATTTGGTGCTCTCCCAATGGAACTGGATTTAAACTTTCTTCGGTAAACGCAAATGATGCTCTTAATTTTCTGTCTGAATCATAAACAACAAATGATGCACCAGGTATATTATTTCCATTTTCATCTACTTTTTGTATTTGTAATTGATATGATCCTTCTAATTTTGTATTTTTAATTTTTATTGTTATACCAACATCAGAAGTCATTTCTATTGACACAACATCTTCACTATCTGTCCATACATTGTCAATTATATATTGATCACCAATTAGTATTTTACTTACAAATACTTTTACTGATTTTCCTAATCCCATATATCCTGTTGGTGTTGCAGTTTCTGTTATAGTATATTCATCTATTCCTGCATAAGTAATATCTTGTTCAATTATTGTATTTGTATCTATTGTTCCAATAGAATCCGTAGAAACTATATTTTTTTCACTACTATCATCATAATGTATACAATTAACATCAAATGCTGCTTCACTTAACTCACTATTTACATCATTTGCATCTACTTTCACCAAATCCATCTGATATTTTCCAGAAACTTTTTCATTCGGAACAGTTAATGTAATTTCTTTATTATTCTTTACTTCTACTTGAAGATCATCCGGTTGACTTTCTAAAGGATTTTTATCTCTATCTACTAACTGAACAGATGCACTTTCTACAATATATCCTGTGTTATCAGACTTTAACTTTACATTAACAGAAAGTTCTATCAATGTATTACTATCTAAATGTTGATAACCAACTGGCGCCATACTTTCTTCAATATAACATTTATATGTTCCTCCTGTTTTATCTGCCATCTCCATTATAGTTTGAGATCCAAAATCTGCAATTCCATTTTTAGTAGTAGCATCTATTTTTCCAGATACATCTCCCGTCCAATTAACTATTTGAAAATATGCTTGAGCATTTATTAGTTGTTTTGTATCAGCATCTACTTTTTGAATATTTAAATCAAAACCTGCCTCTAATTCTTCATCATATATATCTACATATACTGCATTAAGTTTTTCATCTGAAGATACTAATCCATTTACTTTGTTTACATGTACTTTGACTCGTCCTTTATCTTTACTTGATCCATAAGTTATCGTTGCTTTATTTACACTATACATTCCGTTAATTACCTTTTTACTGATATTTAATTTTATAGATCCCTTTAATGCTTCATAACCATCTGGTGCTTTCACTTCTTTTATAGTAATTATATCATCTTCTATTATATCATTTATATCACATTTTGATATGGTTGCAGTTCCCTTATTAATTGTTTGTGTACTTGTACTTGATAATACAAATCCCCCATCAGATTCATCATTTGATATCTGTTCTTGCACTTCCAATTTCATTTCTGACTTGATTAAGTCGCCTTTTTGGTCATATTTTCTTACAATAACACTATATTGAGTTTTCTCAGGAATTGTTCTTCTTATTCTTACAATTGGTTGTTGTGTAGAATATTTACCTTTAATTGTACAAAGATGCAATGTAGTAGGATAATTAATTGTTGGATTTCTTTTATTTTCATATCCATACATACTAGCATTTAGCATAGCATTTTCTATTAAATAAATATATATAGCATTCATGTATTTTTGTTTTCTTCCTGTAAGTCCCCATTGATCAAGTGTTTTTGTTACCTCATTTGTTTGTCCTTTATTTTTAGTCATCTTTACTGTGGGAAGCTTTGTTACATGAGTAGTAGAATTACTACTATTTGTAAAATACCATAAAGCCCATTGTTGTGCAACTTCTATATCATTATTAGTCAATTTTACAGAGCTTACTTTGAAATTATCATTTTCTATAGCATCTGCAAATACTTCTTCTAAAAATTGCCTTCTATAACTTTTATTTGCTGTACTATCATCTGTTACTACATACATATGATCTAATATCCATAAAACAGCATTATAGTCACTATATGTTACATCAACACCATCTTCATATACCGTTAATACTGGCCTAGTATATTCCTTAGCTCCATTAGATTTTTCATAAGATCTTTTAAGACTTACCTTCTTTTTGGTGTCTGATATCCAATTTACTCCCCAATCACTTTTTTTATCATGTATTGAATCTGCTTCTGTTTTCATATTATAAGCATTATTATATGTATACGAATCATTTTTAAATGTTGAATTAAAGCCTAGACAATACGCAGCATCATATCCAGAAACTGAAAACTCACTTACTCTGTGATCAGATAATCTGTATTCATAGTCACCTCTTGTTATATCTTTTCTAACTTTAAAACTGCTGTCAGAAAATGACATAATCGGTGTTACATAACCAAATATCATTATAAGAATCAATAATAATGATATTATTCTTTTACTTTTGTTCATAATTACCTCCTAATTTTAATGTATATTTTGGTCCTTTTACTTATGTGTTTATATTCTTCTTTTATATTTTATCATGAGAATTTTTCTTTTTCAACATTTTTTCTTATATTCCCTTATTTTTTTACAACCATTTTTTCTATTTCCATCCAATCTTAAATAATGTATAGACATAAAAAAAGCAGAAAACAGATTAGACATTAGTCCAATCTGTTTTCTGTCTTTAAGGATTTTGCAACAAATTATTTATTGGCGATATTTTTTGTACCGCCACATTTTAGCTTAACGTATTTCACAAAACCATACGAATCTCTGTTGAGACCTATAGCCTTTTCAGAGCATTTAATTTTGGTTTTGTGAACCGTTTGTCCCTTCTTAACTGTCTTAGGAAGTTTCCAAACGGTACCGTTCTTCATAACTACTACTACATTCCAGCTTCCCTGTATGAATCCACATGTCTTCACGCCAGTCATTTTATAGCCATTCCAGTTTAACTTTCCGGTTTTTCGATTAAAAATCAACCAACCGTACAACTTATTATTAGCCTTGAATATTTTTATTCGGCTTCCACTTGTAGTAACTCTTGCGTGCTGCTTTGTAGTTTTAGAGATAAGCACTGTTATCTCTACTTTTTTGGTTCCATTTTTTACAGTAACTGTACTATAAGTACAATTTGCTGCACTCTTTTTAGCTGTTATTTTTATTTTTGTATTCGATGTCACCTTTGCAGTAGCAACATTGGAAGAATTAACTACCTTTGCTTTTACTGCATTTCCATTACTATCCTTTGCAGAATAAGTAATGGTTTTTGATGAACCAGCCTTAATGACTATTACCTTTTTACTAACAGAGAGTTTTGGAGCCGTTACCGTTGGTGCTGGCGCTGGTGCTGGTGTTGGTGCTGATGTTGGTGTTGATGTTGATGTTGGTGCATTTATATAGATATCAGTCTCATTTGTGACTTCGCCACTTACTTCACCATTTCCTTCTACATCAATATCCACCTCAGCTTTTCCATTTGTCTCTTCTGTAGCAGTACCACTACCACTTCCCGTTTCAGTTTCATTTTTAATGGTTACTGTTTCTTCTTTAATTAACTTACCATCTTCGTCATAAAAATAGTAAGTCGTAGAATTCTCAGTTACCTGGGAATTACTTGTCCAATGATATTCCCACATGATTTCTTTAAATTGTTCCCAGGTTATTGTCCCATCAATATACATCTTCCACCAGAATTCAAAATCGAATTCTGTTTTACTATCGATTTCTACCACAGGTGTAACTGTAGGAACTAGTGTTGGCAGTGCTGTTGGTACTTGGGTTGGCACCTCTGTTGGTACTTGAGTTGGTACTGCTGTTGGTACCTGGGTTGGCACCTCTGTTGGTACTTGAGTTGGTACTGCTGTTGGTACTTGGGTTGGCACCTCTGTTGGTACTTGAGTTGGTATTGCTGTTGGTACTTGGGTTGGCACCTCTGTTGGTACTTGAGTTGGTACTGCTGTTGGTACCTGGGTTGGCACCTCTGTTGGTACTTGAGTTGGCTCTGCAGTTGGTACAGCTGATGGATTAACTATATTTTGAAACTCTTCACGAGTCATCAATAGTTTCTTTCCAGTTTTGCCATACTGATAAAAATACTTGCCATCAATTATACAACTGTGAAAAGTCACATTTGCTGCTGAACTACCCTTGACCATATAAGCATCGATTGTATCCTCAGAGCAATAAACCTGTGTAGTACTATTTTTGTATGCCCGGATAAACATTCCAGATTCGTACAAATCATACACATAATAGTCCCCTGTATGCCAGAATATATGCAACAGGTCATCTTCTGAAATAACACAAGTTGCTACACATATCTGGCTATAATAGCCGTACCTTTCACCATTAACCGTAATATTGATAACAGAATCTTTTACGGTTACATTAGCATTTTTTCCATTAGACAATGACTTGGAAATTTCTCCCTCGCCATCATAAATGATGTCAACTCCATTCGCAGAATACACTGCTGCCTTTACATTAATATCCATCTCTGCAAAGTTAGAAATGAATATAACAACAGCTAGTAAACTACACACCATTCTCCGTAAAAAATTTTTTTGTCTTCTTTTCATAATACTTCCTTCTTTCTTTTAATTTTTTGGTAATTTTCAGTTGTCAACGTGCAAAATCCTTTTTCTAGTTCCTCACACTGTGAAGAACTATTTGAGATAATACATCTCACTTAATTAAATTATACTATCATTTACATAAAATGTCAAGTTTTTGAAATTATTCATATCTTCATATTTTAAATTATCATAGATGAACACATACACTAGATTTTCTATACTTTTCTCTAAACAATCCATTTACAATACAAAAATTTTATCTTACATAATAAAAAAAGTAGAAAACTTTAATAGTTTTCCACTCTTCTTATTATTAGCTTTTAATCTTAATTTATTTTATTTTTCTATATTTTATATATGAAACTCCTGTTGCTATTACAGCTATCACTAACAATCCTAATATAGAACCATTTGCCCCTGTTTTTGGTAATGTTTTTGATGATACTGTTGTAGTATCCGTTTTTAAATTATTAGTTTTAGTCTCGTTTTTAACTTCATTTCCTGCAGTCTCACTTTTTGTTTCTTCTTGTTTATCTTCTATTTGTTCTTCTTTTTTATCTTCTATTTGCTCTTCTTTTTTATCTTCTATTTGTTCTTCTTGTTTATCCTCTATTTGTTCTTCCTGTTTTGTTCCTGTTACCATATAAGCTTCTGCATCATATGTATCTCCCACTTGTATCCAAGCTATATAATATTTTGTTCCTTCAAATGTTGATATATCTATTGATATTTTATTATCACTTGAAGATATCCACTTACTTGCATCAAAATTTGTTAATTCAACTATCCACGCATTTCTACATAATGTTAAAATATCTGGTCCAACACCATATTGATTTAATACATCTGTAGCTGTTCCACCATATTGATTTGTATATTTGTTACCTGCATTTTCCCACTCTTTAATTAATCCTTCATCTGTTGGATTTTCAGCATATCTTACATATACTTCAATCATATCATATTGAGCTTCTAATTTTTTAATTGATGTATATTTTTCTGATGTTATTTCTACAAATTGATAATTCATTGTTCCTGATACTCCAGAAACTGTTCCTTCTCCATTTGATAATGAACTTGGCATAGTAAATTTAAATTCTGGATCAACATCTCCTACCCCTGTATAAGCAAATACTCCTGTTGATATTGATAATATAATTGCTGCAACTATTGCTGTTAAAGAAATTTTAAATTTTTTCATTTTATACCTCCTAAAATATTTTACATAATTACTAACCTTTTTTTATTATAAAACTTTTTATCGGAAAAGTCAAGCAATTATGTAAAATTTTAATTTTTTTAGGAATTTTATCCTTAAAATACTAATATATACAAAATCTATTTAAAAAGAACTTGACCTAATAACATCTATATGCTCTGCATCTTCTACCCTTATTGCGATAGTACTACCTCTTAAACAAAACGCTCTCGGATCATTTGATGGGCTAACCAAAACTGGAATAATAGTTGTCCCTTTTACCAATCCTAGATCCAATAATCTTCTCTTTATAGTTCCTGTACATTTAATTTCTTTTATAATTCCTTTTTCATTTAAAGGCAATTGATTTAAATTTATTATTTCTGACTTCATATATAATCCTCCAAAATATTATTCTATTACATTATATTTTGTCGAATTATAAATGTTACATATTATAAGATATCTTTTAAATAGACAAAAAAAGAGATAAGCTAAATACTAAAAACCTATCTCATAATTTTTATTATAACTTATGTTCTCTTGAAAAAACTTCTGCATCTTGGTTCATTTCTTCTTTAACATTTTCTACTATTTGTTGGACAGAAAGCCTATCTTTATTTTCTTTCAACTCTCTTAACAACTTATCTTTTACTTCATCTTCAGTAAATACTTCCTTAATTTTTTCCTCTCCATCTTCATTTTCATAATTAAATATTTCTATCACATAATCATTTAACATATTTTCTGATGAATGATTATGTGTTGTAGTTTCTTCATTACCATCAAAATCTTTTACATTATCTGGAGCACAACCCTTTTCTGTATGTTCTTGTATCTCATCTTGTACTTTTTCTTTTTGATAAATACCTCTATTTCTATTCATTATTTCTCTTGTTTCTATTGGAATAACAGGTGTTTCAGATGTTTCTATTTGAATACCTACATTTTCATTTTCTTCCATAGTTTTTTGATATAAAAACATATTTATATCGCCTTGACTATTTTCACAACCTATACTTGCACCATTAGATTTTCTAGTATAAACTGATATATCTTTATTATCTCTTGTAGCTGTACTATTAGCTCTTATTTTTGTTTGTTCTCTACTAGCACTATTTCCAACTGTTTGATCCATTTCAAATTCATCATTTAATACTTTTGACTCACCATTTTTTGTCATTCCTACTAATGAATATGTTGTATTATTCTTCTTGGCCCCTGATGTAATTTCATCTACTTTATCAGAATAAACTACATATATGCTATCATATTGTTCTAAATCCAATCTTTTACCTAATGTTTCTTTTCCATCAACCAATTTATTTAAATCTGCTTTTTGAATTCCATTTACCTTGATTTTTTCTGTCTGTTTTTTAGATAAATTATTTTCATCTTTATCTTTCCTATCCTCTTGTTCATCTTTTAATTCTTCTATTTCAGATTCACTCAATTCTTCTAGCTTTTTCTCAACCTCTTCTTCTGTAACTTTTTGACCAAGATATGCTGTCAAAATTTCTGCCATTTCTTTTCTTTGTAATCTATTTAACGAATTATTATCTATATCTTTTTCTGAAACTTTAGATAACAAATCATTAACTGCATTCATTTTATCTGATTCAGAAGTTTTAAAAATTTCTCTATATATTAACTGATTATCTCCTATTGTAGCAGCTATACACTTATCTCCTAAATAATAATTTTTTGTTTCTATTACTCTCTCATTTCCATTTTCATCTATTTCTTTAGTTTCTTTTTCCACTATAAAAACATTCTCAGATACAGATTTGCCATTAATCTTATCTTTCCAAACAGCCTCTCCTACTAATTTTATATCTTTTATTTCTATCTTTTTATTCTCTTTTTGTTGTTTAATTAACTCATTTTCTAGTGTATCTCTAAAATCTTCTTCTAATTTTAATATCTCTTTTTCTCTTTGATTCATATTATTACCTCCCATATAAATCTATATAAATTCTACAACTTTACAGCATTTATGTCAAATCTTAATTTAAGTTTTGTTTTTTTGCAAAAGCTGAGTTACATATCAGCACAAATACATATATATTAAAATGCAGTGACGCGCAGTTTGGAAGGACACAAAAACATACAGATAAGCTAGATTAACTCCTCAAACTCTGAAATTTACCTATGTTACTCATATGATTAGTCCGACCAGTAAGGAACGGAATTTTAATATATATGTATTTGTGCTGATATGTAACTCAGCTTCTGCCAAAAAACGAAACTTGAAAATCTTAACTATTGACACATATGATATAATAATTTAGAATAAAATTAATCGATATATCTAAAAAAGGAGATTTCATGGAAAAATTAATAAATAAAATTTATGAAAATACTGAATTCATAGATATCATCAAAGATTTATTGGAAAATGACACTGTAAAACAAATGAATAATTATAGACAACACTACGAAACCAGCTGTTTTAATCATTGTCTAATAGCCTCATATTATTGTTACAAATATTGCAAAAAATTAAACTTAGACTATATTTCTTGTAGCAGAGCAGCAATGCTTCACGACTTATTTTTATATGACTGGAGAAAAAGAGAAAATGATAGAAAAGGACTTCATGCTTTTACTCATCCTAAAACAGCATATGAAAATGCTTCAAAATTATTTACATTAAATGATAAAGAAGCTGATATAATATTAAAGCATATGTGGCCTGTAACAATTTCTTTACCTAAATATAAAGAGAGCTATATATTAACTTTAGTTGATAAATATTGTGCTTTGAACGAATCTTATCAAGAAATATATAATAGATTCTGTCAGAAAAAAGTTTTCAGATATGCTTATGTATTTTTCTGTTTGCTATTTATAAGATTATAGGGATTTTAAACCCGTCCCCATAATCCTCTTTTTTATAAAAAAAGGACTTTGAAATTTTATTATTTCAAAATCCTTTTTATTATTATTCAGCAGCTTTTTCTGTTTCTGCAGCTGGAGTTTCAACAACTTCTTCTGCAACTGGTTCTTCTACTAAATCTTCTTTGATAACTATTTCTCTATTTTCGATTCTAGCACCAATTTGTTCTTTAGTTTTAGCAGCTTTACCAACTCTGTCTCTTAAGTAGAATAATCTAGCTCTTCTTGCTTTACCTACTCTAACTAATTCAACCTTTTCAACTAATGGTGAGTGAATTAAGAATGTTTTTTCAACACCAACACCATAAGATGTTTTTCTTACTGTGAATGTTTGGTTAACTCCTCCACCTTGAACTTTAATTATAATTCCTTCGAAAACTTGGATTCTTTCTTTGTTTCCTTCTTTTATTCTAACATGTACTTTTACTGTATTACCAACTTTTAATTCTGGTATTTTATTCTTAAGTTGTTCGTGTTCTATTGATTTAATAATATCCATTTTAGAATTTACCTCCTTCTTTAATTTCGAGCGGTACCTACTTTGTTTGGTACTTCGTTTTTTATTTCTTCTAAAACTTTTTTATCTTCATCAGATAAATTTATTTTATCTAAAAGGTCTGACCTTTTTTCTAAAGTCATTTTTAAACTTTGTTTTCTTCTCCATTTGTCAATATTTTGATGATGACCTGAAAGTAATATTTCTGGAACTTGTTGACCTTCAAATATCTCTGGTCTTGTGTATTGTGGATATTCTAAAAGTCCTTGGGAGAATGATTCTTCTTTAGTTGAACCCTCTTTCAAAACTCCTTCTATATATCTACTTACAGAATCGATTAGCACCATTGCTGGAAGCTCTCCTCCTGTTAATACATAATCACCTATCGAAATTTCTTCATCAACTATTTTATCAATTACTCTTTGGTCTATACCTTCATAATGACCACAAAGAAGAATTAAGTGTTCTTGTTTTGATAGTTCTTCTACTTTACTTTGGTCTAGTTTTTTCCCTTGTGGAGACATATATATAACTCTTGCTTTATCTGTTTTTACAGATTTATAAGTATCATATACAACATCTGGCATTAAAACCATTCCTGCTCCACCACCATAAGGAGTGTCGTCAACTTTTTTGTGTTTATTTTTAGAAAAATCTCTAATATTTATTAAATTGACATTTATTAGTCCTTTTTCTTTTGCTTTTCCTATAATGCTTTCATTTAAAACTTCAAACATCTCTGGAAAAAGTGTTAAAACATCAAATTGCATAAAATTCTCCTTCTATCAATTTGTCCATTTGGGACGTTTCTTTTGGGATATTTTTGTCCAATCGGAACCAATCTTTATTTCTAGATTAGTCCTTTTAAAATATGTACAACTATCTTCTTTTCTTCTAAATTGATTTCTTTTATTACATCAGATATTGCTGGTAATAGTAATTGTTTACCAAGTTCGTCTTTTACAACATATATGTCAGTACTTCCATTATTAAATATGTCATCTAATTTTCCAAGTAAATTGCCTTCATCTGAATAAACATCTAATCCTAATAAATCAACAATGTAATATGTTCCTTCTTCTAATTCAGGTTCATCTTTCCTGTCAACTTTTAAATAAGAATTTCTAAGAAGTTCAGCATCTTCTATTTTGTCTATTCCTTTGAATTTAATTAATACCATATCTTTATGATATTTTACTTCTTCGATTTCATATTGTTTTTTGTTTTTTTTTGTTTCGACATATACTTTTTTTAAATCATCAAATCTTGTAATATCATCTGTAAAAGGTTTGATTTTTACCATACCTTTGATTCCAAATGTATTAACAATTTGACCTATTTCTAAAAATTCTTGCATATTTGATACCTCGATTAATCAATAAACTCTACTGTAACTTTTTTTTGTTCTCTACCTGCAACTGCTTTAACAAGAGTTCTGATAGATTTAGCAAGTCTTCCTTGTTTTCCTATTACTTTACCCATATCTTCTTCTGCAACTTTTACTTCAAATACTATAGATTTTTCACCTTGTTTTTCATTTACTTCAACAGATTGTTTGTTGTCTACTAGGTTTAGTATTATAGTTTCTATAATTTCTTTCATCTAAAATTCCTTTCTGAAAATGAAATTATTTTGCTGCATTTTCAATTAATTTTTTAACTGTGTCTGTTGGTTTTGCACCATTTTTTATCCATTGAGCAACTTTTTCTTGATCTAAAACTATTGTAGATGGTTCTGTCATTGGGTTGTATGTTCCTATTTTTTCTATTATTTTTCCATCTCTTGGTGATTTAGAATCAGCTACTACTATATGATAGAAAGGAGCTCTTTTCTTTCCTTGTCTTTGTAATCTTATTTTTACCATTTTATTTTCACCTCCTAAAAAAATTTATATATATAAACTTAAAAAGTTAATAACTATATCTTAAAATTTTTAAGTGCATTTTCATCAATACCATTCATTAGCTTTTTCATTCCGCCTTTGCTTTTCATTTGTTTCATCATTTTTTGAGTCATTTCATAAGATTTAATGAATTTGTTTATATCTTGCACTGTAGTTCCACTACCTTTTGCTATTCTTATTCTTCTACTAGCATTTAAAAGTTTTGTATTTCTTTTTTCTTTTTGTGTCATTGAACAAATAATAGCTTCTATTTTATCAAATTCTTTGTCATCTACTTCTATGTCTTTAAATTTATTCATTCCAGGAATTAGTTTTAATAATGATGAAAAAGATCCCATTTTTTTCATTTGTCTGATTTGGGCTAAATAATCGTCTAAATCTAGCTCATTCTTTCTCATCTTTTTTTCTAATTTCTCTGCTTCTTCTAAATCAAAGGTTTCTTCTGCTTTTTCTATAACAGCTAAGATATCTCCCATTCCTAAAATTCTTGATGCCATTCTGTCTGGATGGAAAATTTCTAAATCACTTAGTTTTTCTCCTGTTGCTGCAAATTTAATTGGTCTTCCTGTGACTTTTTTTACTGATAGTGCTGCACCTCCACGGGTATCACCATCTAGTTTTGTTAGTACTATTCCATCTATTCCAACTTTTTCATTAAATGTTTCTGCAACATTTACTGCTTCTTGACCTGTCATAGAATCTACTACTAATAGTATTTCATGTGGTTTTACACTTTTTTTAACATTTTGTAATTCTTCCATTAGCTGTTCATCTATTTGTAATCGTCCAGCTGTATCTAGAATAATTACATCATTTAATTTTGACATTGCTACATTCATTGCTTGTTTTGCAATATGTACAACATCTTTTGATTGTTCATTAGCATATACCGGAATATTTAGCTGTGCTCCAACAACTTGTAATTGTTTAATGGCTGCTGGTCTATAAACATCACATGCTACTAATAATGGCTTTTTGCCTTGTTTTCTAAATAAATTTGCAAGTTTTCCGGCTGTTGTAGTTTTACCTGATCCTTGAAGTCCTACTAACATTATTATTGTTGGTGGATTTGATGAAAAATTAACTTTGCTTTCTGTTCCACCTAATAATTCTATTAGCTCATCTTTTACTATTTTTACTACTTGTTGTCCTGGTGTTAATGATTTTAATACATCTTGCCCTAGTGCTTTTTCTTGTATGCTTGCTATAAATTCTTTTACTATTTTATAGTTAACATCAGCTTCTAATAGTGCAAGTTTTACTTCTCTTAACATTTCTTTTAAGTCTGAATCAGTAATTCTTGCTTTTCCTTTAAACTTTCTTGTTATTTCTTGCAATCTAGAAGATAGTCCTTCAAAAGCCATTTGTTTTCCTCCCCTATACTAAACAATTTAATTCTTTTTTTATTGATTCCAAGATATTTGCTACTTTTTTATCAGATGAGTCTTTTTGTATTTTTGTTAGTTCTGATAAAACTTGCTCAATCTTTTTTTCTTGGTTTAACATCCTTTTCATAAATAACAACTTTTCTTCGTATTCGAAAAGCTTTTTCTCTCCCTTCTTGATTATGTCTCTAACAGCTTGCCTTGTTATATTGTTGTTTTCAGCTATTTCTGATAACGACAAGTCGTTATTGTAGTAGTCATTTAAGAATTCAAATTGTTTTTCGGTTAATAATTTACCATATAAGTCACATAATATACTTATTTTAACGTTTTTATCCATAAATACTACCTCTTTATTTGTAATGCTAATATACTTTACACTATTTTTGTTAATTTGTCAAGGGATTTAAAAGAATTTATTGACATTTCAAAAAAAATCTTATACTATATTTACATAAATTTTATTTTAATAGCCAGATAAAAAATAATATTTAATAACCTATTAAACCTTTTTATTTAAAAGGAGGAAGAACTATGATAAAAAACATACTAATAGTTGGCAGTATATTTTTATTTTTAGCAATTCTTTGCTTATTCTTATCAAAACTGATACGTAACTATAGTAGTTGCAGTAGTTTTCTATTTCGCAAAATGGCTATATTCTGCATTGTAGTCGGGATATTTATGATAATACTTGCAATGTCAGGTTCATAAATATACAATAATTTAACATATCTGGCATCTAACAAAGTAGCTAGTTCAAAATGAACTAGCTACTTCTTATTTTTTACAATCCTTTATTTTTCAGATATGAACTTACTGCGCCAGATAATTCTTTTCTAGCTCTTATTGCAGCTCTTTTTGATGCTTCATGCCATTTATCAACGATGATACCTTCTTTTTCATAAGCAAACATAAGCCCTCGAGAAGAATTTACTATTGCTCCTCCTCCATTATCATCAAAATTGACAACAATATCATCTGCAGTTGCTCCCTGAGCTCCATATCCTGGAACTAAAAAGAAAGTATTTGGCATAGTTTCTCTTAAGAGTTTTGCTTCTGCAGGATGAGTTGCACCTACAACAGCTCCAACAAGACTATACTCTTCATCATCACTTTCTTTTACATACTGTCCCCATTCTTTTACTAACTCAGCTACCTTCTGATAAACCAATTTACCATCTTTTAATTCTAAATCCTGAATTTCAGATGAAGATTTATTTGATGTTTTTACTAATACAAAAACTCCCTTTCCATTTTCTTTAGCAACATCTAAAAATGGCTTTACGCCATCTGTTCCAAAGTATGGGTTAATGGTTATTGCATCAATTGGAGAATCCTTTTGTAAAAAAGCCTCCGCATACTGCTTTGAAGTATTTCCAATATCAGCTCTTTTGATATCTCCAATAACAAAAAGTCCAGCATCTTGAGCATATTGAGCTACTTCCCAAAATAGCGGTACCATTCCATAAGCTTCAAAAAAAGCTATATTGATTTTTATAGCAGCTACTTCATCTTTTACAGTTTGAATATAATTATAACAATAATCACCTACAAGTTCATAAGCATTCAAGGACGACCTTGAAAATTTTACTGTTTCTTCGTTCATTGACAAAATTTTGTCAACATCAGGATCTAATCCTGCTAAAAGAACTCCTTTCTCTTTTACTAATTCGTTTAACCGTTCCATAGCATTCATAATTTCTTTCCTTTCTACGCATTTGCGGTTTAAAAGTTAGTTTACAGTTACAACGGATAGATTATAGCATGATTGCTTTAATTTTGCAACTATTTTGTTATTATATCTTGAATTATGTAAAGTTTTATGGTATAAATACCTCATTATTATTTCATTTTTTATTCATACTATAATTCTATAGTAAATTTTTCAAATTAATTGATATTATCAACCAAAAATGTTATAATCAAGGAGGTGATAAAGTTTGCCAATTGTATCACAATTCTATGGTATTATTATCAGTATGTTTTTTAATGATACCGACAGACATCATTTACCACATATCCATGTTCAATATGCAGAATATAGGGGGATTATAAATATGGAAAATATAATAGAAGAAATGCCTACTGAAGTAACGGCGTTAGAAAATTTTTTGTTATATATTAAATTTCAAAATGGAGAAGAAAAAATATATGATATGAAAGAAATGTTAAAATTTGATTATTATAAAAATTTAAGAAGTAAAGAAAACTTTAAAAAAGTAAAAGTTTATGGAATAACTTTAAAATGGAGTACTGGTGAGGATATTGCTCCAGAAAAAATTTATTTCAACAGTATACCAATACAGAAATTTAAATCAGAAATTAAAAAAATGGAATAATAAAAAGCACTTTTTGTAATAAAAATATTATTTAAACACTATGCTCTTCAATTCACTATTCAAAATATTTACCATAATTATCCCCCAGTATAACTGGGGGATTTTCATATCGACCTATAAGGCCTTGATACAAGTTTTATTATACTCATCAACATAGCTGGAGATTTATCATTAAAGTTAATAAAACCAGATGCAATAAGCACCTGGTCTGAAAACACCTACTTTTTAATAATTAAACCATCATTGTACAAAGTAACGGTTTCACCTGTTTTGGTAACTCCAGTTGCTTTTACACCTCCATGATAATTCTCAAATGTCGTTTTTCCTAAGAATCCGTCATTATATAGAATAACGATTTCACCTGTCTCAGTCAAACCTAGTTCTTTAACTCCTCCATGATTATTATGCATTACAGCATAAGCACCAATAATAGATGCAAAGCAAACTGCAACTACAGCAGCAATAATGGCCATTTTTCTTGTTGTTCTTCTTGTTGTTTTCATAATTTTTTCCTCCTTGTAATATCTTGGAGGAACACCCTCCAAGATTTAAAAACTAAACCCCTTTGGGTAACTACATAACTACTAAATACATTATACAACATTTTTTATAAATTGTCAAATTTTTCAATAGCGCATCATGTAATTGTATCACAATTCTATGGTATTTATTTCTCCAATTTTCTCTTTTGAACCATATAAGTAATTTTAGCAACAAAACTACTAGGAATAAAATGACTAAAAAATATTGCCAACTTCACATCTAATCCAGGGACAATATAAAATTTTCCCTTCAACAATTTCTTAATAGCAAAATCTGCAACACTTTGACTATCAGCCTCTCTCATATGAAACTTAACATTAGCCACTTTATTAAAATTAGTTCTAACAGGACCAGGGCATAAAATGCTAATCTGAACATCAGACTTTTCCTTTTTTAGTTCTTCTCTAATAGACTCAGAAAGTCTTACTACATATGATTTAGTCGAATAATAAGTCGCCATTAATGGCCCCGGCATAAACCCAGCAATAGAAGCAACATTTAAAATCTTCCCACTATTTTTAGCTTTCATGTCAACTAAATACAATTTAGTCAAAATATGATAAGCAACAATATTAGTCTTTATCATACTCAATTCTTTGTTCAAATCTGTTTTTGTAAAATTACCACAATCTCCAAATCCTGCATTATTAATCAGAATATCCACATCTGGAACACATTTGTGTAATTCTTTACAATTTTCTTCTATTGATAAATCCATAGATATTATTTCTATCTTCACAGTATTTTTCTGTTCTAACTCTTTAGCCAAATCTTTCAATTTAATTTCATCTCTTGCCACTAGAACTAAATCATAACCCTTTTTAGCTAAATTTCTCGCCATATCTCTTCCAATTCCAGAAGAAGCACCAGTAATTAAAGCTTTCATAATTTTCCCCCTTGAAACAGAGGAAACTGTCCCTACTGTCTCATTTTATTTAAAACCATTCCTACTCTATGTACTATAACTGTAGAATTTTTATTTGCAATATCTTTTCCAAAAGCTTTCCCTCCAACAGTTAAAGCCGACACTAATGCACTTAAAATAAATTGTATATTAAAAGGCATTTTCAATTCTGTAGAAATTTTTATAGCAATCAATGCACTTATAGAACCACTTAATACTCCGCAAATATCTCCAATAACATCTGCACAAATATTTGCAACTTTTGGTGCATTTTTAATTAATTTTATCGAATCTTTTGAACCTTGTACTTTCTTAGTAGCTTTTGCATGAAATTCCTCTTCATTTGCAACTGTAACAGCTACACCTATAATATCGAAAAGTATCCCTAATAGTATAACCAAAATTAATATTAAAATAGCAGGTATTAAACTTAAATTTGATACCCCATTTGTTGATACATATGAAAATATCATAGATAATATAAACGTAATCATAAAAGACTGCACTACCCATTTCATATTCGAGTGCTCATTTTTCTTTTCATTCTTTTTACTCATATTTCAATCTCTCTTTCTTCATTTCTCATTATATAATAAGTAATAAATTAAGGCAAGCCAAATTTGCTTACCTTTAAAATATTTTATAATCTATATTAAGATGGTAAAAACCTAAGTAAATTTTACGGTTTAGGTCTGGTCGAATTTCTCTACTTCCCGCTTAGCATTACTGCTAGAACCGTTTCCGTTTAAGGGAAATAACTAAATTTATATTTAGCCACCAGATCGCCACTTAAATCCGTACCTTAATCCCTAGATTTCCAAGCTTTTTAATAAAGCCAACATTCTAGAAGTTTTCCTTAACATACTTAAACAAGTCTACTAGTCTTTTTTGCAAGTGCAATTTCATAATCAAAATAAAAAATTTTTGGCCAAAAATTTTCTACTCTATGTAAAACTAATCCCAATACACTCACTCGAGACAGGCTACACTATGTATTTTGTGTCTTGGCACTCAACATAGGTTTAACTTAAAATTCTATTTAAGCCTCCGCGAAACCAGGGAATCATATATATGCCATTATATATTACCCTAATCCCTTTACTCCCTGAATACACACAAAACTGGCATTTCGCGCACAAACAAGAAACTTCAACGATGTGCCCTTTAGTGGATTTTTAGCCCCACCCTCATAAACTCAAGTACGACTAGAATAATGCACCATCAATATATATTATAACAAACCAAAAAAAATATTCCAATTCATTTGAAACTTTATTTTCAACTTATTTAATAATTACAGCCAAAAAGAGCATCAAAAAATCACTCAATCTCTTTCTTCCTCACTAAATCTTTCATTTTCTCTTTCAATATAATCCACTATTTCATTAACACATTTATATAAATCCAAATTTTGAAATCTCTTCCCAATTCCTACCTTTTGTAAATTTTCCTCCGAAAAATCCCTACTATCCGCAATAAACCTTCTACACAATTCCACATATTTAGGACTACACTCTTTTTCTTCCCTCTCTATAGCCCTCTTCAACCTAATATTATCCGGAACTTCAACATATATCGGCAAAAGATCCACATTTTGATTACCATCAAAATACTCCCTAACCTTCTTATAAGATTCCAAAGTACCCAACATCAACATATCTTTTCCACTACCAAATTGCCCATCATTAATAGTCGCATATGTCCAAGGTCCATACACAGTCTGATAAGTCCTATATTCTATAACACTCTCACTCTTACCACCCTCAACATACTCTCTCATTTCATCACAGTCAATAAAATTATAAGTCACCCCATCAATCTCTCCATCTCTAATAGGCCTCGTTGTATACATCACATAAGTACTCACATCCAACTTCTGCTTCAAAACACCATAAATTGTATCCTTCCCAGACGAACTCTTTCCCATAATATATATAATCTTCATAAACTACATTCCTTTATCTTCCCTATTTTCATCTAAACAAATTCCATCTATATCCTCATTCAACAACTTATTAATCGAATCCAATATATCATCCATATTTTCATCAAACTCATCCTTAACCAAATTAAACATATAAAAAACTCCTTCCAAAAAATATTATACTATTAAAATATACATCTTTCAATCAAATCTATAGATTTTTACACAAATTTATAGTACAATAACATTACCAGTCATCTTAAAACAAGTAGAGTAGTTGAAAGTTGATGATATAGCCATCAATTTATGCAATGACGAATGTGACTGGAATAAGCTTAGTAATTCTTAATCAATTTTATGGAAAGAGTTCGCGCAGCGCAGCGGAGTGGAAGGGTGCCATAAAATTGATTTAGAATTACTTAGCTTACGCAGGGAGCCGAGGAATGGAATAAATTGATGACTATATCATCAACTTTCAACGGCTAATTTTTATAGAAAACAATAACAAATAAAAAAGGAGATAAAATATGAAAAAATTCACCCCTCACGCCGCCACCCCAGCAAACAAAAACTGGAAAAACATAACCCAAAGAAAGACTCCACTTTATTCCAGAAACAACGACATAAGAGACGACTTCCAAAGAGACTACACAAGAATCATACACTGCAACGCTTACAGAAGACTAAAACACAAAACCCAAGTATTCTTCTCACCAGAAAACGACCACATCTGCACAAGAATAGAACACGTAACACACGTAGAATCCATAAGCTACACAATCGCAAAATACCTAGGCCTAAACACAGAACTAACAAAAGCAATATCAGTAGCACACGACTTAGGCCACAGCCCATTCGGACATGCCGGCGAAAAAATACTATCAGAAATCTCTATGAGAGATTTAGGCACCCCATTCTGGCACGAACAAAACGGACTAAACTTCGTCGACAACATAGAACTTTTAGAAGACAACAACAAATACATGCAAAATCTAAACCTAACATATGCAGTAAGAGACGGCATAATCTCACACTGTGGAGAAATAGACGAAAACTACATAAAACCACGAAACGAATTCATCGACTTAAATAATTACACATATCCAAATCAATACTCACCATACACTTGGGAAGGCTGTGTAGTAAAAATCTCAGACAAAATTTCTTACATCTGTCGTGATATTGAAGATGCAATCACCTTAGGAATTTTAGACGAGCATTTAGACGAATTATATACACTACTAGATATTGACTCAAACACAGAGCCAATAAACAACACAATTATAATAAACAATCTAATATCTGACTTATGTGAAAATTCCTCACCTGAAAAAGGCCTACACTTTTCAGAAAAATCTTTAAATTTAATGAACAAAATTAAAGAATTCAATTATAAAAATATATATAAATCTGATAGAATTGAACCTTCAAATAGATTCTTTAACCTTGTTATAAACGAAATATACAATCTTTTAAAATCTACATATGATGGTCAAAATACTTTAAAAAATTTAAATACACTAAAGAACACATATCCAAAATTATATGAAAGTTTTACGAGCTTCATGTATAATTATTATGATTTTAAAAATAGAGATGCTTTACATCTAAAAAATAAAGTCTTATTCTCAATTGAAAATCCATCTGATTTTTACAAATCAATAATATATTATATTGCTGGAATGACAGATAATTTTGCAATTGAAATTTATAACGAAATAATCCATTTTTAAAATAAAAAGAATCAAAAATTTGATTCTTTTTATTTTTAAATCTATTATTGTTTAATTTTTTCTAATCCTTATTTATCCATTCTTTTCCATCTACAATCCTAGCTACCATCATTGAAGAAACATCATCTCCAACAACATTTAGTACAGTTGCAGGTGCATCTATTATAGTTGCAATTATTGTTAAAATTGGTAATGCGCTAACTGGATATCCCATCATTGTTATTATAAGCATTTCTGATATTGTTCCACCACCAATTGGAACTGCCGTTACTAATAAATTAGCAAGTAACGCTACACCTAACACTCCCATTACCTCTCCAGTAGTTGCTAAACTTGTTCCAAATAAACAAACTAAAAACATTATTTTAAATACAGAACCTATAATAGAACCATCTTTGTGGAAGCTTGTTCCTAAAGGTATTGTTGTTTCTGCAATATCATTTGGCACTCCCATTTTCTTTGATGCTTCAATATTTACTGGTATACAAGCAGCACTTGAACATGTTCCGCATAGCAGTAATTGTTGCTGGTATTACATTTTTCCAAAATACTTTTACTCCTTTTTTTCCTCCAGCAATAAATGCATATATACTATATGCTATAAAATAAAATGCTACTGAAACTGCTAAATATATAAAAAACGTTTTTAAATATCCAACTGCTATTGAACTTCCAAAAGTCCCTATAAATGAAGCCATATAACATCCTAGTCCTATTGGTGCATAATACATTATAATTTTTACTATATTTCCCATTACATCATTTGCTGATTCTAATACTTTTCTAAATGGCTCTCCTTTTTCTTTTGACATATTAATTGCAACACCCACCATTATTGAAAATATTAAAAGTGCAATTATATTATCTTTTGAAAGAAGTTTTGAAAAATCATTAACTGTAAGTAAATTTACTGTTCTAACTGCTATTGTCATTTCTTCTTCATCAGTCTCTTCTGTTTCAACTACTTGCTCTAATGATGATTTTATTTTTTCACCATCTTCTGTATCTACAAGTTTTATAAAATATGTACTTGCAAATCCTATTAATACCGCAATAATAGATGTAATGACAAAGACTCCTATTATTGAAACAATAATTTTTCCTAGTCTTTTTGGTTGTTTCATTTTAGATATTGCTGTTGTTATGTTTAAAAATATTAGTGGAACAATGATAACTAATAATAGATTTAAGAATAGATCCCCCAATGGGCTTAGTATAGTTGCTTTTTCTTTGAATACAATTCCAATGATTGACCCAACAATTATCGCAACTAAAAGAATAATTGTTGATTTGTAATTTGATAAAAATTTTTTCATAATACTACCTTCCCTTCGTTCATACAAAATAAAAAATATTATTTTATGAACTTTTCTTTTTAAGGCAACTCAAAATATAATTATATTTCAAGGATTTTTTATATTATATCCTACTTTATTATAATAATCAACTATTTAGAACTAAAATTTTAAGTTTCGGTTTTTGCAAAAGCTATGTTACATATCAGCACAAATACATATATATTAAAATTCCGTTCCTTGCTGGTCGGACTAATCATATGAGTAAGATGTTTGTATTTCAGAGTTTGAAGAGTTAATCTGGATAATCTGTATGAGCTTGTGTCCTTCCAAACTGCGCGTCACTGCATTTTAATATATATGTATTTGTGCTGATATGTAACATAGCCTTTGCAAAACCCAAAACTTAAAAGAACAAATTTATTGAACTTCCACTAAATACATGATATAATTTAACAAAAAATATTTAGAGGTATTTAGTGATGAATATAGAAGATTTAACATTGGAAGAAAAAATTGGTCAAATGTTTATGATAGGAATGGATACAAATTATATCACAGAAAGAATAAGAACAATGATAAATAAATATAAAATAGGTGGTATAATTCTATACAGAAAAAACTTCAACACCTATCAAGATATGCTAAAATTAATCAATGATTTAAAATGTTTAAATAAAAAAAATAAACTTCCATTATTTATTGCAGTAGACCAAGAAGGTGGCAGAGTAAACAGAATGCCTTCAGAAATAAAAAACTTACCTGCTGCACACAAATTAGCCTCTATTGGTAATACAGACATCATTAAAAATTCTGCTAAAATAACTGGTGAATTATTAAAAAAATCAGGATTTAATTTAAATTTTGCACCAGTACTAGATATAAAGCGTTTTAATTTATCACATGCTATTGGTGATAGATGTTACGGCGAAAATAAAGAAGATGTTTCAAAATACGGTATTTCTGTTATGAAAGAGCTTCAAAATCAAGGAATTATTTCAGTTATAAAACATTTTCCTGGTCATGGTTCAACAAAACAAGATTCTCATATTCTTTTACCAGTAATTAATTCTAGTATTGAATATTTAGAAAATGAAGACATGTATCCCTTTCAACAAGCCATTAATAATGGTGCCGATGCTATATTAGTAGGTCACTTATTAATTAAAAAAACAACTGGAATATACCCTGCATCATTATCAAGAAAATTTATTACTAAATATCTAAGAAAAAAATTTAGATTTAAAGGTCTAGTTATTACAGATGATTTAAAAATGAAAGCTATAAAGCTTATATATGGTCCTAATTTAGCAGTTGAAAAAGCAATACAAGCTGGAAATGATATTATAATTTTTAGATTCAGCCATGCTGAAGAAATTCGTATTTTTGAAAGAACCCTAAATTTAATTAGAAAGGGAAAAATTAGAGAATCCAGAATTAATAAAAGTGTTCAAAGAATAATTAAAATGAAAGAAAAATATAATATTACAAATGAAATTTCTATAGAAGGTGCTAATATAGAAAAAATAAACAATGAAATTGAAAAAATCAGAACTATTGTTAATGAATCAAAAGTAACATTAAATGAAAAATAAATGATGAATACCATCATTTATTTTTCATTTTCCTTAAATCTTTAAAAAAACTTTTTAAAATTTCTTCACATTCATTTTTTAAAATACCCTTCTCTATCTCAACTTTATGATTAAAAGTATAATCTTCTAACAAATTAAAGACAGAGCCAACAGCACCAGTTTTTTCATCATTTGCGCCAATATAAACTTTTTTAATTCTAGAATTAATAAGCGCACCTGCACACATTGAACATGGTTCTAATGTAACATACATCTCACAATCTAACAATCTCCAAGAATTCAATTTTTTACTTGCTTTTTGAATTGCTAAAATCTCTGCATGTTTAGTTGTATCAAATTTTGTTTCTTTTAAATTATGTGCTCTAGCTATAATTTTACCATCTTTTACAATTACAGCCCCCACTGGTACTTCTAATTTATCATATGCTTTTTTTGCTTCTTTTAAAGCTGCATGCATAAATTTTTCTTTATTATTCATTTACATCAGCAACTTCTTCTAGCTTTTTCTCTGTATTAATATGAGTTTCTTGATATCTCTTCATACCAGTACCAGCTGGAATTAATTTACCTATAATAACATTTTCTTTTAATCCAACTAAGTCATCTACTTTTCCTTTTATTGCTGCTTCTGTAAGAACTCTTGTTGTTTCTTGGAATGATGCTGCTGATAAGAAACTATCAGTTGCAAGTGATGCTTTTGTAATACCAAGTAATACTCTTTTTCCTGTTGCTGGGCGTTTTCCTTGTGCAATTGCTTCGTTGTTTTTGTCTTCGAAGTCATACATATCAACTAGTGATCCTGGGAACATATCTGTGTCTCCATTATCTTCAACTCTAATTTTCTTAAGCATTTGTCTTCCTATAACTTCAACGTGCTTGTCATTTATATCAACACCTTGGTTTCTATATACTTTTTGAACTTCAGATGTTAAGTATTCATAAACTCCTTCTGGTCCTTTTAATGTTAGTATTTCTGATGGATTTATTGATCCTTCTATTAATGGATCTCCTATTTCTATAATGTCTCCATCTTTAACTTTCATTTTTGAACCAAATGGTATTGTATATGTTTTTGAATCATCACTAGAAGTAACAATAACTTCTTTTTTCTTTTTAGTTTCTTTAATTTTAACTTTACCTGCAATTTCACTGATAATTGCAACTCCCTTAGGTTTTCTAGCTTCAAATAATTCTTCAACCCTTGGAAGACCTTGTGTGATATCTGCTACACCTGCTACACCACCAGAGTGGATAGTTCTCATTGTAAGCTGTGTTCCTGGCTCACCAATTGATTGTGCAGCTATGATTCCTACTGATTCTCCTATTGATACTAAGTCTCTTCTTGCTAATCCCATACCATAACATTTTTGACATACACCGTGTTTTGATCTACATGCTAGAACTGAACGAACTTCTAGTTTTTCAATTCCTGCTTCTATAATTTTGTCAGCTATGTCTTCTGTTATCATTGTGTCTTTATCAACAATAAGTTCTTTTGTATTAGAATCATATAAATCATTTACAACATATCTTCCTATAAGTCTTTCTTGCATTTTTTCTATTATTTGGTTTCCGTCTTTAATGTCATAAACCATTAGTCCTTCATGTGTTCCACAATCATGTTCTCTAACTATGATATCTTGTGATACATCAACTAATCTTCTTGTTAAGTATCCAGAGTCGGCTGTTCTTAACGCTGTATCTGAAAGTCCTTTACGTGCACCATGGGCAGAGATAAAGTACTCTAACGCATCTAATCCTTCTGCAAATGATGATTTGATAGGAATTTCTACTGCTTTACCTGTTGTACTAGCCATAAGTCCACGGATACCTGCAATTTGTCTTAATTGGTTCATGTTACCTCTGGCTCCAGATTTAACCATCATGTATATTGGGTTTAAGTCTTCAAAGTTGTCTTCCATTGCTTGACTTATTTTCTTAGTTGCTTCTTCCCAAACTTTAATTACTGAATTATATCTTTCATCATTAGTAATTAAACCTCTTGCATATTGTTTTCTAATTACTTCTATCTTCTTATCTGCTTCTTCTAGTAATCCTTTTTTAGCATCTGGCACTTTTACATCACTCATTGAGAATGTAATACCTGCAAGTGTAGAATATTTAAATCCTAATGCTTTAACATAATCTATAACTTCTGCTGATTCTACTACACCATGTACTCTTATTACTCTTTCAATTATTTGTCCCATATTTTTCTTTACAACTGGGAAATTGATTTCGTATTGGAATGGATCTTCTTTTCTATCTATAAATCCTAAATCTTGTGGTATACCTTGGTTAAATATAATTCTACCAACACTAGTTTCAATTTTTTTAGATTTCATTTCTCCATCTATTTCTTTTGTTATTCTAACAAATATTTTAGCATGGATACCAACTTCATGATTTTCATATGCCATTATTGCTTCTTCAGGATCTTTAAAGTATTTTCCTTCACCTTTTTCTCCCTCTAAAGTCATTGTTAAATAATAACTTCCTAAAATCATGTCTAGTCTAGGTACTGCAACTGGTTTACCATCTTGTGGTTTTAATAAGTTGTTTGTTGCAAGCATTAAATATCTTGATTCTGCTTGTGCTTCTGGTGATAATGGTAAGTGAACCGCCATTTGGTCACCGTCGAAGTCGGCATTGAACGCTTCACAAACTAATGGGTGAAGTTTTATTGCTCTACCTTCAACTAATACTGGTTCGAATGCTTGAATACCTAATCTATGTAATGTAGGAGCACGGTTTAACATTACTGGATGATCTTTTATAACATCTTCTAATATTTCCCATACTTCTGGTCTTAATCTTTCTACCATTCTTTTAGCGTTTTTAATGTTTTGAGCTATTCCTCTTCCAACTAATTCTCTCATTACAAATGGTTTGAATAATTCAACAGCCATTTCTTTTGGAAGTCCACATTGATAAATATTAAGCTCTGGTCCAACTACAATAACAGAACGTCCAGAATAGTCAACCCTCTTACCTAATAAGTTTTGACGGAATCTACCTTGTTTTCCTTTTAACATATCAGATAAAGATTTTAAAGGTCTATTTCCAGCACCTGTTACTGGTCTACCTCTTCTGCTATTATCTATTAAAGCATCAACAGATTCTTGTAACATTCTCTTTTCATTTCTTACAATTATCTCTGGAGCTCCTAATTCTAATAATCTCTTTAATCTATTATTTCTATTAATAACTCTTCTATATAAATCATTTAAATCAGATGTAGCAAATCTACCACCATCTAATTGAACCATTGGTCTTAATTCTGGTGGAATTACTGGTACAACTGACATTATCATCCATTCTGGATTTGTTCCAGAAAGTCTGAAAGAATCAACTGTATCTAACCTTTTTATAAGCTTAGTTTTCTTTTGCTCACTTGCACTTTCTAATTCTTTTCTAATTTGGCTTGACAATTTATCTAAATCAACTTTTCCTAATAATTCTTTTAAAGCTTCTGCTCCCATTCTAGCTTTAAATGAACCTCTACCAAATTTTTCTTCTGCTTCATGATATTCTTTTTCAGTTAAAACTTGAGCAACTGATAAATCAGAAGTTCCTTTATCTGTAACAATATAAGAAGCAAAATATACAACTTTTTCTAAGTTTCTTGGAGAAACATCTAAAAGTAAAGCTATTCTACTTGGTATACCTTTAAAATACCAAATATGTGCTACTGGTGCTGCAAGCTCAATATGTCCCATTCTCTCTCTTCTAACTTTAGATTTAGTTACTTCAACACCACATCTATCACAAACTATACCTTTATATCTAACTCTCTTATATTTACCACAATGACATTCCCAGTCTTTTGTTGGTCCAAATATTCTCTCACAGAACAAACCATCTTTCTCAGGTTTCAAAGTTCTGTAATTTATAGTCTCAGGCTTTTTAACTTCACCTTTAGACCATTCTCTTATTTTTTCATCTGATGCAATTCCTATTTTTATTTTATTAAAAATATCTAATTCGTCCACGCTTATTTTCCCCCTAATTAATTTTTTATTTGGGTAATTTCAAAACAGTTTTAAGATTCTCTCCACCGCTGGTGCAATTCTTTCATGTCGATCTCTTACCTTTTGAAATTTATTTAATTTTTATTAAATTATATCCTCATCATTATCAATATTGTCACTTGCTAGGTCGTTATCAAAAATAGTTTCTTCACCTTCATCATCTAAACCTTCAAAAAGTTCATCACTATCTTCAACCTCATCATCTTCTAAATCATCATCAGTATCTTCACTATAACCATCAGCTATATCGTCTTCTTCAATAACCTCTTCCTCAGCTAAATATTTCTTATCTGTCTCAGGATCATATTCAATACCATCTTCAATATTTTCCTTTAACTCTAGTTCTTGATCATCTTCAGAATATAGACGAACATCTAAACCTAAAGATTGTAATTCTTTAACAAGAACTTTAAAGCTTTCTGGAACACCTGGTTCAGGGATGTTTTCGCCTTTAACAATTGCTTCATATGTTTTAACTCTACCTACAACATCATCAGATTTAACTGTTAACATTTCTTGTAATGTATAAGCAGCACCATATGCTTCCAATGCCCAAACTTCCATTTCTCCGAAACGTTGACCACCGAATTGTGCTTTACCTCCAAGTGGTTGTTGTGTAACAAGTGAGTATGGTCCAGTTGAACGAGCATGTATTTTATCATCTACTAAGTGATGTAGTTTCAACATGTACATAACACCAACTGTTATTGGTTTATCAAATGGTTCACCTGTTCTACCATCATATAGAATTGATTTACCATCTGCACTCATTCCTGCTTGTTGTAATAATTCTTCAACATCTTCTTGTGTAGCACCATCAAAAACTGGTGTTGATACGTGCCATCCTAAAGCTTTAGCAGCTCCACCTAAGTGTACTTCAAGTATTTGTCCTAAGTTCATACGAGATGGAAGTCCAAGTGGGTTAAGTAATATATCTATTGGTGTACCATCTGGCATAAATGGCATATCTTCTTCTGGTAATACTCTTGAAATAACACCTTTGTTACCATGACGTCCAGCCATTTTATCTCCAACTGATATTTTTCTTTTTGTTGCTATGTAACATCTAATTATTTGATTTACTCCTGGTCCTAATTCATCTGAATTGTCTCTAGTAAATATTTTAACATCTACTATTGTTCCAGCTTCTCCATGAGGTACTCTTAATGATGTATCTCTTACTTCTCTAGCTTTTTCTCCGAAAATAGCTCTTAATAATCTTTCTTCAGCTGTTAATTCTGTTTCTCCCTTTGGAGTAACTTTACCAACTAAAATATCTCCTGGTCTAACTTCTGCACCAATTCTTATGATACCATTTTCATCTAAATCTCTTAGTACATCGTCACCAACATTTGGAATGTCTCTTGTTATTTCTTCTGGTCCTAATTTAGTATCACGACATTCACAATCATATTCTTCTATATGTATTGATGTAAATACATCTTCTTTAACTAATCTTTCATTTAATAAAATAGCATCTTCGTAGTTGAAACCTTCCCATGTTGAGAACGCAACTACACAGTTTTTACCTAAAGACATTTCTCCGTCTTTAGTTGATGGTCCGTCAGCAATAGCATCACCTTTTTTTACCACTTCACCCTTTTTAACTATTGGTCTTTGGTTAATACATGTACCACCATTTGTTCTTTTAAATTTACGTAATTTATGTACAACTGTTTTTCCATTATTATATTTTACTGTGATAGCATCACCATTAACTTTTTGAATTACACCATCATCTTCTGCTAAAATTAATATTCCTGAATCTTTAGCAGCTCTATATTCCATACCTGTTCCTACTATTGGTCTTTCTGGTATCATTAATGGAACAGCTTGTCTTTGCATGTTTGCACCCATTAGTGATCTTTTTGCATCATCATGCTCTAAGAATGGAATCATCGCTGCAGCTATAGAAACTAATTGTTTTGGTGAAACATCTACATATTGTACTCTGTCTTTATCAACTTCTATAATTTCATTTTTAAATCTTACTCTGATTCTTTCATTTATAAATTCACCTTTTTCATTCATTGGTTCTGATGCTTGTGCTATTATGTAATTATCTTCTACATCTGCACTCATATACTCAACTTCGTCTGTTGCACTATGTGTTTCTGGATCTATTTTTCTATATGGTGTTTCGATAAATCCATATTCATTTATTTTTGCAAATGATGAAAGTGCTGATATAAGTCCAATGTTTGGTCCTTCTGGTGATTCTATAGGACATAATCTACCATAGTGTGTATAATGAACGTCTCTAACCTCAAATCCTGCTCTTTCTCTTGTAAGACCACCAGGTCCTAAAGCAGAGATTCTTCTTTTATGTGTTAATTCTGAAAGTGGGTTTGTTTGGTCCATGAATTGTGAAAGTTGTGAACTTCCAAAGAATTCTCTTATTGATGATGTTATTGGTTTTGTATTGATTAATGTTTGTGGTGTTACAACATCTAAATCTTGAATTGTCATTCTTTCTCTTACAACTCTTTCAAGTCTTGTTAAACCAATTCTAAATTGATTTTGTAGTAATTCACCAACACATCTAATTCTACGGTTAGCTAAATGGTCTATATCATCAATTGTTCCTATTCCATGTGATAAGTTTAATAGATAATTTATAGAAGATATCATGTCTTCTGTTGTAATATGTTTTGGTATTAATTCTTCTATTCTTTGTTCTATTACTTTTACTAAATCTTTTTCGTCAGTATTTTCAATTATATTTTGTAATACTTGATAATTTACTTCTTCTTTAATATTTAAAGAACTTAAATCTACTGTTGGTAAAACTTTGTGTATATCTACTGTTCCATTTCCTATGATTCTTACACTTCTTTCTCCAACTAATACATCTACAACATTTATTCCTGAATTTTTAATATTTTCAGCAACTTCTGCTGTAATAATTTCTCCTGCTTGTACAAAAATTTCTCCTGTTTCAGCGTCCATTATATCTGTAGCAGCTACTTTACCTTCTATTCTTGTTGCTAAATTTAATTTTTGGTCAAATTTGTATCTTCCTACTTTTGCTAAATCATATCTTCTATTATCATAGAATAATCCGTCAAATAAACTTCTTGCAGCTTCTACTGTTGGAAGTTCTCCTGGTCTTAATTTTTTGTAGATTTCAATTAAAGCTTCTTCTTGAGTTTTAATTGTATCTTTCGCGATTGTAGCTGTTAATAATTCTTCATCTCCGAATAAGTCTCTTATTTGGTCATCAGCAACTATTCCTATTGCTCTTAAAAGTGTTGTTACAGGTAATTTTCTTGTTCTGTCTACACGAACATAGAATACATCGTTTCCGTCTGTTTCATATTCTAGCCATGCTCCTCTTAATGGCATAACTGTTGATGTGAATGTTTTCTTTCCTGTTTTTGTGTCGAAGTCTTCTGCATAGTAACATCCTGGTGAACGTACTAATTGGCTTACTACAACTCTTTCTGCTCCATTTATAATGAATGTTCCACTATCTGTCATTAGTGGGAAATCTCCTAAATAGATTTCTTGTTCTTTGATTTCTCCTGTTTCACGATTGATTAAACGCACTTTAACATGTAATCTTGTTGAATATGTTGCATCTCTTTCTTTTGCGTCTTCTATTGTGTATTTTGTCTTGTCTTCCATGTAATAATCAAAAAATTCAAGAACTAGATTTCCAGAATAGTCTTCTATTGGTGATATATCTTTTAGTACTTCTCCTAATCCTTTTTTTACAAACCATTCGTATGAGTCTTTTTGTACTTTGATTAGGTTTGGCATTTCGATAAAATCTCCAACTTTTGCGAAATCTTTTCTTGAAGCTTTTTCGTATTGAACGTCTCTTATTTTCAAAAAAATCACTCCTTATAATTATTATTATTGAAGCAGATGCTTAAGTTCTAGGAAAGTGTGTCAACACTTGACGTAGAAATTAAGTATACAAATCTTTGATTTGTATTCATATATTTGATTTTAAGAAAAGTCCTTCTTAGAATATGGCTACTTTAATAAAAACTTTAATTTGCCTGCTTTTCAAATTGAAGTTTTTAAGATTTCACTATATTTAATTCCTCTTTTCTTAAATTTTTAACTTTGTATTTTTGAATTATTTCTTTTGAATAAAAAAAATTTTTGACCTTAAAAAAATCGTATAAGTTCATATTATATGATACCATAAATTTCCTGTGGAAGTCAAGCTTTTTTTTTGTTTTTTTAATTATATTTTAGTACAATAATGAGCCGTTGAAATTCCTCTACATGTTCGAAATAATTGGTACTGATTTTTTTATAAAAATAATGAGGCAAAAACTTTCAAAGTTTCATACCTCATTATTAACATTTAGTTTTTAATCTCTATGTAACATCTTTAATAGTCTCTCCATCAGGATTACTTATACTTCCTGTTCCTACAGAGTCTACAACATTTACAGTACCTCTATTATTAATTAAAACATCTAGTCCATTTCCAGTTAGATTATTTCCGTTTAATTCAATTGTTATATTCAATCCTTCTGGTATTTCTACTGTGCTCTCTAATGTAACATCTGCCCATAATTCTATTGTAGCTCCATCTTGTGCATCATTTACTGCTGCTTGAAGTGTTTCGTAATATATGTCTCCTATAGATATTGATTTATAATTTGTGGCTGTTAATTCTAATGTTGCAATTGTAGCACTTTCTGCATATTTTATTTCATAATTTGTTTCTATATCTGTAACATTTCCACTTATTGCCTGTGTTGAACCTTTAAGTATTCCATCGTAGAAGTTTACTATTCCTGTTGATGAATTATATACTCCATATTGTGTACCTGTTATGCTTGGAACTGTAGCACTTACATTTCCATCTTTTTCTCCTATTGTTATTTCTCCTGTTGAATTATTGTATATTCCATTATTACCTGTTACTGTTCCTCCTATTATTGTTATTCTTCCTGTATCATTATATATTCCATCTACACTACTACTTGTTATTGTTGCATCTTCTATTGTTACTATTCCTCTAGAATTATATATTGCTTCTTCTCCATTTGCTGTTATGCTACCTCCTGTTATTGTTAATCCACCTGCTGAATTAATTATTCCTTCTTCAGTTGTTGTTATCGTTCCTCCTGACATCATTATTGTTCCTGTTGAATAATTTTGTATTCCTATACCATTACTTGTTAATGTTCCTCCTGTTATTGTTATCCCTCCTGTTGTATTATTATATATTGCACATATTGAATACGGCCACCAAGTATCTGTTGCAGAAACTCTTCCCTCATTAACAATTACAGTCCCTGTTAATGCATTATATATTCCATATTTATCTCCTATTACTGTTCCCCCTTCTACTGTTACTGTTCCTGTTGAATTATTATATATTCCTATACTATCATCCGCAGATGATGTTGTTACACTTCCTCCTGTTACTATTACAGTTCCTGTTCCACGATTTATTATAGTCTTTGAAGATGATCCTGTTGCTTGTATTGTTCCTCCTTCTACTTGCAATATTCCCATATTGTCTATTGAACTTGTATATCCTACAGTATTAGTTATTGTTCCTCCTGTTGTTTTAAGTGTTGCTCCCTCTTCATTTGTTATAATATTTCCTACTGTACTTAGCATACTTCCTGTTTTACCTTCTGAACCATCTTCTATCGCGAATGTTCCAAGATTCTTAATTGCATTTGCTTTTCCAAAAGTAATACTATATCCATTTAAATCTAATACAACATCTTTTTCTGCTTCTACCTCTATTGTTTCTTGTGCACTATAAGTCATCATGTTTCTAAGCACTTGTAATTTTTCTTGTTCTCCTGCTTCTGCTATTGCCGTTTGAAGACTATAATATTCTGTATTTGTTGTTGTATTTATTATTGCAGGAATTTTTTGCAATATTGCTGTTTCTGTACTTGTTGTTTCATCTACTGTTTTTACAAGATCATATTCATTCTCTATTTCATTCATACTTCCATATGTTGATTTTCCTGTTGGTCCTTGTATTATTCCATCATAGAAATTTACCTTTGCCGTTGAAGAATTATATAATCCATATTGTCCACCTGTAATACTTGGATCTGTAGTGCTTACATTTCCATCTTTTTCTCCTATTGTTACTGTTCCTGTAGAACTAATATATATTCCATAAGTATTACCTTTTATTGTTCCCCCTGTAATCGTACTTGTTTTTCCAGAAAATTCTATTGCATTACTATAAGAACCTGTTATTGTTCCTCCTTCTAATGTAAGTGTTCCACTGCTTCCTATTGCATGACCTCCTGATCCAGTTGCAGTTATATTTCCACCTGTAATTATTAACGTTCCTCCATAATCACTTATTGCATCACCATAGTTACCAGTTCCAATAACTTCACCATTACTAATTATTACTGTTCCTGCTGACTCATTTTCTATTGCATCACTACTTCCTCCTACTGTCACTTTTCCTCCTGTCATTTTTACTGTCCCTGATGATTTATTATATATTCCTGAAGTATAGCTATTTGTCATAGTAACTTCTCCGTTGCTAACAATTACTTCTCCTGACGAATTATTATATATTCCATAGCTTTCCCATGCTGTTACTCTTACTGTTCCTCCATCAACTGTTACAGTTCCTGTTGAATTATTATATATTCCATAACTATAATCCCCTGTTGATAGCACTGTTCCTCCTGCCACTGTTACTATTCCTGCTGAAGCATTGTATATTCCATAAGCAAAAATATTTGTTACTTTTACTGTTCCTCCATCCAATTGCAATATTCCAGTATTATATATTGCATTTGTATTACTTAATGTATTAGTTATTGTTCCTCCTGTTATATTAAGTGTTGCGCCATCTTCATTTGTTATAACATTTCCTACTGTACTTAATATACTTCCTGCTTTACTTTCTGAACTATCTTCTATCGTTAATATTCCAAGGTTTTTAATTGCATTTACTTGTCCGAAAGTAATACTATATCCATTTAAATCTAACACAACATCTTTTTCTTCTTCTACTACTATTGTTGCCTGCGTACTATAAGTCATCATATTTCTAAGAACTTGTAATGTTTCATTTTCTCCTGCTTCCGTTATTGCTGTTTGAAGACTATAATATTCTGTATTTGTTGTTGTATTTATTATTGCAGGAACTTTTTGCAATATCGCTGTTTCTGTACTTGTTGTTTCATCTACTGTTTTTACGACATCATATTCTTCTTCTATTTCATTCATACTTCCATATGTTGATTTTCCTGTTGCTCCTGTAAATACTCCATCATAGAAATTCACTTTTCCTGTTGATTCATTATATAATCCATATTGTCCACCTGTAATACTTGGGACTGTGGTACTTACATTTCCATCTTTTTCTCCTATTGTTACTGTAGGTGTATAACTAATACACATTCCATAATTATTACCTTTTATTGTTGCACCTGTAATCGTAGCTGTTCCTCCAGAAATATACATTGCATTCCAACTACCACTTGTTATTGTTCCTCCTTCGACTATAAGTGTTCCTCCACTATTTGTTATTGCTACACTTCCTTCTCCATTACCCGTTATATTTCCTCCTTTAATTATTACTGTACCTGTTGAATTACTTATTGCGTAACTATATCTATATGTTACAATGACTGTACCATCGTTAACTGTTACTGTACCTGTTGATTTATTATATATTCCATATCCTGATGTCTCAATCCATCCACCATTAACAATTACTGCTCCTGTTGATGCATTATATATTCCATTCTCGTAGCTTATTATCGTTCCTCCTTCTACCGTTACTTCTCCTGTTGAACTGTTATATATTGCACTATTGCCATCATATAATGACTTTACGTTTCCTCCTGTTACTGTTAATGTTGCTGTATCTTGATTAACTATTGTATTTCCATAATTTGATGTAGTTACTGTTCCTCCTGTCACTACTAATGTTCCTGCTCCACGGTTTAATATTACATTTGAATAATATTCTGTTGCATTTATTGTTCCTCCATCTACTTGCATTGTTCCCATATTGTCTATTGCACTTGTTTCTCTTAATGCATTAGTTATTGTTCCTCCTGTTACTTTAAGTGTTGCAGATTCTTCATTAACAACACCTCTTCCTGCTAATGCTGTCATAACACCTGTTTTATTTTCAGAAGAATCTATAATTTCCAATGTTCCATTATTATCAATAGTTCCACTTTTTCCTAATTTTATTGCTTTTCCATTTAAATCTAGCACTATATTTTTGTCATTTGTCGCCCCTCTATCAGCTGTAATTATTGTATCACTTAAAACTTGTATTGTTTGTACCTCATCTGTATCTATTGAATCTATAGCATCTTGAAGATTAGAATATACTGTATCTGTCTCTACTACCTTAAAACATTCAGAAATTCCTAGTGTAGATATTTCTTTAGAGTCTTCTACTGTTTGTATGATGTTATATCCTTCTTCTATTTCATTTACAGCACCATATAAAGATTGGCCAACTGCTCCTTCTATTATTCCATCATAAAAATTAAATTTCCCTGACGAATTATTATACACTCCATATTGCGTACTTGTAATACTTGGAGAAGCATCATTTACAGTCCCATCTTTTTCTCCAATCGATATTGTTCCTGTCGAAGAATTATATATTCCATCACTATTGCTTGATATTATTCCCCCTGTCATTGTTACTATTCCATTATAATTATCTATTCCATAACTACTTGATGTTATTGTTCCTCCTGTCATTATCACTGCTCCTGATTTCATATATATTCCTCTACTGTAACTAGTTGAAGCGACAATCTCTCCATTGTTAATAGTTATTGTTCCTGTTGAATTGTTATATATTCCATATGAACTAGTATCTGTTGTAGAAACTTTTCCATCATCAATAATTATAGTACCTGCTACATTATTATATATTCCATACCTAGCACCTGTTACTGTTCCTCCTGCTACTGTTACTGTTCCGTTTGAATTATTATTAATTCCATAACAATTACTTGCTGTTGATGTTACAGTTCCTCCAGTTACAGTTATTATCCCTGTCGAATTATTCAATATTGCAGCAGTCCCTGCTGTTTTTACTGTACCTCCCTCTACTCTTAATTCTCCTAATCCAGAATTTACTATTCCACTATCAGCATTACTTGTTATTGTTCCTCCTGTCACTTTTACTATTTCCGTTCCAGTTGAACCAATATATATTCCATTCTTAGTCGCTGTTATTGTTCCTCCTGTTACTGTTACAATCCCTGTTGAATAATTACATATTCCAAAACTATTACTTCCCGTTGCTACTATTGTTCCTGATGTCATTATTAATTCTGCTCCTTCTTCATTTCTAATAGTTCTACGTACTGTACTTATAATTTTACCTGTTCCTATTGTATCGACTATTTCTAGTTTTCCATTATTTGTAATTCCATCGTCTACATTTAAGAAACTTACTTCATATCCATTTAGATTTAATTTTATATTTTTACTATCTGCCACTTCAACTGTTTCTGTTTTTTGTAGATTATCTATTATTGTAACTTCTACTTGACTTCCGTCTGTTGCTATACTTTCATTAGCATATGCTATTGCATCTTCTAATTTAAAAAATGTTTTTTGCCCTATTGCAGCCTCTGCTCCTGCCATTACTTGTAAAGTTGCAACTTGTTTACTATCTTGTTCTCCAATTGATATATTATATCTTAATGGTACTTCTGTTGCTTCTCCATCTATTGCCTTTGTTGCTGTAATTGTTCCATCATAGAAATTAAATGTTCCTTCATTTT
>JAFQQR010000020.1 GCA_017410505.1 Clostridia bacterium | reverse complement strand
TTATTAAACATGGTTATCAATCCTTTCAAATGTGGTTTTCGTCGATTACATTCTATTGGATTAACCATGTTTTTTCAATATTAAATTAAAAAAATATGCAGACAAAATTTTTATTTTTGCCTACATAAATTTTACACTAACTAAAAATTTCATTATATATAAGAACAATAATAGGCTTATTTATTTTTCTAATCATTAAAAAACTGCTGAAAAAGCATTATTTAATACTTTTTCAACAGTTTTACAAAATACTTAAAGTATTTTTGTTAAAAATATAACTTATCTAATTACATTCCATGTTTATGTTATTTACAACTAGTATCTTCATTTGTTTTATTGCTACCACAGTCGGTATTTTCTCCCTCATTTTTATTTTCGCATTCAGATTTGTTCCCTTCCTGCTTGTTTTCACAACTTGGTTCTTTTCCGCTCTCAGAGTTATTCCCTTCGGACTTGCCTCCACAACTTGGTTTGTTTCCACTCTCAGGCTTATTCCCTTCGGACTTATCTCCACAACTTGGTTTATTTTCACTCTCATTCTTATTTCCTTCCTGCTTGTTACCACAAGTTGGTTTACGTCCGTTTTCAGGCTTATTTCCGGTCTCAGGTTTATTTCCACAATTTGGTTTATCTCCGTTCTCAGGTTTGTTTTCGCACACAGGCTTATCAACAATCACATTCGGAACAACAATATCTTCTGTTACTTCAGTAGCTTTGTCACCATTCTTTTCAGTATAGTCAATTGTAGTATTTCCATTTGCAGGATAATTGGTATTATATTTGAAACCTTTTTCCTTAATATCAACATCTACTTCATATATCAAAGAGTAGTTATTGTTACGAAGCATGGCACCATCTTTCACATACCATATAAGTTTGTAAATAGTACCATTTTTGTTTCCAGTTACATCAGAACCTCCTTCTGCATATGCATCAGAAGAAACTTTTTCTACAACAACAGGTACTTCCTGAGCAATAGGACGGTTTTCAGAAATAAGCCAACCATCAGCATTTGTCCAGATAGTTTCACCTGCATTATTATCAACAATCTTAATAGTTGTTGTATCCAAATTTACCCATTTGCTCATATAGTCCGTAACAACAACATCATTATACGGAGTATATGCCAAATTGGTAAGAACACCCTCAAGTGTTGTGAGCAAATTAGATACAGAACCTGCTTCATAGAAAGAAACATTGTCTACTGCATCTGCCATATCAGACATCCATGAAGTAGCACTATTGCTATCTACCATGTAAAGATGAGCAACTTTTTCATTTGCAGCAAGTTCAAGACCTGCATCAGGTGTACGAGTAAATCTGTCTGGATATGTTCTGCCCCAAAGAGCATAGTAGAACATTTCCTGAACATGAGTACCATTCTCATTATCATACTTAACAAAAGCTCTTTCCGCATCAGATACCGTATATGCACTTTCAGGTTCCATTCCAGAATATGCGTATACATCTGCCCAAACTTGATCAGTCCATGCCATCGCCTCTTCATCAGAAATAACTCCATCAGTCAAAACTTCATCAGCAGTATAAATGGTATCACCAAAAACTGTTTTATATGCATTAGAAAGAGTAGTTCCTGCTTCTGCATATGCTGCACATTCTTCACTAATAGACCATTTCGCAAGAGTCACAGCATCTCGCTTTAGCCAAGTGTTTTCAGTCCAATTGTAGAAAACATACTCTGTTTCATCAGTGTTAATTTCACCATCAGTGATAAACACAACATGTACTTCATTTAATGTTTCACCCTGACTTTCGATATATTCAGCAATACCAGTAAAACCAGCCTCACAGTTTGTAGAAGAACGACCATATAAAAGTCCTCCTGGAAGTTCAGTTAACTTTTCATCCAGTTCAGATACACTTACAACATGTTCAACAACAACATTATCTCCCATGCCAAATGTCATAACTGTCAGCTGAGTGTTACCACTACCTTCAAGCACAGTCTCACCAATTTCTAAGATAGCATTTCTTGTAGTATCCCAGTCATCATCAGTCGAATAGGATCCATCAACCATAATGACAACTTCATCATGGTATTCTTCTCCATCACCACCAGGTACTTGTACTTCTACCTCAAACCGTCCTTTTTCATCAACAGCAATTGATGTCTTAGTTGCAATACTTGTGTCAGATACATCTTTTTCAACACAAGCCTTAGCAGTCATTCCAACCATTGTACTAATCATAAAAACCAATGTAAATACTACAGCTAAAATTTTTCGTTTCATAATTAAGTCCTCCTTTAAATTGTAAAATTTTTAAAATACAGCTGCCTTATAACTACAGACTAGATTTTAACATCTAATATGTCTATAGCTAATACTTACATGTCCAATTTGGATATGCTTAATCAACATAAACTTGCACCTCCTTAATTTAATTAAATTTAAGAATACTAACACATTTGACAATGCTAAAGCATTATACTACTATCAAAAATTTTTGTCAAATAATTTAATTTCTTTAATTTTTGTTATCTTTTTCTATCTGTTTAGCATACCTATCTTCTTCTGAGTACATTATTTATCGACACATATCAAATCCACTTATAAGTATTGATTTTTGAGCAAAAACTATTACTTTTTTTATGTCAAAAAAATCAATTATTTTTATAAAATTAATTATTTTTTAATTTTTTAGCTTCGATTAATAATTTATCAAAATCAGAAATAATTTTTTGTGTCTTATTAAATTCATTATACTCTTTTTCTGCTTTTTCTTCAGCCATTTTTCTAGAAATTTTTCCATTATCTTTTAAAATGTCATATTTTCTAAATTCTAAAAATTCATTAACACTTTTAGAAAATTCTTCCATAGTAAAAATATTTTCTCTTTCCACCAAGTCTTCTATATAATCAAAATATCCTGTTACTGCTCTTTCTAGTCTTTTTATTTGTTTTTCTTCTAAATAATTCTTAGCAACTATTACATCAGATTTTAATATTCTTCCATCTGGAGAGTTTTTCCATGTTGTTAGTCCCATATTTTCTTTAGTATGGTCTGCTTTTTGATATATAATTTCTGCTGCTGTATTTCCTGTAATTGCATAATGGAATTTATTTTGAATCATTGCATAAAATTGATGTGTTATTTCTGAATTTTTATCATAATCAATACTACATTCTGCAAATATATCTGTTATTTGTTGCCATATTCTACGTTCACTTGTCCTAATTGAACGAATACGCTCTAAAAGTTCTTTGAAATAGTCTTTTCCAAATTTCGGTCCATTTTTTAGCATTTCATCATTTAAAACAAAACCTTTTTTTATGTACTCTTTTAATGTTTTTGTTGCCCAAATTCTAAAATCTGTTGCTTCTTTTGAATTCACTCTATAACCTACTGCTATAATTGCATCTATACTATAAAAATTAGTGTTATAGTTCTTGCCATCTGAAGCAGTTACTCTAATTTTTTGAGTAACTGAATCTTTATTTAACTCACCACTGTTAAAAATGTTTTGTAAGTGATATGTAATGTTATTTTCTGCAACATTAAATAATTTTGCCATTGACTTTTGAGTTAGCCAAAAATCCTCTTCATCATATAAAACTTCTACTGATATATTTTCATTGTTCTGGCTCTGATATATAATTAAGTCTTTCAAATTTTCTATGTTATTCATAATCCACTCCTTTCTTTTGAAGTAATTAAAAAGTTAATTTAAGTTAAATCTTAAATTTTATGATTTCACAATTTTTTAATCCTTTTATATTATCTCTATCAACAAGTTTTTCTAAAGGCTCGTTCATAAAATAATATTTTATGGGCACAGATACTCCTCCATGTGTAACTAAAAGTATATTTTTATCTTTATATCTTTTAATTATATCATCAAGAAATTCATATATCCTATTACAAAAGTCTTGCATAGTTTCCATACCATTAAAATCTATATTTCTGTTATAATTCCAAACATCATTTATTTCAAGATTATTTTCTTTTAATTTTCTAATGTTGCTTTTTGTTAGTCCCTCACTTTTTCCAAACTTTCTTTCCATTAATCTATTATCTTCTATAATAGTAACATTAAAATTTTTATTGATAATTTGAGCAGTTTCTTTTGCTCTTTTTAATGGAGATGCAATTATTAAATCAATATTTTCATTTCTAATTAATTTTCCTGTTTTTTCTGCTTGTTGCCTTCCTGTATCATTTAATTCTATATCTGTTTGTCCTTGAATTTTTTCCAGAACGTTCCAGTCAGTCTGCCCATGTCTTGTTACTAAAATTTCCATATAGTCATCTCCTCTATAACTTACTATTATCTTATTATTTCTTGTATAAAAAGTGTGTGTCGATAAATTGATTACTCATCTATTTTTAAATCATTCAAAACACTTACAACTGTAAAATTATCTTTTATTGTGTCGTAAGTATCTATCTTCCTCTGAAAAAACACACCCACAATACTTTTGCATATATAATCCTAATTCTCTAGCCTTAGCCTGCCCCTCTCTAAAACCAACTCTAAAATCCCTATACAAAAAGCTCAACCCATATTTTTTAGCAATTTCCTCTCCTTGCTCTTTTAATAAATCATGTTTTTGATACGGACTCACAAAAAGTGTTGTTGAAATAGTATCAAATCCATGCTCTTTTGCATATTTAGCAGTTTGCTCTAATCTTACTTTATAGCAATAATTTTGACATCTATTTTCTAAATCGTCTATCACATTCTTACAAAACTCATCTAACCCATATTCTTCTTCAAAAATCGCATCTATATTTATACTTTTAGTATATTCTTTTAAAGTATCCCTTCTTGCCTTATACTCCATATATGGATGAATATTAGGATTGTACCAATATACCACTGGCTCTATTCCTTCATTTCTTAAACTATCTATACAATATACACTGCATGGTGCACAACATGTATGCATTAATAACTTCATTTTATTCCTCTTTTCTATACTATTCAATTACAATATATTTTTCAAACTCTGTAATTTTATAATATTCTAAATCATACTTTTCTCTATCTTCTTTCCTTATAACATATATTCTTTCTTCTGTTTCTATATCTTTAATTTCCTGAAAATGATATTTTCCAAAAGAATTCACTTCCCTAAATTCTACATATTTATTCTCATATTCCACTGTTTCAACAAATTCCCTTGTATCAAATTGAGTATAAAACAATGTATACATATAGCTTGACTTAATTTTATTTGTTATATAAATTTCTTTATTTTGAATTCCATCTACATATTGTATTACTTCTTCTAAATCACTTTCAAAAGTTCCATATTCATCACAATTTTCATTTAAATATTTATACATAAATAATCCAAAAGATATTACATATAAAATAACAATTCCTAATGCCACTTTCTTTTTATTATTTACTACTAAATAAATTCCTATTATTGTATAATAAATAATTGGTATCATAATTATATTTAATCTATTTATATTTGGTTCACATATAAATGTTAAGATAATAGATACAATAAACCAAATATTAAATATAAAATCATATTTTATCTCTATCATTTTTTCATTTCTAAATGAATTTATCAATCCTATTATAGTAAAAACTGTAGAGAAAATATAAATTGTACCAAATGGATATATACTATTCCATGGAAGTCCATCTGTTTGTGTTATTAAAATCTTCATACTTTCTATAAAATTAGACATACTACTTGTAAAAAAGTCACTTGAAAATATTGCTGTTAACTCTTTATATCTATTTACTTCTAATTTAGGTATTGTTACAAATGGTAAATTTATTTGATTTAAATTTAGAGTGTTTACAATAACATATAAAATTATAGGTAAAGACACAAGTCCTACAATAGCTATTGAAATAATAGCTTGTTTTATTGTTATTTTTTGTTTTTTTACTAACATTATTAATAGTGGTATTATAAATACTGGTAAAAAATAATATGATGTCCCATAAGCATAAGCTGTTATTCCTGCTATTGCAAATGATAAATAATACAGAATTTTGTTTTTATCTTCTAATCCCTTTACTAATAAATATGTAAAAATTAATATTAAATCTGGGAATAAATTTGATTCTAATCCCCATCTACTTTTCATAATATGCCATGGACATATTGCAAAAAATGTTAATCCTATTGTTGCTATCTTTTTATTTGATATTTTATTTAACAACAAATACATTATAACTAAAGAAATACATCCTAATATTGCCATTGGTAGTCTTACTGACAATACGTTTAGTCCTAATATTTTTATAAATGGTATCATCAAATATGTAAGTAATGCATTTTGTCCACTTCCCCATGCCACAAGAAATGCTGGCATTTTATTTCCGGTTTCTATCAATTCCATAATTTAAAATTGAAAATGCTTCATATCCTGCTGATGCTTCATCACAATTTAGCGCATTTGGTACATCTGCTATCCCTATTATTCTAATTAACATTCCTATTAATAATATTAATAGAACTAGAATGTCCATTTTGGACCTGTCCCAAAATGAACATTCCTTTAGCCTATCTATAAACTTCATATATACTTATTTCCTCCACTAATTCTAAATTTTCTCTTATATAGTTTATAACATCTACTGGTGTTTGCCAGTTTAAACTTAAATTTTTTCGTCTAATTAAATATAAAGTATTTTCTTCTTTCTGTTCTATTTTTTGTATTTGACCATCTTCTCCGTCTTTTCCTATATTTCCTTTTAAAAACATATCATAATCTTTGTTATATCTATCTATTGGTATCATATATACTGCCGCTTCTGCATCTAATATATATACATTTTTACCTTCTTGTTCTTTTTCTAAAATATACTCATCTATTTCATTAATTCTATCTTTTAAATGCTCACTTATCTCGATGTTTTTGTAATGTTGTATTTCAACATTTTTTTCAACATTTATATATTTATATAATTTATCTATACTTTCTGTTGTAATTATTGCAAATATTACTAACCATATAGTTAGCAATATCATTTTACATATTTTATATTTTTTATTGTAATTGATTTTATCGTATATTCGCCTTCCTAATAAATATATCAAATAGCTTAATCCTATTATTGATATTAAACTTCCTATCAAAAAATGTATCTCATCTGATATTGGATACATTACAATTATTACTGAAAAACTATATAGTAGTACTGTTAACATTTTTGATATATTTTCATTTTCTTTTTTTATAACCTTAGTAATTATTAATGTAATTGTCAAAAATATAATAAAAACTGGCACCAATACTGATAATGCTCTTATTTCTATTTTATCACTTTGTAATAATTCTATATATGATATTTTATTTGAAAATGTACTTATTCCAAGTATTGCATAATTTATAAATTCAGAAATAGCACCTGTTAAAATTAAATATACAAATAATATTGCTACTGGTATTAATATACCTATAATTCTTATAATTATTGATTTTGAATATTGTTTTATTTGGTCTTTATTTTTTATAAATAAAATCTTATATAATACTACTATTCCAGCAAGTGTTACTCCTATACTTTGTTTCGTACATATTGCAAGCCCTGCTAATATTCCGTATTATAAAATCTTTTTTATTATCACTGTTTGTACCTTTTTGTAAACATTTCAATTCTTGATATAAAATGGTCAATGCTATAAATAAAACTGTCACATTATAATCTATGCAATAAATATCTCTACATAATATTCCTATCAGTGCTGTACATATTAAACATGTACTTTCTTCTTTTATTAAATTTTTTAAAATTTTATATACTGTAAATAAAATTCCAGTCCATATAATAGTTGCTAATATTCTTGATATTATAACTTCATTAGCAATTAATTTTAAAAATACTGATGTTATCATTGGAAGCAATGGAGTTGTTATCATACTTATATCTTTATACGGTATTAATCCCTCAGATACTGCTCTTGCTGTATTATAATTCCATAATTCATCCAAATCGCTTATTGGTTTTATTATAATTATTGAAAATACTGCTATAAATATAAATACATTTAATAAAATGTTTTTCTTTTTCATTTTTACTCCCCTTTATATTCATATCCTAAATGTGCATATGCTGGTGGTAATACTATTCTTCCTCTTAGCGTTCTGGCTATAAATCCTATTTGAATTAAGTATGGCTCATATACATCTTCAATTGTATCAACTTCTTCTCCTACTGTAACAGCTAAAGTTTCTATTCCTACTGGTCTTCCTGCATATTGAACTATCATAGTATCTAATAATTTTCTATCAATTTCATCTAGTCCTAATTCATCAATTTCTAACTTATTTAAAGAATGTTTAGCAATTTTTAAATCAATGTTTCCATCACCTAAAACTGCTGCATAATCTCTAACTCTTTTTAATAGTCTATTCGCAATTCTAGGTGTCCCCCTTGACCTTCTTGCTATCTCTATTGCAGCTTGATCATCTATTCCTACTCCCAATATACTTGAAGTTCTTTTTACTATTTTTTTTAGATTTTCTACTGAATATAATTCTAATCTATTTACGATTCCAAATCTATCTCTCAATGGTGTAGTAAGTGAACCTGCTTTTGTTGTTGCACCTATTAAAGTAAATTTTGGTAAATCTAATCTTATTGATCTTGCACTTGGGCCTTTTCCTATCATAATATCTAATGTGTAATCCTCTAATGCTGGATATAATATTTCTTCTACATTTTTGCTTAATCTATGAATTTCATCTATAAACAGTACATCATTTTCTGATAAATTTGTAAGTAATGATGCTAAATCTCCTGGTTTTTCAATTGCTGGTCCTGATGTTATTTTTATATTTGAGTTCATTTCATTTGCTATTATATTAGAAAGTGTAGTTTTTCCAAGTCCTGGAGGTCCATACAATAACACATGGTCTAGCGCTTCTCCCCTTTTTTTTGCTGCTTCTATATAAATTTTCATGTTTTCTTTTACTTTATCTTGTCCTATATATTCTTCCAAAGTCTGAGGTCTTATTGTATTTTCAAGATTTTCTTCTCTATCATCTTCTAGTTCTGGATTTATAATTCTATCATCACTCATTAATTTTCTCCTATTCTTTCTATTTTAATTATAATTTAAAAATCCCAATAATATTATTGCTCTGCATGATGACTTATGCAGAGCTCGTTATAATGTCCAAATATACCTATCCACTTTATACATTTATTTTCTTTTTCCTAATAACTTCAATATTTTATATCTTATAGAAAATGCTATTCTTGCAAAAAATGGCATATTTAATATTACAAAATTTTCTATAAAATATAAAAATGGTTCTTCTTTATATAATTTATAAAATATATCCCAGCCCATAAAATTAAAATTCTTTTTACCTTTTAACATTTTATAGTATTCTAATACTTGCTTATTTTGCTTTTTTAGTTCTTCCGGAAATCTTTCTTCATTCTCTACATAAGCTGTGAATATTCCTAATTTTACATCTATAAATAAATTTCTTACTTGTTCTAGTTTTTTAAATTTATAAGTTTCCTTTCCTGTTCCTACTTGATTATTTCCATGTTGCCTATATTTTATATATTTTTCTTTTATATATCCTATTTTGCCATTTAATGAAACAATCAATCCTATCCAATAATCATGTACCATATATTTTGAAGTCGCTGGTAGTGGTAATACTTTACTTAAATGTTTCTTTTTTGATAATATAGTACAACCTGTAATGCAATTATATAAATATTGCATCTTATAGCTTCCTATACATTTATTTATTTTTCTATCTATTTTCATATATTCATCAAATGATTCATATATTGTATTTAGATTTTCATCAACCACTTCTAAATCACCAAATACTAAATCTAGATTTTCTCTTTTTAATTTTTCTACCGATTTCTCAATTTTTTCTTCTTTCCAAACATCATCTTGATCTGAAAGCATATATAAGTCACTTTCGACATTTTTTAATAAGAATTCAAAATTTTTAATATATCCTAAATTTTTTTCTTGATAAAATATTTTCACATTATCATTTTGTTCATACTGTTTCAAAATTTCTCTTGTTTTATCTGTTGAACAATCATCAGAAATAATTAGTTGTATATTTTTATATGTTTGATTTAATATACTATCAACTTGTTCTTTTATGTATTTTTCTCCATTATACGTTGCCATTAAAACATCTACTTTTTCTTGCATTTTCGCTCCTTCAACCTTTATTTTTATTTAAAATACTCTATTATTGCATCTACAATTCTCTTACTTGCCAAACCATCTCCATAAGGGTTTGATGCTTTTGCCATTTTATTGTATTCATCTTTATTCTCTAATAAAATTTTAGTTTGTTTATATATTTCTTCTTCGTCTGTTCCTACTAATTTTAAAGTTCCTGCTTCTATTCCTTCTGGTCTTTCAGTCGTATCTCTTAGCACAAGTACTGGTTTTCCAAGTGATGGTGCTTCTTCTTGAACTCCTCCACTATCTGTTAAAATTAGATAACTTTGATTCATTAAGTTATGAAAATCTATTACATCTAATGGTTCAATTAATTTTATTTTAGAATCCTCTCCCAAAATTCTGTCTGCAATTTCTCTTACTTTTGGATTTTTATGCACAGGATAAATTATTTTTATATTTTCATATTCATCCACTATTCTTCTTACTGCTTTAAATATATTTTCCATTGGAGTTCCTATATTTTCTCTTCGATGAGATGTCAATAATATGATTCTTTCATTTTCTTTAAAATCATCAATTTGAGGATTTTTATAATCTTCTTTTATTGTTAGTTTTAATGCATCTATTGCTGTATTCCCTGTTACATATATATTATTTTCTTTAGATTCTTTTAATAAGTTTTGTTTACTTTTATTTGTTGGTGCAAAATGAATATCTGCTAAACAACTTACCATTTGTCTATTCATTTCTTCTGGATATGGAGAAAATTTGTTATAAGTACGAAGTCCAGCTTCTAAATGTCCTATTGTTATTCCATTATAAAATGCAGCTAGGGCTCCTGCAAATGTTGTAGTTGTATCTCCATGAACTAATATAATATCTGGCTTTGCTTTTTTTATAATTTCTTCTAAACCTATCAATGCTCTTGTTGTAATTTCAGCTAAAGTTTGTCCTTGCTTCATAATATTTAAATCATAGTCTGGTTTTATATCAAATTCTTGTAATACCTGATCTAACATTTCACGATGTTGTGCTGTTACACAAACAATTGGATTTGTGTTTTCTCTAGTTTCTAACTCTTTTATTACTGGTACTACTTTTATTGCTTCTGGTCTTGTTCCAAATACTACCATTACATTTATCATCTATTTTCTTCCCTTCTGATTTTCTTTCTTTACTTCTTTTTTTAACTTAAATACATATTTTATATTTCCTTCATAAAATCTTTTCCATCTTGATGGACTAAATGCTATTCTATATAACCACTCTAGATTTAGTTTTATAAATATTTTAGGCGCTCTTTTTTTGCTTCTAGAAATAACATCAAAGCTTCCACCTACTCCAACAAATATTCCTTTATCAAAATATTGTAAATTATCATAAATTAATCTTTCTTGTTTTGGTACACCTAATGCAACCAAAACAACATCCGGCCTTTTCATTTTTATATCTTCCATAACAGCTTGCTTGTCTTCTATATACCCATTCTGTGAACCAATCAAATTTACTCCAGAATATTTTTCTTCAATTAGTATTTTCATTTTATTCATTACTTCTTCTGTTGCACCAAATAAATACATACTTTTATTATATTTGTCACATAATTTGATGAGCTCTGTCGTTAATTCTACTCCAGTTATTCTTTCTGGTAAATCTATTCCAAACATTTTGGCACCTTTAATAACTCCAATACCATCTGGAATAATAGTAGTGTTTTCATCTAATAAAATTTTGTCAAATTCTTTATCTTTGTCTCCCATTGTTAATATCTCTGGATTTGCTGTTATGATAAATTCTTTTTCTCCATTTATCAATTTTTGTTCTACTTCTTTATAAAAGTCTTTCTTACTTTTTTTATAAACTTTTTCTAAATATTCTTTCATTTTTATTATTGCCTTTCTTAGTGAATTATATCATTTATTGTTCTTTCCTGTCTAGGTTTCTAATTGATTTTGATTATATTTATTCCATAATTTATAAAAAAGACCAGTATACAAATACTGATCTTCAGGTTTCTAATTTTTCTAATTTTTCTAATTATTCACTACTTTCTGAAAAATAGCAATTGCCTTTATCTCAATTAGATTTGTAAAATTCGACTTCTTTTTTTAAGTTTATTATCCAAATATCCCTCTCTTTTTCACAGGTGGTTGTTCATTCATTGTTTTAGCTAACTGTGTTAATAACTCTCTTTGCTCTTTTGTCAACCTCTTTGGTGTTTGTACTTGTACTGTAAATATAAAATCACCCTCTGACTGAGAATTAACATATTTAAATCCTTTATTTCTAATTGTAAATTTAGTACCAGTTTGAGTTCCTTCCGGTATTTTATATTTTTCTTTACTTCCATCTACCATCGGTATTTCAAGCTCTGCACCTAATGTTGCTTGTGTTATTGTTATTGGTATATCACATAACACATTATTACCTTTCCTTGTATATATACTATGTCTTTTAATTCTTAAAGTAATATATAAGTCTCCTTTAGGTCCACCTTTTGTTCCAGGCTCTCCTTCACCTCTCAATACTACTGTTTGATTATCATCAATTCCCGCAGGTATTTTTACTTTTATTCTTGGTTGCTTTCTTATAGTTCCTTTTCCTTTACAGTTTTCGCATACATCTGTTATAACCTCTCCTGTTCCATGACAATTATTACATGCTCTTGTTGTTTGAACTTGCCCTAATATTGTATTTTGAACTTGCGAAATTTGACCTGTTCCATGACATTGTGGACATTTTACTGGATTAGTTCCAGGTTTTGCACCTGTTCCATGGCATGTATCACATGTTTCATTTCTAGTTATAGTTACTTCTTTTTCAACACCTAAAAATGCATCTTCAAAAGTAATATCCATATTTAAGTTTAAATCCGCACCTTTTTTAGGACCACTATTTTTTCTAGTAGATTGTCTACCACCAAATCCTCCTCCAAAAAAAGATGAAAATATATCACCTAAATCTCCAAAGTCTCCAAATCCATCAAATCCTGAAGTCGTATATGAATATCCTCCGCCAAAAGGACCTTGACCTCCGTCCAAATCCTTGTGGTCCATCTGGTCCAAATTGATCATACATTCTTCTTTTTTGAGGGTCAGAAAGAGTTTCATATGCTTCATTTACTTCTTTAAATTTTTTCTCTGCTTCTTCTTTATTGTCTAGGTTAGCATCTGGATGATATTTTTTTGCCATTTTTCTATATGCTTTTTTTAATTCATCATCTGTTGCACTTTTACTAACTCCTAACACTTCATAATAATCTCTTTTTCCTGCCATTTTCTCCTCCATAATAAAAGTCAAGATCAGAAGTCTGAGGTCTGACTTCTAACATCAATTTTCTGACCTCCGACGTCTGACTCCTGACAATCATCTAAATTCTGTTATAATCTATTTATCATCTTCTACTTTATAATCTGCATCATATACATTTCCATTATCAGCACCTTCTTCTGCTGCCGCATTTGGATCTCCTCCTTCTCCTTGAGCTCCGTTTGGATTTGCATTTTTATATAATTGTTCAGACATATCATAGAATACTTTTGTTAATTTTTCTGTAGCATCTTTGATTTTTTCTGTATCATTTGTTTCTAATGCTTTTTTAGTATTTTCTATTTCTGTCTCAACTTTAGCTTTTTCTTCTCCGCTTATTTTATCTCCTAAATCATTTAATGTTTTTTCACTATTATAAATTAAGCTTTCTGCATTATTTTTAACTTCGATTTCTTCTTTTTTCTTTTTATCTTCTTCAGCATGTGCTTCTGCATCTTTTACTGCTTTGTCTATATCTTCATCTGTTAAGTTTGTTGATGCTGTGATTGATACATTTTGACTATTTCCTGTTGCCATATCTTTTGCTGATACATGAACTATACCATTTGCATCTATATCAAATGTAACTTCAATTTGTGGCACTCCTCTTGGTGCTGCTGGTATTCCTGTTAATTGAAATCTTCCTAATGTTTTATTATATGCAGCCATTTCTCTTTCACCTTGTAAAACGTGAACTTCTACTGATGTTTGACCATCTGCTGCTGTTGAGAATATTTGTGATTTTTTAGTTGGTATTGTTGTATTTCTTTCAATTAATTTTGTAAATACTCCACCATATGTTTCTATACCTAATGATAATGGTGTTACATCAAGTAATACTAAATCTTTAACATCTCCTGATAATACACCACCTTGAATTGATGCACCAATTGCAACACATTCATCTGGGTTTATTCCTTTATCTGGTTCTTTTCCTGTTATTCTCTTAACTACTTCTTGAACAGCTGGAACTCTTGTTGAACCACCAACTAATAATACTTTGTGTATATCGTTTGATGTTAATCCTGCATCTTTTAATGCTTGGTTAACTGGTCCAGCAGTTGCTTCTACTAAATCATGAATTAATTCTTCAAATTTAGATCTTGTTAATGTTACATCTAAGTGTTTTGGTCCTGTTGAATCTGCTGTAATAAATGGTAAGTTTATTTGTGTTTGTTGAACTCCTGATAATTCTATTTTTGCTTTTTCTGCTGCTTCTTTTAATCTTTGCATTGCCATTTTATCTGCTTTTAAATCAATCCCATCTGATTTTTTGAATTCACTTACCAAGTACTCGATAATTGCGTTATCAAAGTCATCTCCACCTAGATGTGTATTACCACTTGTAGATAAAACTTCAAATACTCCATCACCTATATCTAGTATAGAAACATCAAATGTTCCTCCACCTAAGTCATATATTAATATTTTTTGGTCTTGTTCTTTATCCATTCCATAAGCTAAAGCTGCTGCTGTTGGTTCATTTATAATTCTTAATACTTCAAGTCCTGCAATTTTACCAGCGTCTTTTGTTGCTTGTCTTTGGCTATCATTAAAGTATGCTGGAACTGTAATAACTGCTTGAGTTACTTTTTGTCCTAAATAATTTTCAGCATCTGCTTTTAATTTTTGTAAAATCATTGCTGATATTTCTTGTGGTGAAAAAGAATCACCTTCTATTTTTACTTTTTCAGCTGTTCCCATTTTTCTTTTTATTGATATAACAGTATTGTCTGGATTTGTAACCGCTTGACGTTTTGCTATTTGTCCTACTAATCTTTCACCATTTTTTGAGAATGCAACTACTGATGGTGTTGTTCTGTTACCTTCAGCGTTTGGTATTACTACTGGTTCTCCTCCTTCCATAACTGATACACATGAGTTTGTTGTTCCTAAGTCAATTCCTATAATTTTTCCCATTTTTATTTACTTCCTTTCTCTTACTTTGTTCGTTCATCACAAAATTGAAAATTTCATTTTCAATTTTTGCAAATCACTCCGCTTCGCTTCATTCATCATAAAATAAAATTTTTACAAAATTTTATTTTACAAATCTTTTTTGCTCAGCTTATTTTATATTTTTTATAAATTTAATAACTATTTAATTGGCCACTACAACCATAGAATGTCTAATAACCTTATGCCCTATTTTGTAACCTTTTCTATATTCTTGAACAATTTCTTTTTCACCCTTTGAATCATCTTGAACACTACTAACAGCTTCATGCAATTCTGGGTCAAATGTTTCTCCAAGTGCATTTATTTCTTCTACACCTTTTGATTTAAGTACATCTTGGAATTGTTTTAATACAAGTTCAACACCTTTTTTATAATTTTCATCTGATGTCTCAACTTTTGCAGCATTTTCAAGATTATCTAATATTGGAAGAATAACTTCTACTATATCTCCTAATATTGAGTTATACAATCCTTCTCTTTCTTTTTGGCTTCTTTTTTTATGATTTTCAAATTCTGCTAATATTCTTTTGTATCTATCTGTCAATTCTTCCAATTCTTGTTGTTTCTCTTGTAACTCGTTTTTTTCTACCACTTCTTCATTTTGTTTTTTTTCATTTTCTAATTCTTCTTTTTTATCAGCCATTTTTAATCCTCCTTATTTTTTATGTTCCTTTATCTTTTAATTTTTTATTTATATATTTCATAACAGAAATGACCTTTGAATAATCCATTCTTTTGGGTCCTATAATTCCTATTGTTCCTAAATCTTTATCTCCTACTTTGTGTTTAAAAGTAATAATACTAAAATCTTTTAATTCTTGTTTTTCAGTTTCATCTCCAATATAAACATTTATATCTTTTGCAAATCCAGAATTTAATATATCTGTCATCAATTCTTTTTCATCAATTATATTTACAAAATTTTTAGCAACTTCTAAACTATTAAATTCTGGCAAATCAAATAATTTATTTGTTCCTTCTAAATATAATTGTCTATCTTGTTTAACAACTCTTTTTATTTGCTCTATTATTGGTCTTATTACTTTTACACTGTATTTCATTTCATTTATCAGATACTCTTCTAAAGGAAGATCTATTACTTCCAAAGGCTGACCTTTTAATTTCTGATTAAACATATAATTTATTGTCTCGACTTGTTTATCTGATACATCTTCATCAAATTTTATTATTGTTTCTTTTACCATTCCTGTATTTGTTAATATTATTGCCATTAACATTCTTGGTCCTAATAATACAAATTTAATTTCTTCTATTAATAAACCTTGTGTACTTGGCCCTATTGCTAAAGTTGTGTAATGCGTTATTTCAGAAATTGTCGTTGTTGCGATTTTTGTTAAGTCTTCTATCTCATTTACCTTTGTTTCTAATTTTTCACTTATATATTTAATTTCTTCTAAACTTATATTATCATCTTTTAGTAATTCATCTACATAGTATCTGTATCCTTTTTCAGATGGTATTCTTCCACTTGATGTATGTGTTTTTTCTAAATATCCTGTTTTTTCTAAGTTTGCCATCTCATTTCTTATTGTGGCACTACTATAGTTTAAACCATAGTTATTTACTATACTATTAGAGCTTACTGGTTCTGCTGTATTTACATATTCTTCTACTATTGCTTGTAATACTTTTTTCTTTCTATCATCTAGCATTTTAACACCTCTTTTAGCACTCTTTGTTTTCGATTGCTAATCTTTTTATATATTATATCCTTTTTTAGCACTTGTCAATAGATTTTGCTAATTTTTTTGTGAATTTTTTGTGAACTATTTATATTTTCTCTAATTTTTTAGAATAAACATTTCAAATGAAAAACACTGTAAAATATTTCTTTAAAATATTATTACAGCATTTTTATTATTATCTCTCCCAATCTTCACTGCTCATTTCTCTACTCTTTTTATTAATTAAATCTATTACTAATTGTGAGCGTTCTTGTGGTTTCACATTATGAATTGGAGTATCTACAGCAAGTCTATTAATTAGATTTCTTCTTTGTTCATTATTTATATTACTCTTCATAGCTACTTTTAATTCTCCATTTTCTTCCCTTAAAAATCCTTGATCAATTAATTCCCTTATCACTTCTAATGAAATCCCTGTATATGCACTAACCTTATATTTAGGTTCATTAGGATACCTTTCTATACAATCCTTAATAGTTCTTAATTCTTTTTTGTATCTTATTTCTTTTTCCATTTTACTTCTCCTTCATTCATTTGTTCCTTATTTTTATATAGTTATTATATAAAAATATTTTTTAATGTCAATACATTTTTTAAAAATTCGAGTCACAACTTAATACAAGCAATTAAAATCCCCACACTCTGTATTACAAACAAATTCAAAACATTAGAAGTTAACAAATTATTAGTAGCCTCAACCACCCCTAACATATCATCAACAGATTTTTTATGATGCCTTTGAGCTTCAAAAAAAGTTATAAGTTCAGGCAAACTTGTCATAAACCCTAGCAAAAATCCCACAATTACCTCTGAAACATTAAATAAATTACATAATTTCTCCATAGTATTTCCTAATAACTCTCCAATTATAAATAGCAAAAACCCTGCTAACAACAAATATATACAATATTTTATAGTTTTGTTTTTATTACCTTTCTCCCACTTTTTCTCTTTCTCTATTTCTGATTCCAGATATTTATCTTCTTTTTGTAAATATAATTTATGCACATTATTATTTATAAATTCAAAAAATGCATACAAAATTATAAAAGGTGGCACCATAAACCAATTCAATTCCACATCAAATTTCAATAACACTATCGGTATTATTATTGTAATAACAACTAAAATTAAATCTATTTTTATAGCTTGATTTTTTAACTTTTCAGTATTCCTATTTAATATAATTGCTCCTAAATATTGCACGAAATTAATAATATTAGAACTTAATATATTATACACACTCGCACTTTCAAGTCCTCTCAAACTAGATGTTGTGATTGTCAAAAATTCTGGCACCGATGTAGCATATCCTGCAACATCTCCTACTGTCTTAGCCTTTAAATCTAAACTTTCTGCCAATTTTCTTAATACAGTTACAAGTATATATTTTGATATTAATACAATTAAACTTGAATAAAATATAAATTTTATAATTTCCACAAACATTTTTATTCTCCTCTATATTAATTTTTCCCATTTTCTTGCCATTTATTAGAAAATATTATATAATATGAACATATTTTTATAGGAGTGATATTTTATGGAAGAAGTAAAAATTGGCAAAGTCTATCGCCATTTCAAAGGAAACTATTATTTTGTAGAAGATATAGCTTATGATTCAGAAACTCAAGAAAGAATGGTAATTTATAAACCTTTGTATGAAAGAGAAGATGGTCGCTTAATATGGGTAAGACCTGAAAAAATGTTTTTATCGGAAATACCAGAAAGACCAGATAATATAACTGGCCAAAAACATAGATTTGAATTAGTTAATTAATGTCTTTTTGAAAACATTTCTCAAATAAACATTCAAAAAATCAAAAAGACACTGGAGGTAATAAAATGATAGATATTAAATTTTTAAAAGAAAACCCAGATGTGGTTAAAAATAATATTAAGAAAAAATTTCAAGATCAAAAATTAGTTTTAGTCGATGAAATTATCGATTTAGATGTAAAAAATAGAAAGGCAAAATTAAATGGCGACAATTTAAGAGCTGAAAGAAAATCATTAAGTAACGAAATTGGAAATCTTATGAAACAAGGAAAAAAAGAAGAAGCTGAAAGTATAAAATCTAAAGTTCAAGAAATTAATAAAAAACTTGAAGAAAATGAAAAATTAGAAAATGATTATTCTGAAGCTATTAGAAATAGAATGATGAAAATACCTAATATTATGCATGAATCTGTTCCTATTGGAAAAGATGATAGCGAAAATGTTGAAATTCAAAAATTTGGAGAACCATTTGTTCCAGATTATGAAATCCCATATCATGGTGAAATCATGGAATCATTAGGTGGACTAGATTTAGATAGTGCAAGACGTGTTGCTGGAAATGGCTTCTACTATTTAATGGGTGATATTGCAAGACTACATTCTGCTGTTTTAACATATGCTAGAGACTTCATGATTAATAAAGGGTTCACTTACTGTATTCCACCTTATATGATCAGAAGTGATGTTGTAACAGGTGTTATGAGTTTTGAAGAAATGGATGCCATGATGTACAAAATCGAAGGCGAAGATTTATATTTAATTGGTACTAGTGAGCACTCAATGATTGGTAAATTTAAAGACCAAATCTTAAAAAAAGAAAATTTACCATATAGCATGACTTCATATTCACCTTGCTTTAGAAAAGAAAAAGGAGCTCATGGTATAGAAGAACGTGGCGTTTACAGAATTCATCAATTTGAAAAACAAGAAATGATAGTTGTTTGTGAACCTGAAGATTCTTGGGAATGGTATAATAAAATGTGGTCATATACAGTTGAGTTTTTCAGAAGTATGAATATTCCAGTTAGAACATTAGAATGTTGTAGTGGAGATTTAGCAGATTTAAAAGCTAAATCTTGTGATGTAGAAGCCTGGTCTCCTAGACAACAGATATATTTCGAAGTTGGTAGTTGTTCTAACTTAACAGATGCCCAAGCTCGTAGACTTGGTATCAGGATTAAAGGTGAAAATGGCAATTATTTTGCTCATACTTTAAACAATACTGTTGTTGCCCCACCTCGTATGCTCATCTCTATTATGGAAAACAATTACCAACCTGATGGTAGTGTTATTATACCAGAAGTTTTAAGACCTTATATGGGAGGATTAGAAAAAATTGTCCCAAATGTCCAAAAGGGACGTTTCTAATTGGACATTTTTGTCCAATTGGGACACATATTTATTGATATTTATTATTAGGAGTTGAATTATGATAGTAAACAATCCCAAATTTGAAGTTTCTGCAGTAAAACCTGCTCAATATCCAAAAAATAATTTACCTGAAATTGTTTTAGTTGGTAAATCTAATGTAGGAAAATCAAGTTTTATAAATACTATGATTAATAGAAAAAAATTAGCTAGAACTAGTAGCGAGCCTGGTAAAACTCGTCAAATTAATTTTTATAATATTGATGAAAAATTTTACTTTGTTGATTTACCAGGTTATGGTTATAGCAAAATGTCAAAAAAGGAACAAGAACAAGTTGGCAATTTTATTGAAGAATACCTTTTTAATAGAAATCAAATTTCTTTGATTATCTTTTTAGTAGACATTCGTCATTCTCCAACAGCAAATGATAAACTTATGTACGATTATGTCATTCGTTCTGGTCTTCCTTGTATGATTTTAACAAATAAGGCTGACAAAATTGCTATTACTAAAGTTGAAGATACTGCTAAAAAATTGCAAAAATCTCTTAATCCTATCGGAGACATTCCTACTTTTCCTTTTTCTTCTGAAAGAAAAATTTATATGGATAATGTTTGGAATGAAATAGAGAAATATATTTAAAAAAGTTGTTAAAAGGTATTAATACCTTTTAACAACTTTTTTAATATATATATTTCCCTCTTAATTTTCAATTTTCTTAGTTATAGACTTTAAAGCCTTCTCTCTAGGTAATATAACAACATGACCACAACCTTGACATTTTAATTTAAAATCTACCCCTATTCTTGTTATCTCCCAAATTTTACTACCACATGGATGTTGTTTTTTTGTTCTTACTATATCTCCTATATTATATTCCATAAAAACTCCTTTTTCGACAAATCAATGAGACAGATTCATACTGTCCCAACTGTCTCATTTTGCAAATCTTTTTGCTATTCTTTCTTTACCTAAAATTTGCATAATTTCATACATATCTGGAGTATTAGTTCTTTTTGTTAAAGCAACTCTTAAAACTGTACTTACATCACCAACATGTGCTTTATACATATCTGGATTTGCTTTAAATTCTTTTACTTCTTTAGCATATCCCATTTCTCCTGATAATTCTTTTATTTTGTCAAACCATGTTTGTTTATCATCGTTTTCATCATAATATTTTTCAATATATAATTCTAATATTTTTTCAATTGATTCTTTATCATTTATTACTTGATAAGGATATTCGTTTGTGTCCTTTTCGAATTCTTCATCATACATATATGAAATATTTTCTTTTACTTCTGCCCATTTTGAAATATCTTTTCTTGGTTTTTTGTTTCCTCTTTCAATTCCAAATACTTTTAAAGCATATTCTTTATCTTGTAATAAACTTTCTAATTCTGAATCATATTTTTTAGCCCATGTAATAGCATTTTCATATACTTCTTCTGCTGTCATTTTTGATATAACTGTTTTTGATACATCTAGTAGTTTTACCATATCAAATAATGCTCCACTTACACTCATTTTATTTAATTGCAATTCAAATTCATCCATAGTTTTGTCTGGATTAGCCCTTCTCCAGTTTTCAAATGTTGAATTTGCTATATTTAATAAATATTCTTTAACCGCTTCTGCTGGTATTCCTTCTTCTGCATAATAACTTACTGCTGCTTCTGGGTCTTTTCTTTTACTCAATTTTCTTTTATTTCCATTATCATTTTTCATGATTGGCGCAATATGTGCATATTTAGGAGCTTTAAATCCTAATTCATGAAATAATTGTAAATGTAATGGTACTGACGATAACCATTCATCTCCTCTTATTACATGTGTTGTTCTCATTAAATGATCATCTATTGCATGTGCAAAATGATATGTTGGAAGTCCATCTGCTTTTATTATAACTATATCTTGGTCATTTTCTGGAAAATCAACATTTCCTTTTATAACATCATGATGTTTTATTTTTTTATCTTCTCTTCCTGGTGATTTAAATCTGATTATATATTTTTCACCATTTTGAATTCTTTGCATAGCTTCTTCTACTGTAACATTTCTACATTTTGCCCATACTCCATAATATCCTGGTCTTATTTTTGCAGCTTCTTGTTTAGCTCTTATTTCTTCTACTTCTTCTGGAGTACAGAAACATGGATATGCTTTTCCTTGTTCTATCATGTGTTTAGCATATGCTTGATATATTTCTTTTCTTTGACTTTGTTTATATGGTCCATACTTTCCTTTTCCTTCATTTTCAGAAATCATACCTTCATCTGCTTCTAATCCAAAGTCTTTTAAAGATTGCACTATCTCTTTTATTCCATTTTCTACTTCTCTTTTTTGATCCGTATCTTCTATTCGTAAATAAAATACCCCATTTGTTTGTTTAGATACTTTTATAGCTATCAATGCTTGATATAATCCACCAACATGCATAAATCCTGTTGGACTTGGTGCATATCTTGTAACTATTGCTCCTTCTGGTAAATTTCTTTCTAAATATTTTTCTTCATAATATGATATTTCCTTTGCGTCTGGAAATATTAAATTTGCTAAATCTTTGTAATTCATTTTTCTCTCCTTAAATATTAAACTTCCATTATAATTGGTATTATAATAGGCTCTTTTTTTCTATATTTCTCGAAAGCCTTATAATATCTAGTTTTTATTGATAAATCAACGTTTTCCGTCCTTTTCCAAAACTTGCTGAAACCTGTTCAAACTCCTGCCGTTATCAACAAATTATCAACAAATCTTTCTTATTATACTACAAAAAGGAAAATATATCAATAACATATTTTCCTTTTTTTGCTATTTATACAAATTGCTTCGCCAATTGTATCCATCTTGCATACCTATTGAATATATTTTATATGTATATCTTTTAAAAACCTTACTTAATAGTTTTTCAAAGATATTTAATTCTATGTTTTCTAATATTCCTCTCATAAATATCCCTCCTATGAATGATATTTAGAGATATCTCTTATTCTATTTTACCATATTATGTCAAATAAAATAACTATACTGGACGATAGGTATAGGTCTGTTTTTTGTTGATATTAAGCTACTTACAAAATACGACAAAATTCTACAAATTATGTAAGTTTGCTTACTAGGTCCTCAATATAATCTCCAGATTTATCTTCTTCCTGGTATGCCCTTACTTGTTTTTCTCTTTCTTCTATGTATTTTTTTAGTCCTTCATAATCTTTTTCCCTAATAAATCTTTTTACTTCACTTATTGTATATAAGTGCATTTGTATATCCATATAAATCACTTCCATTTTTTTGATATCATTATACCAAAAAATACCTATCTTGTAAAATAGATATTTTACATTTAAGTTTAGTCAAATGCAGTTATACCAGCGAATAGTTAAAATCTAGAGAACTTTTTTGTAAAATATATATAAGGAGGTGTCATAATGATATATTTAAAAATTAATGAAATACTAGAAGAAAAAAATAAAACGAAGTACTGGTTTGTGAAAAGAATGGAGCGGAGGTTATCAAGCACTTTCTCACATGATGAATAATGAAACATCTAGTATAAAATTTTCTACTTTAGAAAAAGTATGTAATATTCTTGAATGCGAGCCTGGAGATGTTATCGTTTTAAAAAAAGGAAAAAGGAGAAAAAAGAAAGATGAGTAAATTGCTTAAGCAATATGAAGAACTAAAAAAACAAGATCCTAATACTATCTACTTATTTCGTATTGGAATATTTTACAATATATTGAATTCTGATGCAAAAATAATAAATGAAAAGTTAGGATTAAAAATTACCGATTTAGGCCCTAATATTTTTAAATGTGGCTTTCCAATTTCACAACTAGATAAATATGTCGAAATACTTAAGAAAAACGATTTAAAGTACAAAATTATTGATAATTTACCTAATCAAAATACAAATGATTACTTAAATAACATTGAGATAAAAAAAATTATACATAAAATACTTGATATAGATTTTAATAATATTACTTTTCAGCAGTCCTTCAATATGCTGCTTGATATTCAAAGTAAATTAAAAAATATTTGTAAGTAGAGGAGATGTGTTCTCCCCTACTTAACTTTTTTACAAATTTGTAAACATTTCTACATTTTTTTGATACATTTTGCACTATTTTTGTTAACTTTTTACTATTTTTGATACATTTTGTATCATTTTTTGTAAAAAACTGTGCATTTTATCTTCCTATACCTTTATTAACCATTGATTGAATTAAATTAGCATCATATCCTGCTTGTGTTAATCTGTATGCTCTATCTCCGCCGTTTCCCCATTTACCTTGCCATACTTCTTTGCAAATTTGCTCATTTGATTTTAGATTTGTTTTAGCAGGTGCTGCAGTAGCGGTTGGAATTTTTAATTTTTGTCCTTTATAAATAGTATATGGTGAGTGTATTCCATTTAAAGAAGCAATTTCTTTCCAATTTACACCTAATTTTGCTCCAATTTCTGATAAACAATCTCCACTTTTTACAGTATATGTTGTTACAGATGTGTTTGTTGTAGGAGCAGTTATTGCACTATCAACAATACAACCATCATTTGTCCAGCCAAGATTTCCATTGTCTAATAAATATGGATTCTTTGCTCCAGCAATTATTTTTGTAATTTTGCCTTTTGTTCTAGCAGGATTTAATCTTTTTGTAGAGTTAGAAGCAACATATATTCCTGTAACAGTTACTTCCTCGCCAACATTTCTTTTAGTTGGTGCTTGAACTGTTGGAACTTCAACAGGTGCTATTCCCTCTTTTATTCTTTTATTTATTTCTTCTGTTATATAAGGTAATTTACCTTGTAGGTAACTACCTGGACAAGTTGTTGCGGCAAACATATTGTGTCTTGTCATTGTACCATTAGGAGTCCCATCATAAACGTAAACTTCTCTTTTAGTTCTTAGTCTTATTTCTACTATTAAATCTATTAATCTTTCAATACATAAGTCTGATATATGCCATTCTCCTCCTACTTGGTCATTTGCAACCTCAATAGTAATTGCTTGGTGATCATTTGAAGGAGAACTTGAGGTCCAGGCTCTAGATTCTTCTGGAACTATACCTACTATTTTTCCATCAATTCCTATTCCATAGTTTGCTGATGCTTTTCTATTTGGATTTTGGAATATTCTTGCTATTTGCTCCGCTGTTAAGCAACCTGCAACGTGATGCGGTGTTGCCTTATTTATTGTATTTGTTCTTTTTGCAGTATAATTTGAAGCACTTGCTTCCATTATTAAATCACATAATTTTGAAAATGTACCCATTATTCTTCCCCTCCATTTCCATTTGTTAATTCTGCTTCCATTTCAGGTGTTAATTCAATATCATCAATTAAAACTTCAACATCTTCTCTTTCATCTTTTTCATTTCTGATTGTTGCTTTTGCTTTTTCTGACATAAAAATCATCCTTTCCTTTAATAAAATAAATACCGGAAGATTTTTGATTTTACTTCCGGTATTCTTGATTTACAAGAACTTTTTTCTTGCATTGCTGCATCTTATTTTATTTAAGACGCATATTATTTGTTTTTTGCATCGTAGGCTACAACAGCTGTTCCTACACCACCAACTGCAGTAATTACAGCTGATATTACACCATTAACATCAAGTCCTTCAATATTTATTAAACAGCCTATTGCTGATGCTATTGCTATTATAATTATGTTTTGAATTGTAATTGGTAAATTATAATTCCATCCCATTTTTTTAGATAGCAATCCTGCACCATAAGTAAAAAGTGTAGTTATTACATACACTAAAGTTTGTACTGTCATATAAATTCCCCCTTTCTTTTATTTATTAGTAACCATTTTTTCCAGGTTATCTTCAATAAAGAATTTTAATTTTAATACTTGATTCATTTGTTCTTGGCTAAAACTAACGCTATTTGTTTTACCATACTGAATTGCTAGAAAACCGTATAGGCTCTCCCTGTTTATTATTTAGTATTATGTCATAAAACGACATAATATCTTGTTCTTTCTTCAGTTGATAAGTTGCCGGCATAACATCCCTTATTTCCTCTAAATCGTTAACTATTAGTTCGTTTTGATTTAAAAGTGTTCTTACAAATTTAGGAATACAAGTAAGAGGAACTGCCTGCAATTCTTTTTGATGGCCTTTTACACCAATTCTTACAACTTCATAGCTGCATGATGTTTTTAGTGCACTTCTGCCGTTAGCATAATGCCCACCGTTATGAAAATCATAAATTTGTACTCTATCTGCCATCAAATATTCTTTTACTTGTTCTAACCTATTTGTTATCTCTATATTGATACTGCATTGCTTTTGTATTTTTTTAGGCAATGTATCTTCAATTTCCTTTTTTGCTTTCATTATAGTAACAATTAATGTACCAATAGCCGTTATAAAAGCCGTTAAACTAATTATCATCGTAGTTATATTTTCCATATTCACTACTCCTCCTATTTTCTTTCGCAATTAAAAAGAAGACCTATTTTAGATCTTCTTTATTTGGCCATTTTATATTATAAGGAAATCCCTCTTGCTGTGGTACATCTCTTAAGGCTTGTCTGTATTTTGCGATTTTACCATTAGAAATACTTGAGAATCCATCAAAAAACTCTTTTAACCCAGTTAATATATTAGTCATAGTTATTTCTTCCGGCAACTTTAAATTTAATCTGTCTAGGCACATTTCCTTGTCAGTCTCTTTCAAAAGTTCATCTCTCTTTTTTCTCATATCTGCAGCTGCTATAACATAATCAATATCTTTTATGCTTTTTAGCCACGCTTCTAGATTTTTTTCTATTGTGTCCTCTATGCCTTTTCTATAATCAATAGTTTTTTCATACATTTCGTATTCATAAATAGTATTTCCTTCATTATCTTGCTTTTCCTTTATATTATCGTAAAATATTACTTCACAAGAGTTACCATTTATATTTTGTATTTCAAAACTTTTTTCTGGTTTCACACTGTTTTGTACTATTTGCATTTTTCAACACTCCTTTACACTTTTCTATATTTATATACGGATTAAGATACTTTTTCTTAAAGTTAAAGCTATCACAATGCTTAAGCCATCCGTTGTAGCTTACCATTGCCGAAGCATCTTTCAAATTCATTTTTCTTCTTTTATAAATCCTTTTTGCTCGCCTTTTGATTCTTAAAAAATTTCCTCTTCTTAATGTTGTATATCCACGATAAAACCTGTAACCTATAAAATCAACTGGTCTACTATCAACTTTAAAAAGTTGCCAGTTTTCTTTTAATGATAGGCTCTCATTCTTTAAAAAAATTTCTATTTTTTCCTTAACTTTTTTTAATTCCTTTTTGTTTCTATGAAACAATAGCATATCATCCATATACCTAATGTAATATTTTACTTTTAATTCCTCTTTTATATAATGATCTAACTCCTGCAGATAGAAATTAGCAAACCATTGTGAAGTATAATTTCCGTATTGGTAAACCACCTTCTGAACTATCTACAATTAAATCAATTAAATCTAGTGTATCCCTATCTTTAATAATTCTTCTGAATTTCCTTTTCATTATTTCTTTATCTATGCTAGGATAAAATTTCTTTATATCTAATTTTAAAGCATATTTAGTATTTTTCTTATCTGCTACTAGTATTTTTTTTAAATGTTTTGCTCCATAATGAATTCCTCTGTCGGGGATAGATGCACAAGTATAATCATACATTCCTTTTTCTAATAGAGGTTGTATATTATTCATTAATGCCCAATGGACAATTTGGTCCGGATAAAATTTAGGCTTAAATATTATTCTTTCTTTTTTTCTAGTTCCATCGTGAATCAGCAACTTTGAATATGGACTAGGCTTATATGTTTTATTAATTAGCATATTATGAATTTTACAAACATAAAAATCCATATTGTCAATTACATCCTTAACAGTAGTACGTCTCTTTTTCCCTTTTGATGCAGACAATATGGCCTTTCTAATATTTTCTTTTTGAGTTATCTTTTCGTATATGTTTCCTGCTCTTTTCATTACATTACCTGGCTTTCTTATTTTTGTCTATCGGCTTTTCGCTTAAAGGAAGCTACTAGGTCAATCCAGTTTCGACTTAATTTTTAGCAAGTGCTATGGAAAGTGATGTGTAATGATTATTAAAAAATAAGTAGGCGAGCCCCGTAATTCCAGTTCGAATTAGAAGAAGCGTTGTTCAAATTCCAATAGAACAACCCAGCTTTCGTACCGTTGTTGAAATTACCACCCACGATAGCGAAAAAACTAAAAAGTGAAATAACGGGATCGCACACATCAAATCCCCTGCACTAATTATACACATATACAAAAATATTTTAACTACTCTACATTTAAGTTATATGGGGGACTATGCCGTCCCCCAGTCCCCCTGCTTTTACTGGTACTTAAGAAGGCGAGCCCCGCAATTCCAGCTCGAATGAGAAGAAGCGTTGCTCAAATTCCAATAGAACAACCCAGCTTTCGCACCGCGGTCGAAACTACCACCCACGACAGCGATTCTGTTTCCTTCTGCGTTGTAGTAATAGTCACATATTCCAGTTCCGGAACTTCCTCCTGCTTCAATTGGTAATGCAACTTCAGGATTATTTTCATCATACCCCATTCTATTTGGATATACGTCTTTTGTTAGTAAGTTTGTATATCCAACTTCCTTATATGGATCTGCAAATGTATCAACTGCATATTTAGTAGGGTCTGTACATATATATGCAATATAATCTTTAATATTTAATCCATCTATAAATTGCCACATATTACCGAATATGTTTTCAATTCCTCTATATATTACGGAATGTCCTCCATCGTTTACTAAACATCCGGATTTCATTCCCAATTCATCACATTGGCCCGCTTTTTGTCCTATTCCCCATAAGCAATTACCAACTGCAATATTTACTGCTGCACCATCAAAGTAAATAGCTTTTCCTGTAACAGTTCCGTTACTATAATCTTCTATTTTTGTAACAGTTCTTTCTGAGGCAACGCCTGCATTCCAAGCATCAGCTGTTCCAATAGATACTGTTCTTCCTACATAAAAATTCGTAGATGAACTTACAATTATTCTATTTACATTACTTTCTGCAAGTAACGCTTTTGGATTACTCCAACTTGTTACACCATTTCCAAGTTTACTTTGAGAATTATAATGAGCATATTCTACTAAATATAACATTTGTAATATAAAAAATCTTGTATCTAATTGCCCAAATCCATCTCCAACAGCTTTTGCTAAAGTTCTAAATGCAGTAATAGTTTTATTATAAGTAGGAATTAATCCACTATAACTATGAGCTGCTCTTTCAGCATCTAATCCAATTGCATATCTACCTACTGAAAATTCCTCGCTGTGTTTGTATCCTGCTCTTGCATAATCAGCAATATATATATATTCATAATCATCTTTAACTTCTCTTTTATACCAAAATTCTGGTATTTTAGTTAGGACCTCTCCATTTGACCCATCAAATGCAAATCCTGGCTCTCCTATATATGCTGTTACCTTTTTATTTGCGGTATCATAATTATAGGTTTTTATATCAGACCATGGATATATACTATCAAAGTCATTTTGTACTGCATCTGTTCCTTTTTGAGCATTGGCCACTAGTCCTATATTATCACAGATTCTTTCCCAAGCGGGACTTGTATTATCTGTTATTTTTCTTCTTATACCATAATTTTTTCCTACAAATTCTCTTGCTTCTTCAATAGCTGCCTCTAGTTCTTTTTCTGTTACATATACTTGATTAGGATCTAATGTTATATTTACATTAGATGCATTATCTACTAGAACTGTTAAATCAATATTTTTTTCTATTAATTCTGTAACAGAATTATTTATATATTCCGCTGTAGTTCCCGCATTAGAATAAGCATATAACACTTTTTCTTTTGTATCAGGATCTATTGCGAAAAGTCCTAGTTCTCTAAAATAAAATGCATTAGATGCATCTATATTTTTGAAAGAAAATGAAATTTGAGCTTGAGTATCTCCAGTAATTTTTATATTATTTATTGGACATTCAAGTACTTTTGTAGTTAATGCAGTTTTATCTCTTGCATCACCATTTAAAGCCCCACTACCTATCTCGGCGTGGTCAAATTCTATTTGCTTTCCTTGTAAGGTTTTAGCTGCTAACAAAGAGCCTTTCTTTGTTATATAAACTTTTTCAAACCCCATTATTTTTCACACTCCTTTAAACTTAAATAATTTTGCTGTCTTAAATTTAGCCCTATATAATTATCTTCATTTAATGCGATATTTTCCTTTTCTTCCATTGTTTCCGTTTTCAAGTACATATATGTTTGCTGTGATACTACTGCAGCTGTAAAATGATTTATAACCGAATTCAACCTATAATCTAGTTCAATGTTTGCCGGCATTTGTTTTACTAAATCTTTTCTTAATATTTCTGCAGCTTCGGTATAATTTAACGCTATTTCTATATTCATTTTATAGTTATTAAAGTCAGTAGTAATTTTATAATTTTCTTCCCCAATAGCTTCATTTAATGTATTAATTAACCATTTATATGTATAGGCAGTTCTATTATTCATTTTTAATAGAATTGTCATTCTTCTTGCTTCAATAGTTTCTGCTACATTGTTTATTCCATAAATTTTTTCATATTTCTTTAATCCATAACTTTCTGCTGTTCTAACAACAACTTCCTTTAAAATACTATCTATTTCTTTTTTTAATGCATCTAGTTCAACATCTTCAGCTTCAAATATCTCATTAAATTCCCTTACTTGTGTCAAAAACGGTGGCATATATTCTTTTAATTTCATACTATAACCACCTCACCCAAAACAGGCACTTGGTATTTACTTAATTCTATATTTCCGCTTTGATTATTAAGGATTGTATTGCTAACATCTATTACACCTTCAGTATTTAATATTATAGCCTCTACTTGTGCCTTTCTAATTACTATTGTGTCTGTATCTTCCCAAGTTTCTCTTTGGCCCAATAAGTACTTTTCAATAGCAGCACCTATGTTTTCCTTTACCTTTTCACTTGTTGTCGTATCATCAATAGTTACTTGTGATTGTATATTTATTTCTACTTCTTCAACAGTATCTACAGTAACGATGTGGCCAATAGGAGCTAATCCAAGTCCTTCATTTGAAAAGTCTGGACATATCTTGTTTTGTACTTCTTCTATTAAAACATCTGATGCCTTATCGTAATTACTATCTAGAATTGTTAGTTTTACAGTTCCACCACCATTCCAAATAGGTGTTACTTTTACAGCACCTACACCATCTATACTTTTAGTTTTATTTTTATAATCTATAACATTTCCACCAAAAGACTTTTCTCCAATTTGTTCAAAATATCTTTCCCTTAATTCGTCATCGCTTTCTTGATCCTCTCCAGGTATAAGAAGCTCCGTTAAGGTTGCTCTTCCTAACCCCTGTATATAATCTACTGGAATTAAAGTACCATTAACATTGTTGCCTTGTGCTCCCGCTTCTTCACATTCTAATCTGTAAACTCCTGTGCTTATTTTTTCTGTTGCACACCAATAAGAATCATTACACGTAAACCTTGAATTTAATTCAATATCCATTAATTTATCATTTTCATCGTAAAAATTTCCCTGTTTTATTGCTTTCGTTGCTTCTTTTCTTGTTAGACCTACTTGACCTGATAGTCTATCAAGATAACCTTCGACTGCCGTATCTGCAAAAACTAAATCAATGTTATTTTTTAATACAATATACATTTGTGCTATCTCTGCTGCTGCAGGTGCTAATGCATCATATATTATACTACCTTCTCTTTTATCTAAAGTATCCGGTATTTTATCTAACATACGATTTAGAGTTACATCATAGTCAAAATATTCATCTAAATCTTCTTGATTCATACGTTCACCACCTTTTCAATTGTAATTTCGCCTACAGTTGTTATTACGTTAAAGGTAACTGTTATTTTATTTTTATTTATTTCAAAATTAAAATTATTTACTTCTTCAATTCTATCATCTTGTACTAATGCTTCAGTAATTACCCTTTGAAGTTCCGGTACTACATAAGTAGAACTTTCCCCTATTAGATTTTTTAATTCTATTCCAAAATTCCAACTGTAGATAAGGTGTTCAAATCTTTCTGTATTTAATATGCAATATATAGTTTGCTTCATAGCCTCAATTCCATCACAATACCCTATTATAGTATTATTTTCTATATCTAGGCAGTATGTTTTACTTGGCTGTTCTACAATCTCTAAATTGCTTTGCAATATATTATTAGTATTAGGTGTCATTATAATTTAACCACCTTTCATTTTTAAATTTTATCTATTACAATGTATTCTTGTCCGCCTCTTTTTTGTATTAGAATTACAACATCATTCTTCTTTAACGCATTATGTATTGTCATCTTTTTTGTACCACTAATTGAGTGTGCGTGATTCAAACTTATTTTCTTTTCCTCAACACTAACGCTGCTTTGTACAGTATTAGTAATTTTTTGATTATCTGCGTTTGGAGATATAGAAGAACTTACGCTTACATTTGCATTTGCAGTATGTGAGTGATTTGCATTCAAACTTTTACTTTCTGTGTCCCATTCTATTGAAACATCTACACTATAATCCTTAACATTTTTTGTTAATATCAAGAATTCAGATGTTAGCTTCAATTTTTGTTCTACTGTAATTTCTAGCGGATTAACACTTGTAACAACTCCATATAATACGTTACAAGGAGCAGATGCTTCCTCCGCCCCTTGTGAAATTTTTTTAATTGCATCTATAAGACTTGCCATTTTCCCCTCCTTATTGCGTTATAAAATCTTGACCTCTTAATGTCAAATCCATAAAATGTTCTCCGGTTTTTAAATGTATGTTTTGCCTTTTCTACCAACATAAAATGCTGCAGCTTTACATCTCCTAAATCCAAGTTAACAATTATTAGTGATCCGCCACGAACTCTAATATCACCAATAGCCTTTTTAATCTCTAAACTTCTCGTTTTTTGATTATACAAATTCAACAAACTTTTTGCCTTTACAGCTCCGTTTGTTTCCTCGTCTATTGTATCAAAATATTGTAGCACTCCCCATTTATTCATATTATTAGTATCTTGTGCAATATACACTTCCCTTTTACCTGTTTTCTCATTGTCATAAACAAGTTTTACCTTGTTATAGGTATCAGTATCTATTGAACTTTTATAATTGTAATTCTGAGCAGTTTCTTCATCAATAATAATTCCTACCTTCATTCTTTCTAGGTTTTTTAAGCATATCTTTCCAAAGTCATCATATAACACATACATTTCTTTTTTATATTGTATCGTTTCATCTAAAGCATTTAAGATTATATCAAATAAGGCTTGATTACTTTCGGATTTTTTAGCAATTTTATAATTTGTATTTTCTAACGTTCCCACGTTAAGTAAAAAATCATTTGCTATCATTTTTACAAGTTCATCAGCTCTTTTGTTTGTATATACATAACTAGATTTGTTTTTCAAATAACGTAATTGATCATAGGTTGTTACTTTTATTATTTGGTCCTTTTCTCTATCTTTTGTAAATACAAAACCATAAAATACTTTGTTACCATCAACTTTGAAGCTAACCGGATTACCTTCTTCAAACTTAATGATATCATCTTTTAAAACTTTAAATTCTAACTTTCCTGGACTACCTTTTCTTTCCGTTGTCCACACTATTTCATCTTGCGTAACTGGGGCATATACTACAGAGCCATTCTGTATTAATAATTCTTGACTCATATAAACCTCCTATGCTGGAATCCATAAAACTTGATTAGGATAAATCAAATTAGGATTCTTTATTTTATCTTTATTAGCATTATATATTGTAGTATATTTACTTCCATTACCATAAAATTTCTTTGCTATATTCCATAAACAATCTCCGCCTTTTAACAGTATAATTCTGCCCACTTGGTTTTGAAACCGCAGTACTTGTAGCAGTAGGAGTAACAGCCCTAACTACTACAGGTGGCTTGTATTGCTTTATGGAAATTTGCATAGTTTTAGTAGAATATTCCTTGTATTGCTTTAATTTAAATTCAACTCTAACATCAAATGCTTCTTTTACATCCTCTATAATTTTATAGTCTTCTATCGATACTTTTATATTAGTATCAAATAACACCTTTCCGTTTGGTAGTTTTCTAGAAACAATAAACTGGAAAGGTGTTTTATTTACTTTTAACTTTTCAATTATATTAAGAAAATATGATGCTGGCTGATAATTACTTTTATATGTAGCAAAAGGATATTTTACATTAGGTAATAAGGCCTTAAATTCTATATCAGTTAGACCAGGATTTTTTAGAACATTTATTTCTTGATTATTTATAAGATCGTAAGTTTTATTATTGTTATTAATTTTTAATGTTAATTTATCTGGGGCAACTGGCAATAATGTATTTCCTAAATAAAAATAATATGCCATTTTATACCTCCTATGTGTGAACTCCATCAGCAACTGATTGTAGTTCTTCTTCTAATTTTATAGCAAGTGTCTCTACTATTCCATCAATATCTTGTTCTTGATTTATACTATTATTGTTTGTCATAGTAATATTAACAGATGCAGTAGTAAACCTATTTACAACTTCTCTTTCTGCTAAGTCTATTAAATATTTCAAATCTTCTTCAGATACTTCAGAGTTTTCAGCAATTTTACTTGTATCTCCTGCAATATCCCCAAGTGTTCCATCTCCCATATTACTAAAGTCAAAACCATCCATACTTAAGGCATCATTAATTGCAGAAGTTGCACCATTTATCCAATCATTTCTATGGTCTGTTCTATCTTGTCTTGTACTTTCTAGTTCTATAACTTTGTTTTGAATATCTGTTGCGGAACTACTTAAATCTGCTGCAAATTTCGCTTTATTTTCATTTATTGAATTATTTACTTCATTCATATCGTCAACCATACTTTGTAGGTCTTCGTTTCTTCTTGCAACATTGTCCATCATTCCTTCTAGGGCATTATCTGCAAAATTTGCATATTCTGCCATATCAATAGAAACTCCAGGTATCTTATTTAATACGGATATTATTCCATTAACAATACCTACTACTCCGTTATATAACCATTGGAAAATATATAAAATTCCTACTCCTACACCCTCTAATCCTGTTTGAAACATATACCAGGCCCAAAGTACTCCATAGCATACGCCTATCATTCCTAATTGGAAGAATTGTGCTATTAATACTAAACCATAAAATACAGTTTTTAATCCTAGCCACATTGTCATTCCACCAAGTACAAGCATATCCCATAAATATAAAATTGCATAGGCTACCTTGTCATTGGTAAACCATAAATAAGTAAGGGCTGCTATTAAGGCTACTATCAATACTATAATCCAAACAATAGGGCATGCATACAACGCTGCATTTAAACTCCATTGTGCTCCTGTTGCTCCTGCTGTTGCTATTGCATCTGTTGCTGCCGCCGCTGCTTTTACCTGGTGTGCAAAGGATATAATTCCTAAAACAGCACTTGTAATTGCTGATATGGCATTGAAAGCAATATATGCCGCTACAATACCTAATATTAAAGGAGCAAAAGGCTCTAAAATATTATATAACCACGCCATACCTTCTATAAGCCATAATACTGCTTGTGCTGCTAAACTTGCACCACTTACAAATGCGTTAAACATTTCTTGAACTTGTGGATTATTTGCTAATTGATTTATTTTCTTTAAAACAGGATCTAATGCTTTTATTGTTATATTTTTCATTTTAGTCCATATTTGAGACCAAGTCATTGGCATTCTACTATACCTATCATTTATTTCATCTGCAGCAGAAAACATTGCATTTTTTATAATATCAGATGTTATTAGCCCCTCAGAAGATAACTCTTTTAATTCTCCTTTAGATTTTCCAGTATAATTTGCAATTGCTTCAGCTAATAATGGAGCATTTTCCATAATACTACGGAACTCATCTCCTTGTAATTTTCCTGCAGCCATTGCTTGAGTTAATTGATACATCGCTGAAGTTTGCTCTTGAATACTAGCTCCACCTATTGCGAAGTTTTTATTCATTAATTCTGTAAACGCAATTATCTCATCTGTATTTTTAAAATTGTCCCCTGCTAAAATTCCTAATTTAGATACAACACTAGTCGTATCTAAAAATGATGATCTAGTTCTATTTGACATTGCAAATATTTTATTTTCTAAATTTTCTACACTATCATTATCATCTACTATTAATTCGAGCCTTGCTCTATTACTAGATACTTGGTCCGATAATTCAACAGTCTTTCCAATTAAAGTAATTCCCCCTGCTGCTAGTGCCACTTGCTTTACTTTATTTAATAGTCCATTTGCTGCCGAAGCCGCATTGTTAAAGTTAGAAGGCATTTTTTTAGTTTCTTGATTTACATCTCGTGCGGATTGTTCTATTTGATTCAATATCATATCGGTATTATTTAATTCTTCCCTTGCCGCTTTTAGTGATTGAATATCTACTGTATTTGAAGATGCCCTTTGGATATCTTCAAAATTATTAAGTAATATCCTACAGGCATTGCTCATACTTCTAATAGCGGGTGACATACTATCTTGAACCATAATAGCTGTTCGTATTGTTGCCATTTTTCCACCTTCCTTCTCTTATTATTTCCACCTTATTTTTTCAGCTTGTCCTGTTGCTCTTTTTCGTGCTTAATTCTAACCTCTGTTGAGGCTATAACAAACGCTTTTTCCTTAAATGGTAATTCTAAAAATTCGTGTGGAAATTTATGAAGTTTCTGAAGGCAATAATGAGCATACAAAGCTTCATAATCGCCTTCTTCAATTAGTTTTTTGCTTCTTCAACCGCTTCTTCTAAATCATAACCATTTATTCTTTGGATTTCAGCTGTTAAGTCATCATATTCAGCTGCATTTAATAAATGTTTTGTTAACAAATCAATGGCATCCATTTCGTGATAGAAGTCCAATAACTCTGCATTATGAAGGTCCGGATACACAACGCATTTATCAGTAAGTAATTGTAAATATTTAATTGTATCAAGTTGTTGTTGATACCCTTTTTTCTTTCCATTTTGTACGATTACTTGCTTATAACATTGTTTTCTTAAATCTTCATTTTCCTTTGCTGTTATAGTTCTTAATTTCCACGCAATAGGCTTTCCATTTTCATCTTTAAAATTTTTAGAAGCCACGTATTCATGAATTTCATCTTTTTTCTCGATCATAAAAGCTTGTAAATTGCTCATAATTTATTACCTCTTTCCTTTATTTTTTATTGCATACCTGCTAAAGTTTTAAATTTAGTAGGGTTTGAAAAATCTTCAAATGTAAATTCTATTTCTTGCTCTAAGAAATCGCCATCTACATCAAAAGAAGCCAAAACTCCACCATTTATATTACAGTCTTTAAATACCATAGAGCTTGCTCCTGCTGCACTTGTTGGGTCTTCATTTGATACTTGTGTATCAAAATAAACATCTTCTCCAGTATTTTTATATCTTTCCATAAGTTCATCAAATATTGATGTATTCTTATAGATTGTCATTTTTCCTGTACCTTTCCAACCAGTAGACTTATTTCCTGCTCCTGTTTTTCCTAAAATATTAATTTCTTTTTTAGTTTTTTCAAATTTTGCTTCAAAATCTTTTGCTTGCATTAATAAGTATCTTCTTCCTTCAATAGTTACATAGCACTCGGCTAGTTTTGCACTTATGGCATCTTTAGCGTTCATAGTAATATTTGACATTATAAATTCCTCCTTTAAATTAATTTAAAAGAGAACAGTTAATGTTCTCTTTATTCAACAACTACAGTCATATATAATTTTTCCATAGCGTTTATTATTTGTACTGCAGAATTAATAGTTACAGATTTTTTGTCATTTCCTATTGCTACTGTTATGTCTGTATCTTCAAAGTTTTCTATTGCTTGTATTTGTTGATACTCTCTAAATAATGTTGCTACATCACTCCATAAAGAAGTTCTTCCAGATTCATTATTTGCAATTTTTCCTAGATACTTTGTATTAAATACAGAACTTACATCAGTTGCAATTTGATCTAATACTCTGATAGTTTGATTTGATTTAAAATCCTCGCCTTTTTCTGCTGTTGTTGTAACTAAGCTGTTTATATCTACAAGAACTCTAATCTCATCGCCTACTTTATGTAATACGAATTCTCCTGCATCTATTGATGCTTCTAATTGAGCTTGAGTATAATCTGCGATTACATTAAACTCTCCATCGTATGTTTTGTTAGTATTAGATTTATTTATTTCACAACCTGCTATTACACCAGTTACCCAGTAAACAACAGCAGTTGTTGATTCTTCAGCAGTATTTTTAACATTTACTACACCTTCATAATCTGCAGCATTGTTATAAACAACTACTTGTAATTTTACTCCTAGTTTATCTCTTAAACGTTTTGCATATTCAACATATAAACCAGAAACTGCTTTGTCTTCTGATAAGCATCCAATTGCATTGCATTTGTATGATTCTAATTTATCAAGGAAGTTTTGATGAGCATCTCCACTTACTTCTCCATTAGTTCCACCTTGTAATGCTGTACCTGCAGTAACTGCAAGTTCTGCACCTTTGAATGTAACAAAATCATTTGCTACAAGTTCACTTGCTGCAGCAACAGTTTGCTTGTCTACTTCTTTTGTTCCTAAATATGTAGAAACATCATATTTAGTCTCATCATCAAGATTTTTTTGAATAACAATTTTTAAATCGTTACCTCTTATACCACTGCATTTTGCAGTTGCAATATCATTGCTTGCTTTTTCTCCGCTATTTAATCTATATAAATATGCTTTTGTTATATTTTTGAATAAATCTCTTAATCCTTTTAGTTTATCGTCTGCGTAGTCGTATCCGAATAAACTAATTGAATTTTTTGCAAATTCTTCACCTGTCACAGAAATTATTTCGCCATCTTTTCCCCAGTCAAGTTCAAGAGCCATTGCAGCAATTCCTCTCTCTCCTATGGTTGAAGATGCTTTTTGTGCAGATGCAAAGTTTATATATGCACCTGGTAATTTTTTATTTTGACTTGTAAATGTACCTCCACCTAACATAGTCTACACCTTACCTTTCTTAAAATTTTCAATTATTTCATCTACTTCTTTCAAAGTATATGTTTTTTTATCTTTTAAAACAGCATTCAATAGATCTACATTACTTCTGTATCTTTTAGAAGTAACTATTTGCTTCTTTGAGAATTTATCTTCAGCTACAATTTCAATATTTTTCTTTTTAGCCATTATTTTTTTACCTCCTCATTATAATCAAATTCACTCATTTTTGTGCTTTCAGTATCTTTTTTATTTATAAATATTTTATAATCAATAAAGAAGTGTAGCACATTATCTTGTATTTTAGGTTTCAAGCTATACGCACGCAACAGAGTGCCATCATTTAGGCTTATATATTCTAAATAATATAACTTGTCAGCCATATCATTTAAACTCGCTCTATCGTCATTTTCAGCAAAACCTGTAATATCAAAATGTAATGTGTCTAGATAACTTTTAGTTTCTAGTCCTATTTGCCTACTTTCTTCTCCATCTAAAAAGTTAATAAAAAAGCAAGGCTTCTCCATACCCTGCGTTACTGCATCATCATATACGTGATATGTATCTCCAAACAATTCTTTTATTTTTAGAGATATACCAGTAATTACACTATTAATAACCATTATTGAAACACTCCTCCATAAATTTTGTTAGCTTTCTTTCTATTATTTTTGGTAATTGTGATTCTAGTTCTTTTTCAGATATAGTTAGCATAAAAGTACCAGGCACCCATGCTGCTTTTAGTCGTTTACCAATTGCAGGCACAAATCTTCCTGGCTCTTGTCTATGTCCGAATTCAACATACGAAGAATACTCTACAGGATTTTTAACAATTACTATATAACTATTTCCCATCCTAAGTATTTTTAATGAATTAGCATAATCTCTTGCATTAGGTACTTTTCCACCTTCTGCCTCTGCTTGCGTATTAGCAGTCCAGCCTCTTTTTAATGTACCACCGTTTTTGATTTTATATCTTTTCTTAACTCCGTCTTTTTCAAGGACCTCGAAAGTTCCTTCTCCAGTTGGAGTTCTTTTTATAACTTTTGCAAGTAACCTAGCCGCTAATTCCCTTGATACATCTTCGCAAAATTTTTTTACATCAAAATTCGCCATTTTTTCTAATTTTTTTACTAACTTTTCTAATTGTTTATAATCACAACTTCCCCATTTGGCCATTATGCCCACCCCTTAAATTTAACAAGCATTATTTCTTGGTGCGTGTCAAATATGGCAGGCTCGCCACTATTTTTATATTCCGTTGTTCTACCCCTTTGAGTGACAACGATTTTTGATCCTGGCATAACATTTATTTCTGGAGCAATAAATAGTTTTACTTTAGTAATAACCTTTGTTTCCATATCCGTTTCAGTATTTACATATACTTCTTCAAATGATAGTTTGCAAGGTTGTTTTTCCTTTACTACCTCTTCCACAAAATCGGTAATATTTGAGTTTTCTTTTAATTTTTCCTTACGTTCAATAATATTACATTCACCGACATATTGACTTTCTATTGCCTTTCTAGCAGCTAATATATATTGATTCATACTACCACCTCATCTTTCGATGTCTGTATAAATCTTTTTTATATTTTTCTACTAAAATATCTTCAGAAAAATCAATTGTTCCTGTATTATATGTAGTACCATTTATATTTATTTGTGAGGATGTATCAGCAAAAGTTGTAGTCGTATCTCCTGCTTGAATACTCTTTATTTTAATATTACTACTTTCTTCAGAACTAGACTCAGAACTAGATCCCGAAGTTACAAATTGGTTATCGTATTTATTCAAATACCAATAATCTTTAATCATTCTTAACCACGTTGTATATAAACCTTCTGGAACTTTGCTCTGATGTGTAACGTCTAAAATAATAATCATAATATCATAAATAGAATATATTAATTGTTCTTGAGCCTTTTTCTTTTGCTCAGTATTAGAAATTGAACTTATTGACAGCTCACTTTCTAATCTTTTTACAAACTCATCCATATCAATGGATGTGCTACTTTTTATTTTCTTTAATATATCCATTTAATCACCTACTCTCCTTCTGGATTTAGGTCTTCTCCTGCTTCCGCTTTTTCAATTTTAGCGATTAAGGTTTCTTTTTTCATATTATGAAAATTCTTTATTCCTAGTTCTTTTGCTTTTTCTTTTAATGCGTTTAATTCTTCATCAGAATTATCGCCGGCATTATCGCCTGTGTTATCGCCTGTATTGTCTCCTGAATCTTCTCCAGGATTATCTACATCGTCAGAACTTGGATCTTCCTTTTTATAATTTTCAACATATAAATCTAGGTCTTTTTTTAATTCCTCTAAATCTATTGTTTCATCTTTTACAACTATTTCTATTACTCTTTCATTTGTTTCTCTAATATCTTCTATTACATCAACAAATGCTTTTTTTAGATTGTATTCTTCTTCACTTATAACAGCTTCGTGGCCCTTAAAGCACCATTTGCCATTAAGTTTTACTCCTGCACTTTTTGGAGTTACTCTTTTCATATAAATCACCTCTTAATAAAAATTAAAAGGCAAAGGCTTAATAGCCCTTACCTTATATATTTATAGTTGCTTGGAACAACTCATCAGCACATTTTAAAGCAGGTAATGCTGTAGCAACTGCTTTTTCCCAAGTGCTAACTGGGTCTTTTCCTTCTTCATACATCATAGCAAGTATTTTACCTACTAATTTAACGTCAACTGAAGGATCTCTTGTAAGTCTAATTTCTTCTGCAGTTGGTCCATATATAGTTTCTCCTAGTTCTTCTCCTGGCATCATAACAAATGCGTTTTCTGGGAAGTATCTATGTTTTGTATATTTTCCATCTGCCCCTACTTTTCTATATTTTGCATCGTATGTATAGATTTTTGGTAATCCTAATTGAGCTAGGTAATTATTTAACTCTCCAACTGATGCAATTCTTGTAGAGTCTTTTCCAAATAATGCATTAACTACATTTGCATTAGCCAATATTTTTGCTAATACTGTTGTAGATGTTAATACTCTTGCTGGTGCAGTATCTAATTGATTTTTCCAAGTAATCATATCATTAATTGGATTTGCATCTGCTGCACTCCAGTCAACATTTGCTGCTTTGTTTTCTTCTGGAACACCAAAATCAATAACTGCATCTAAGTTATTTTCATTTAATGTAACTTTTCCTGTAGCAACAATTTCCATTCTCATTGCTTCTATTCTTGCTCTAATACTTTCTACTAAAGCATCAAAATCAGCATATACATTTTTCATTAAATATGCTCTTTCTGCTTCGTTTCTTGGTGATTCTAAAGCAATTATTTCTTTTTCTTTTAATTGCATTTTTCTTTTAATTAAAGCTAATTCGATAGCCATTTTTTCAGCTTCTCTTTGTCCAATTTCTGATTCTGTATCAAATCCATGAACAGATGCAATAACTGGAGTTTTGCTTGCATTTGTTAACATATCAAATTCTAATGATTGTCTTTTAACTTCTGGGAATAACTCCTCTCCTAACATTGTAGGATATTTTCTTTCTTTTAAATAATTTAATATTTCTTTTTGATTAAATAATTCTAATACACTTTTAGGCATATTAAACACTCTCCTTCTTTATTTTAAATTTTTGTTTTTTAGGATAGCTTTTGCTATCACTTTCTTATCTAAATTTAATTCCTGTCATTGTAGCTTTGTCTTCTTCTGCTACTACTGCAGGTAATCTTGATTCAATAACATATCCTTCTACCATAATAGCTGCTGGTTGAGGACCATTTGTTACATCAACATCGGCAAATACTATACCTATTGCCACTCCATCTTTTTTGAATACTGTTCCTGCTTGAACAATTTTTTTACCATTTGCGTCTGCTTCTATTCCTGTACCATCTACTTGATAAGTAAAGTTTTGGAATTTAGCAGATGCTAAAAAATTAATTTCATTTACACTTTCTTTTTTTACATACATAATTTTTACCTCCTAAATATTAATTAAAAAATAAGCTTTTAGTCTCTTGACTATCGCTTTTGTTAGCTTCTTTTGCAAAATTAGAAGCCATACTTATTCCATCTCCATCGTCTCCTTTGCCGCCGTTTCCTCCAGGCTCATTTGTTGAGCTTCCGCCGACTTTTGTCTCAAAGAAGTGTGGATCTGTTTTCTTTAACGCATCTAATTGCTCTTTTATACCGATTAATGTTTTTCCTTCTTTATCAGTAGTAATCTTTGCTAAATCCAAAGATGCTTTCACTGCATTTATTGTATTATCGGTACTTCTTACCTTAGCATCTTTAAATGCTTGTTTTAAAAGTTCATTGAAAATATAATCTGCGTGTTCTTTTTTCGCATTATCTTCAATTTCTTTTACCTTTTTGTCATATTCTTCTTTTGTAATTGTGTTCTTTTGAAGGTCCTCAAGAGCTTTTTCTTTATCCCCTTTTTCCTTTTCAAGAACTTTTTTGTCATTCTCTAATTGTGATTTTTCAGATTTTAAGGTTGTAATCTGAGTATTAAGTGCAGCAACCTCTGCACCATTTTTAGCCATTACAGATTCTATTTGTTCATCTGTTAGCCCCATACTTTTTAGTTCTTCTCTTTTCATGAGTTCTCCTTTCAATTCAGGCATTCGTTTTTTTATACGGAGCAACGCCTCCGACCTGGTGTTGTTTTCGAACAACTTACAAAATCGTTATATATAAAAAATAAGTATGTAAATATACATACCTATCTTTATAACTTTGTTATGGTTGTTTTAGCATCCATTTAATCTGCCACTATCTTACAGACACCAAAAAAGACATATAAAACTATATGCCTTTTAAATAAAATCGCCTTAAATCCAATCCTCGTCGGTCGATTTTTCGCTATTTTTATAGTATTTCCATACTTTTTATTTCGTTTTCAAACAATGAATAAATTTTGTTATCTTTTTGATTTTCAATACTTATTTCTTCAATTTCTGGATCATTATCTTCAGCTGGTACATACCCTATAATTATTCCTTCATATTCATTACCACTAAATGCTTTTATTTTCACTTTTTTATTTAATAATTCCTCTAATTTTTTCCCTTTCATTTTAGTTGCCACCTTTCCTATAAGGAACAATATGTGTTCCAGTTTTACTATAATGTATCTTGAAACTATTTGTTTCTATTTCATCATTTTTGTTCTTTACTACTCCTATGTTTTCATTAACTGTTATAATTTCTTTTTTATTCCATTTGCCACTATCACTAAATTCTAATTTTCCCTTTCCCGCATTTTGATTAATTAATTCTTGGGCCTTTTCTTTAGATATAGTTAAGTAGCTTCTTCCTTCTATGTAATTATTGCTACCAATTATATGTTTGTCTTGTTTTCCTTGATTTATTAACTTATTTACATTACTTATATAGGTTTTTGCTCTTTCTTCTGTTGTTATTCCTAACGCATCAGAATATTGTGCTTTTAAGTTTTTCCATTCATCTATATTATTATACTTCATTTCTTGGAATTTATCAAATGTTTTAGGTAATTCATCTCCTAATGTTTCTTTATATCTTTTATATTGTTCAAAATCAGAAGATTTATTTTTATTCATTTTTGCATTTATTTCAAATGCTTTTTTAGCTTCTGGATTTGAATAAACATATTTTTCTAACCACTCATTGTAATTAATATTACTTGGTACATAATAGGTTTTTCCATTAGTATTTCTTGCTGCTCTTTCGCCAAACTCAAACTCATCTTCAAAGTATGGTGCTGTTGTACTCCTACACCTTACGTGAAAAGGTGGTGCTGTCGTTCCCTCTTTATAGTCTGACATTTTATTTACTTTTCCATCTAATTCTCTACAAATTTCAGATGTATGAGAATCTAATGTTGCTACTATTTCATATTTTTCTACTCCTAGATCATTAAAGCATTTTTTTCTTGCATTACTAGCAAAAAAGGCAGACTCTGTCATTACCAAAGTACCTGCCCTATTTCTACTAACACCAAATGTTTTTGAAATTTTTTCTATAATTTCATCTGGAGCTTTTCCTCTTATAATTGATTGTGTTAATTCTGTTTGTAATGTACTAATTAGCGATTTTTTATTTTTCCATATTCTATCGCTAAATGTTAATCCATCACTCGCCCATGGTTTAGATATTACCTTTTTTATAGTATCTAAATCTAACGCTGCTACTTGAAATGCTACATTGTGGCCTTTCTGTAATTCATACGCTAATTTGTAATATGTATCCTTGTACGTTTCAATAATAAAATCTTCCGTTGTATGTTGCTCATTATATGATAATTTTTCTATTTCCTGTTGTATTTGAACTTGTAATGCTTCTAGCCTAGATATATGTACCTTTGCACTCGCATTTTCTAGTTCCTTTTTCCATATTAGATCAATACCATTTTCTTGGCCATATTTTATATATTCTTCTACATCCCATTTTAGTTCTTTTAATTCATTTGTATTAAGCCATTTTTTTGAGTCTTTTAACGATATCTGATTATTAATTGAAAACCTTGCAAGCCAACTCCTAGTTTCTTTTTTTATATTATATAATGCTTTCTCATATTCTTCTTTTAGTTCTTCTACATATTTAGTTTCATTTAGTATTTGCTTTTTTTCTAATTCTTCTAGCCTTTTAATCCAATACTCACTATTATTCATTATTTATCACCAACTTTTGTTCCGTTGTTTCCTTCAGTTTTTTTATTTTGGTTTAGTTCATTTATTATTTTTGTATATTCGTTTTCTTGTTCTTTTTCTTGTTCTTCTTTTTCTGTTTTAATTTTTTCTAATTCATCTTCAACATTTTCTACATAAGGATGTTTTGCAAGTATTGTTTTCCTACTTAAAATATCTAAACTGTTATTACAATTTTCAATTAACTCTTTTTCATTTATAGTCATTGTTTTATTAAATACAAATTCTACATCGTGCTTTGAAAAGTCTTTATTTTCTTTTACTGCATACCATTCATCTACAAATGATTTAAAATATTCTAAACTACTTTTGAACTCTGTTTCTAAATTGCTGCAGTCTAAATCTAGATCCGCATATAATTGTTTCAAAGCTACACCGGAATCTTGTGTTCCAAATTTTTCACTTTGAGTATCAACACCAAATCCACCTTCATATATGTCTTTTCTTAATTGTTCTATAAATGCCTTAAATGCTTCTATTGTTATTTCTACATTCTTTCTGTCATATTCTCCATCTGTATCTAAAAATACAGTATTAAATGTTTGAAGATTCTTTTGGAAAGTTCCCGCTTCTTCTTGATAATTTTTTACAACATTTACACCATCTGGTGCTTCGTATATACTATCTCCCATTTTAGAGCAAAGCTCATCGTAGCAGTCTAATAAAGTTTTTAGGAAATGTATTAATGGCATTTCATCACCGTTATATTTAAAATAAATAAATGGTATTCCTTTCTCCCATAACCTAACTTCTCCATTTACTGTATAATGGCCTAGTATTGTTATACCTTCAGTATCTTTTCCGATTATAAGTTCTTTTCTTCTTTCAACCTCTTCTACGTCTTCTATTAATGTTTCAGCATCATAAATATAATACCTTACTCCATCAGAATCATAATATTCAACTTTTGTTTTAGTTTCCTTTGTATCTTCAGATGTATAAACTTCTACATCGTAAAACATTATTAAAGCATCTAATACTTCGTGTTCTTCATCTTTCCATATTGCTACAATTCTTGTTGCATAACGTAATCTTACTTTAAATTCGCCTTTTTCATCGATATATATTTGCCACCATCCAAATGCTCGTTTTACAGCTTCTATCAATGTATATTTAAGTCTTTTGTGCATTTTGTTGTCAAATATATCTTTTAAAGCCTCTTTGTAGTCTGCATCTTCATTTTGCCCTTTTTCCAATACCTGTTTTATAGTTGGTTTCTTTCTCATTAGGTATCCTGCTTTTTGATTAATCATCTTATATAAAATAGGATGTCCTAATTGATAGTTTTTAGCGTGAGGAGCAACAACTTCTTGGCCTTTTTCATCTATATAGGTCCTTTGTTTATCTTTTATTTCTCCTTCATTTTTGTAATATTTACTACCTGTTATCATTTCCTTATATGTGTCTGAATCTTTAAATTCATGTATTTCTAAATTTATGAATTTTGAAAGTGGCATTCCTTTTCTTGCACCTTCTTTTAAAATAAAATCAATTTTTTCCATTTCTGTTATCATTACCTGTTCACTCCTTTATAATTACTAAAATAAGCACCTCTAGTTTTAATAGGGAATAGAGTTTGTAGTAAATATCTTAATGCGTCCATAGCGTGATCGTTTTGTTTTACTGGTTTATCTTCTCCTCTTTCTTGTGCTTTTTCATCCCATATATATGATGCAAATTCCCTTAATAAGTTAGGGCATTTTTCTGCAACAATATGTATCCTTTCTTCATCTAGCCAATTTAAAACAACTGTAATTCCATTTATTACAGTGTTATCAGCTTCTTTTACATTTATTTTGTTTTGTTTGAATAAATTAATTAACGAGGTTGCTGATGGATCTATTATTGTTCTTCTAATATCAATACCTTCTGTCATCTTTTTATAGTCCTTCAAAAACAACTCGTCTGTTTTTGTTATTTTTTCTTCTTGTCCATTTATGTTCTTTTTTGTACCTTTGTTATAATATTCATCTAAAATATAAGCGTGTGGCTTATTATCTATATATTTAATTCCACAAAGTAGGAAAACTTGTGGATTAGTAATACCATAGTCGGATGATATATAATAATAGTCAAAACTTGAAGGCACATCTTTGGCCTTTATAGTATGTTTTTCCTTATCAAAATTAGGATATATAATACCTTCTGCTAATACCCATAATCCTAAAATAAATCTTTGGAAGAATACTCCAATAAACATTTTGCGATATCTATCTTTTGTTTCTTCATCTAAACTAGGATTATCGTCCATCGTAAAGTGTAAATGTAATATATTCTTTTCTTTTGCCTTATCAATCCAATTAACTTTAAACCAGTGGTTTGGACCTTCTGGGTTGCAGTTAAACCAGTATTTTGAGCCTTTTACAGAACATCTTGCTAATGCCTGGTTTACAAAGCTTTCCGGCATCAACGCAACTTCATCTAAAAACACACCTGCAGCAGTTATTCCGTTGTACTAAATCCTGGCTTCTTTCATCTTTACCACCAAATATATAGAAGTAGTTTATTATTTCGCCTTTTGATATTTCACATAAGTTATCTGACCTCCTATCTTTTATTTTATATCCTTGTGCTTTCAACATTAATTTAAGCCAAAAAAGAACGTTCCTACGAAACGCTCCTACTGTTTTTCCTGCCATAATAAAATTCTGGCCATTGAACTTACACATTGCCCATAATGCAAATGATAAAGACATACACAAAGTTTTTCCTGCTCTTATACTTCCATCTGCTATAATTCCATTTTTATCTTTGACCGGGCTGCTATCATTCCACCAGGTCAATATTTTCTTTTGCTTTAAACTAAATGGCTTGAACTTGAATATAGTACCATTTTTTATTTTCTTTTTTAAGGTAATAGCGTTTTGCATTACCTTGTTTTTTAGATTAGAAATTCTTTCTTCAATACTTAAACTACTATTCATCTTCGGTATAGTCATTCCATACACCTTCCGTTGTAGCGTTTAAGGCCTTAATGAAGCTGTCATCTTTTAAATCTTCAGTATTTGTGCTATCTTCTTTTGCTGCTTCCATTTCTAATCTAATTAAATCTAATTCAAGTCTTCTGTCATCTGTTTCCATTCTATGTAAGCTATCTAAACATTTTCTTTTTGCTTCCTGCACTCTTGTAAGTGAATCTTCTAATTTTTGTAATGGAGTTACTACATTTACTGCTTCTGTAACTGTTTCTGTTTCATTTGAACTATTGGAACTATATTGCCTTTTAACTATTCTTTCTATATTCATATCCTTTTCTTTGTCCTGTATGGCCTTTATTCGTTTTAATATACGATATTCTCTAATAGTTAATTTTTTATATTCTTCTTCTAGGCATTTTCTTTTGTCATTAATAACTAGACTTTGATATAATGTTTTTTCATCTTCACTTAAAATGTCAAAAAATATAGTTTCATATTCTCCGTGTAGTTACAGCATTTTTGTTTCCTTCTGCTGCTCCTGGACCTCCACTATTTCCAACCGCATTTTTATTACCAATATGCGTTATACTTAAGTTACTTTCCCTTTTCCATTCGTGTTTTTTAACAAGGTAAGTGACCTGGTTATAAGTTAACTTGTATTTTTTTGCTAATTTCTTATATGTATAACCTTCTTTGTAATCTTTTTCGATTTTTGCTGTTTTCTTTTCGTCTATCACATTATATCACCCACCTGCCTTTATATATTTAATCCACTCCCTATTTGTAATAACTCATTTCTTTTTAATCTAGTATTAGTAAAGGAAGGCTCCCATGTTGCAAACTGTTCATCTTGCGGCAATTTTATTATATTGCCTTTTTCTATATTATCTACGGCCTCACATACCATCTCTACCCCAATAGGAAATATGTTCTTCCACAATTCGTGATAGTCCCATTTTTTATTAACGTGAATTACTCTTTGTAAAAATATATCACCACCATCCACAGAGTCATCTAGCCAAAATACTGTTGCACCTGTTACTGCTTCATTCATTGCTACTGTCCACCTTACTGCATCTTGTCCACGATGTCTTGGAAGCATTGATGGATGAAACCCTATCGCACCATATTTGGCCTTTTCTCTAACTTTTGTAGAAATATACCAATGAGAATGTGCAGCAATTACTAAATCTGTATTTTCTGGTATATCTCGTGATACTAATTTATCGCAATCACTTATAACTGGAATTCCTAATTTTATAGCGTATCCTTGCATTTTATCGTAATATTTCTCTTGAGGTGGTGGAGCTACGCCTACTATATTGTGTCCTCTTTCATAAAGTGCTTTTAATACTTCTTTTCCAAAACTTTTTTGTCCACATATAAATATATTCATAATTGTTAACCCCCTATATATTTAAAGCCTTGAACTGCTCTAAAATGTCCCCCATAACCGCTTCCGCATCCTGTCATTTCTCCGCTGTTTTTAATTCTTGATCTAGTTATAGATTTTGCACTTTTTGATTTATTCCCACCATATAGTACAGCACTAGTTTGTACCCATTTTTTACTTTTTCTTAACGCCATACATAATTGTGGGTGCGAAGTATGAAAATATGTAGGATATTTTCTTCCGCATCTTCCATTACCATCTAAATGATATTGAGCAATCCAATGTAAAAATTTCATTCCTACACCTGCTCCCTGCCATTCCGGCATAGTTACTAACCTTGTGGCCCTGTATCCATTAGACGTAAAAAAAGGAGCAACTGCTACGTGACAAGCAAGTTCTCCATCTACTACTCCTATAAAATACTCCGCACAAGGAGGCATAGGCAAATTTAAATAATAATGTGGCTTAAAATATCTCCAGTAACTTTGGTTGACCTTGAAAATTTGGAGGTCAATTTTAGGTCGCTGCCTGGCTAACCCACGCTCGAATATTTTTGTTTTTGTATCAAATACCCAGTCAGGATTAACCCAGTCTAAAATATCATAGTGTGGGGTTAACAACACCACCTTCCCGTTTGGATTTGTTCTTCTCCAAGCCTTTTGAAATGCTTGTGATCCAATTTTTGCTATTTGTCTATCAACTACTGACGTGAACTCATCAACAACTACCTTCTCCGGCTTTTCACAAATTAACCTTGCTAGCCCTGCTCTAAATTGCTCCCCATTTGATAATACCCTAAATGGTCTTAACCACGCAGGTACATCACCTAGACCAACATTAGCAAGTGCTCCAGTTACTTCATTAAAATCGCCGTTCGGTGCAATTTCGTCTATTATCGGCTTATCTTCGGCCCATCCTTTTGTATAATCGTGAATTAGATTTTCTCCAAATATAACCTTACCAATACTAGACTTTCCGCTTCCGGAAGGTCCAACTACAACTCCTATTTGCCATTCGCCTGATAAGTCAATTTCGGCTTCTAAATCAAAATTACACCCGGTTTTCTGCATTGAATAAAGACTTTACCCTTGCAGCTCTATAACTATTAAAATCTTGAACTCTATTATGAATTTGTATTTTTGTTAATTCTCCCATTATGTTGTCACCACCTTGCATTCATAACCTTTGTCGTGTAACTCGTTATATACTTTTTCCTGTTCTTCTTCATCTTTACATATAACAATTACGCCATATTGTTCTTTATAATTAAAGTTATTATCTGCAGGAGCATTAGCCTTATTTTCTTCTGCGGCCAATTCTTCCTCTAATTCTTTTATGTCGAATTCAAATTCGCTCATATCAATATTTGATATTTTTGCTAGTTCCTCTTCCAGTAAATCAATGTCAAAGCCAGTATTCATAGTTAATTTATTATGCACAAGCATATAGGCTACTTTTTGTTCTTCAGATAAATGTGTTAATCTTATAACTTCTAGTTCTTTAATTCCCATATCTTTTTGTGCTAAATATCTGCCTTCTCCTTCGATTATAAAACCATTTTCATCAATAGCAATAGGATCATTGTTTCCAAACTCCTGTATTGATTTCTTGATTTCTTCAATTTGTTCTGCTGTATGAATCTTTGCATTATTAGGATATACCTTAATGCTATCAATATTCACTTTTTCAATTTTCATATTCATCCTCCTAAATTACAACAATCTTTTTTATTATGATTAATATTGTCTTTCCAATATTGAAAGTGCTCGTCTACATCTTCACATACACTTATCTGTTCAAAGCCTGTGATTTTTTGTAGATATTCTTTCTTTAAGCTCAAAGGTAAATGCTCGTATCCTGCGTGTTTGACAGTATAGTTTGAATAATCCATATCAAACCATTGCTTTATCCAATGATTAACCCTTAAAAACTCTATCAGTATTTTGTCGCATTTTATATTATTAAGTATTTCAAAATCTATGTATTCGTAAATAAAAGGACTTAATCTAACTTGTACATCAAATCCATTACGATGCAATTTTTCAATAGCTTCTATTCTTTTACTTGGAACAGATGCTTTTTCATATTTTACTGACCTACTATCATCAGTAGTAGTAACAGTAATTTGAAAATGTGCTAATTCTTTATTGTATATTTTTAAATACTCGTCATTTGCTACATTTGCTGATTTTGTAGCTATTAAATATCCTATTTTTCTTTTGTTTAGATATTTAATAATTTTATAGGTTATTCTATTGTCCAACTCTATCGGTTGGAAGCAGTCCGTCATACCACCAAGTCGCACTATTGTTCCTTTCGGTAAACTGTCAATTTTTCTTTTCAGTTTTGCAATATTTGCAATACTTGGATTTTCCGGATTCCATAAACCTCTAAAGCTCAATAGGGATTTGGCATAGCAATATTTACAATCGTGGCTGCAACCGCATCCGATAAGTATCTAATCTTATAGGATAATTACACTTGCTGCCCTCATTTCCGCCTACTTCCTTATAAAAGCTTTTAAATTGTTTCATCAAACTCCTTTCTCAAAATAAAAAAGACCTTTGCAGGCCTTTAGGGGATTGAATATTTTGTAAATTTATAATTTTTCACAATACCATTATAATTCCTTGACAAAGACAAGTCAAGGACAAGTTTCGGACATAATTGGACCTTATTATTAGAACATTTTTCTTATGCCATCAATACCAAACATAAATATTGCAATTTCTTCGATTGCAGCATTTTGATCCCTACCTATTTGTCTTTCGCTAATATGATATTTTTCGGACATCTCACTTATTTTTGGTTTACTTTTTCCATTTATGTATAAATCTTCTATAATGTGTGCCCTTCTTATCTTTTCATTATTTTTACTATTATCAGCATCAAACACATAAAATTTTATTATTCTTTTAATATGTTCTATAATAATTTCAGTTCTTTTTTTAGATGCTAATATTGATTGCACTACTGTTACTTCATCATAGGCGGTACAATATAATTTGTCTAGTATTTCATCTACTGTTGCTGTTTCTAGTTCATGCTCTGTACACGTTGCCTGCTCGCAGGCCTTAATAAATTTCCTATAATTTTTTATTAGTAATCTTGTGTTTTTCAACTTAATATCGTATGTTATTTTTTCTCTTAATCTTTCTTCACTTCTGGCCTTTTCTAGTCCTTTTTCTATTCCTCTTTCAACTCCTGCAGCAATTAATTTTTCTATCAATCCCAACATTTTACTTTCTTGTTCAGATATTTCCATCTTCTCCATACAAATTCCTCTCTTTCTTAGGTAAATTGTATGCTTTGTACTTTGGTAAATTATAATTCTTTAAAACTTAGTCCAATAACAATTATTCAAACCTATTTTATAATAATTTCGTTTGCATTATAAATTATCTTTAATGCTTCTTGTATTTTATTTTTGTCTACTTCTACTACATAGTCTTTGCCGTTATCATCATCGTAATAACCGCAACGTAACATTTCTTTCTTTGCTGATTCTATATTCCTAATATATTCTAATGCCGCTTCTGTAGCAACTACATCCTCTTCTATGTCTTTATATTTTCCACTATTCTTATGTGCCTTTGCTAGATCAACAAATGATTGTAATATATCCATTTTTTCTTTATCCATTTTTACACAACCTTTCTACTTTTGTACTTATGGCTGATAAAAAATAATATATGATGAATTTAGTTTATAAATTTTTCCGTTTTCTTTAATTTCAAGTACTTTACACTTTTGTATTGCTCTATCTAATTGTTTTATATTTTTTATATTTAAAACTTCTATATCAGTGAACGTTAATTCATCATCCATAGTAACAATATTTTTTAATTTCATTTGCACCACTTACTATTTTTATAATCTTTTTCCATTCTCTTGAATTTCTGCCTTGTATTTTCCCAGTTTCTATTTTTGTATAACCACTTTATGCAAAATATGTAATATTTTATTTTTTGCATAATTTATTCCTCCTTGTTTTTATCATCAATATAAACCTTTTTTTCTATCTCTAAATTAGATATTTTATTATTTAATTTAGAAATATCACTATCATCGTGAAAACTCGTGCTTTTTAGTGCAAACTTTGGATACCAATATCCATTAGGATTTAAAATCAAATCAATTCCTTTAGAATACAATTCAAATTCGTTGTTAGCAAATGTCATCCATTGTTTATAACTTAATATATATTTATAATATTTATGTATTGTTACATGTTCACTATTTGGATCTCTTTCATCTATTTTCTGCCAACGACTACATCTATGTAATTCACTCTCTTTAAATTCTGATATACTAATATCCGACATTGGTATATTTGCTTTTGCTAAAGCAATGTAAAACAATTTTTTAATTTCTTCTGTCATATAGTCCCAATTTTCACTAGTAAGTCTTTTTCTTATTTCCCATCCATGTTTTTCATCTATTTGTAATAATCTACCGTTTGCTTTTCTCATATATTTAATTTTTTCATAACTTTGCTTTTCTAATTTTCTTTTTTCCTCATATATTTCTTTTTGTTTTCTGTCTAACCAGTCGTTATAATCTTCCTTTTCCTTTTGTTCCTTATCCATAATACTTCCTTTCTTACCGGCATTGCAACCGGTATCAAATTTATTTATTAAATATTCCTAGTATTCTTGTATCGTATAATTTGTCTGCATAACTGGCTTTTATCTGTTCAGCTGACTCCGATGTGTATGATTTTAATGCTTCAGCAGGCAAAGAAAAACTTTTATATAATAGTTGTTCAAAATATTCTTTTGCACATTTTTTACATTCCTTTTCTATTGTTTTATCGCAATTCATATTGTGGCAAATTTCTATTCTAGCTCCTGTTTTTCTTGCTATTAATTCTGCCATATCATCAATTATTTTATTTTGTTTTGCTTCATTTACCTGTTGCTCCCTTATTAAATCTAATAATATGTGCATTGCTTTTATATTTGAATACCCTAGCCAGTTGGCATTTTTATCTTGTGCTATTTCTCCAATTCTTGCTATTGCTGCCATTTGTTCGTTGGTCATATTATATAACCTCCTCTATTCTATTTAGTAGTTTTAGCCATTGCTCTTTGTCACATTCCATTCCTAAATCTTTTGCTGCTTTTATATCCTTTTTTATTATACCTAAACATTGGTCCGATAGTTTATCTTCTTCTATCTGCTTCATAACATAATTTACTGTAAGCTCCGTCATATATGTCATTCTTCCTATTGCATATCTAACAGCACTTATTACAATGTGCTCGTAATCTGACATTTATTTCACCTCTTCTAAAAATATACATCTATCGTAATAACTTACCCAATCGGCAATATCGGAAAATGTTATTGAGTATGTATTCCCTGTTCTTCTATAACCATCTAATACTCGCCATTTTTTCTCCCTAGTGTCCCATACAGGTTGCCCTATATGTTTTTCTAGTTCTTCCCATTTTAATGGTGATGGCTTATTCTCCTGTTTTTCTTGTTCTTCCTGGTTGTCCACTTTTTTAGGAATTTCACTTGTTTTTGTCGCTTTTTTCTTTGGCATATATCACACCTCCTTACAACTTATATTCTTTATTGCTTCTGTCCAACATTTCGTACATCCTATACTTTCATAATTACATCTATCTTGTTCTTTCTTTTTATCTATTAATTCCATTCTAAATACTTCTGATGGACACATATCAATTCCACCATAACAAAATATTCGGTGGCATCCTTCCTCTGTTGCATGTTCTATTACTATTTTCATAATTTCTTTATATGTAATATTCATTTCAGGTTTTTCACTAAAGATTACTTTCTTTTTTCCAGACATATCATAAACATTCGACATATTATTGTCCTACCTTTCTACAATACTGTTTTAGGTTGTCTTATATTTTGCTATATAACTCTATCCCTTTGCATACTCCTTAACATTGAAGATAATATTACTTCTTTATCTGCTCTTAAATCTCTGCTTTTTGCCGGTTTTATGCAATATAGTTCATTTAGGCCATCAATACATTTCATATAAGTTTTTGTGAAAGTAACTCCAAACTCATTTGTTTCTTTTTCTTCAACTTGTTCTCTTCTATCTATTGCTACATATACACCTATATCCCAGTCTATATCGTTTTTTACTTGCTCGTATAAACTATATGGCATTACAAAATAATTCTTATTTCCTATGAAGGTTAATTTATTTTTTGAATAAAAATCTTGTTTTGACTGCTTTATCTCGTAACAACTTATTTCCCTTTGACAATTATATTTAATACAATCTACAATTTCTCCGCCATACCACCCAATAGTACATTCAAATACAAAAAAATCATTCCTTGTATTAAACTTTGCTTTTAATAATTCTTCTAACCTTATTGTTCTTTCTGTTTTCATTGTTTTTTACCTCTCTAACCCTATAATGTGGAATTTTAAAGCACTTATGCGAACTCCAAAATTCTCCTCCACACATAGTACATATATACATATACGCAATTCGTTTACTATCTTTTCTGTATTGCTGCGGCTTTATTCCTTGTAAACTTGCTCCCATACTCCAACAATCCCATTCGCATTGTTTTCCTGCATTATGAATCCAATTATGCGTACATTCCGGATGTCCTGCTAGGTCATGTTGTTTCAGTTGTTTTCTTATTTTTCTAGATAGCATACTTTTTTCCTTTCATAATAATTTTTTATAAACTCATATAAAAATCCATATATGAATAATCCTTGTTTTCTTGTGTAGACCATATTGCAGCCATTAAATCTCCCCACGCCCTATATGAATACATTGATACACTAAAGTCACTAAATACTGGTACGCCATTTTCTAACTCTTGATGATCGTTTCCACAATGTCTTATATTATTTAATACAATATCTTCTCTTAAGGCTTCAATATAAGGATGAGCCGCTTCTTTAAATGCCATTTTATAATCTTTCCATCTTTGTTCTTCCTTAAACCATCCGCCTAGACCTCCAATATTGTTATCATATAATACCCCTATTTCTATCAATTCACTTGCTTTATCATAACTAATCCATTTTATAACTCTTATTCCATTTTGTAAGTTTTCTTCCTTTTTTGAAACTTGCACTATACACATAAGTCCAATTCCTACCCAAGTTCCCAATATAAAAACAATAATTAACCATAAAAACATCATTTGCAGCACCTACTTTCCATATACTTCTAGCATATATACTGTTTCCTTTAATGCATCTATTTCTATAAACTGCTCATTTATTTTTACTTGCTTTTCTTCAAGTAATTTTTCTAATTCTACAATATGTTCTTGCTTTTCATCATTTGCCTTTTGTAATTCCATATTTACTGCATAACTTCCTGTGATAAAACCTATTATAAATATTACTAGCATCATTACTAATGCTTTTATTCCTTCGGCCTTTTTGTTTATTTCCTTATCGTATAACTTAACTTTATCTTTCATATTCTTCACTTCCTTTGTATTATATTTTTTGAAATCTTTGACCACCACACCACATATAATGTTCTGTCGGGCCAAACTCTTCATATACTAGTTCAAAATTATCGTGTTCATCGCAATGCATATCTCCCGCTTCTTCATACATACAGTGAATACATTGCTCGCAAGTCTTATTATTGCCTTTTTTGTTTTTTCCCATCTTTCCTCCTTTCCATTTGAATTACTATATATTTTTGTAGATCAATATTCTTTTTTGTTCTGCAGATATTCATATCTTGTATTTCATTTTTTAGATTTTCAACTTCTTGTTTTAATTTGCGATTCTCATATATAGCATCATAATATAATTGTTCATAATCCGGTTTATTTTCCATTTTATATATCCTTTTTTCTTTTATTTACCTTATCTAAAACTTTTGCTACTGCAACACCCGCTTTGGTTAGTTCCTTATCAGTTTTAAATAGCTTATTACGATTCATAATTAATTCTTCAGCATTAGAAACTAGTATTAAATTATCTAAATCAAAATTTCTGTTATTACCATCAGCAAATATTACTTTATGTCCTTTTGGTATTTTTCCGTATGCTTGCTCATAAATATATCTACCTTTAGGCATCCAATTCTTTTGTAAGTGTCCATCTTGAACTTTTATTAGTATTCCATCTCTTTCATTGTATCTTTCACTACCTATTGGCCTACGATTTGCTGGAACATGGCCTTTCTTAAACATTGTTGGATTAGCTTTTTTATATTGATAAGGGGACATTTTCTTCCCCTTATTCCAGGAAACTTGTCCCTTTTCAAATCTCCCACCTACAATTCCGCTTCTTACTCCTAGTTTATTTTTTTGATTAGCAATAGCATTTTCAGTAACATTTAGATTAAATTTTTCATTAAATCTTCTTGTTAATTCCTTAAGTGTTATTCCTTTGACATTATCGATTATGAATTGATGTTCTTCAGTAGAATATTTGTGGCTCATTTTCCATCACCTATTTGTAATATGTCTGGCATTTTTTCTTTTCCATATTCATCATAATGCTTTACTGCTTTTAATGCTAATTCTCCATTATTTATAATAGTTTGTGCTATATTGGCCATTGATTTTGCTCTTTCCCTTTCTTCTTGTAATTTTTCTCCTGTTAGATCATCATCGTTTAATCTTTCTAATTGTTCAAACAAGTGGTCATTTAAATCTGCTAATGTGTTTTTTGTTCCCATTTTCATTCCTCCTTTATTTTTAAATTGTATTTATCTTCAAATACTTTCTTTTTAGTAATATACTCTTTTGTTTTAAACCCTTTTGTATCTATTATTTCTGTTGTTCCATCGTTGTAAAATACTATAAAATCAGCTTTGTATTTTAATCCTGGTGCTAGTATAAATACAGGCTGCAAACAAAAACCTTTGATGTCTCCGCCTTGCAGCCTTAATTTTAGATTGCAATAATAATCCGCTTCTTTTTTGCTATCAAAGGTATGTCCATCTACAGATGTTTTTATTGCACCATATTTACTTTTTTTGCTTCCTTTTTTCTGATATTCTCTATATTGTTCTATACTCCAATGTTCTTGCATATTTCCACCCTTTACACAATTACTATATCATCTATCTCGCATATAAAAGATTCTCCGTTTTCTTCTTCAAGTCTGACCTTAAATGTTAATGTATCTGTACAATCTAATCCAGTCCAAATATTTACAACTTTTCCTTTATGTTTTCCATCTTGTGTTGATACTGTATCTCCAACTCTAATTCCTCTCATTATTTCGTTTCCTTTCCTTGTATTTCACTATATATAATCCTGTCTACTTCCTGGTATTCGCAAAATCTTACTTCTTCCATTAACACATTTGTTAATTTTTCTAAACTTATAGTAGTTACTACCTGCTCCCTTTGGTATTCTTGATTAAATCCTATTGGTTGTTTTGGTTTTTCCTGCCTTGTTTCTGCACATTGTTTTATTCTATTAGTTAGTCTTTCATAATCCTTTTGATACCTTTCAAACCTTTTGTATTCATCCATTGACATTTTTACTTCCACTATGTTGCCTCCTTCTTTTTCTTTGCACATTTTAAATTTTGTACTACTCGTGGTGTATATTGCCTGTTTTCTTGGTTTCTTCTTAAGGTTTCAATATTCTTTATTGTTTCATCTGTTTCGGCACAAATTCCTTTTGTAACAAATTTATTTATATAAGGTTTTATTGTATTTATTAAGTCCAACTTATCTTTTGCAATTCTTCTTTCTCTTAAGCTCTTTTTACCATCTTTGTACCATTTCATAATTTCAGCCACATTTAGATCGCTTAATTCCCATTCGTGTACATAGTCTTCTTTTTCGCCATCTTTTCCGTACACTTCTGCTTTCAATTTTTTCTCTATTTCATCTACATTTTCAAAAAAATATTTAACTTGTTTTAAGAACTCTAATGTTTGGTCCATATCTTCAATTTCCATTATTTTTTCCGCCTTTCCTTTGTATAAATTTCTAACTTGTGTTTGTTTTTGTTTTTCGCAATTTTATGCGTTTTTTTATTTTATGTTTACTAATTACTCTAGGAGTAATTGTGTATTATTTTCAAATACTTCATATACTGTCTGCCCTTTATTGTTCATAATGTACGGTAGAAATATTTGTTCCATTTCCACCATTTCAGTTTCCAATATTGCCATTTGAGCATCTATCCAATCCTTAATAATTCGCCACGCAACTTTATTTGCTTGTTCAAATGTATCCTTAACTTGACTATTGTTTTTTCTTTGATTCTTCAAAACCTGTAATACTTTATCTGTATTTGAAGGTAGCCTTATACCTAATTCTCCTCTAGGAGTTATAATTTTAAAACTTAGCCCCGTTACATTTCCATTGTTATATTCTGTCATAATTGCCGTAGCTCCGTGTTTACTTAACAATTCTTGTATTTCTCCTATTGTTTTGCTTGCGTTAATTGTTGTTGTATAATTTTTTATTGCCATTTTTTCCTCCTTTTACATACTTATAGGATTTGCTGTTCTCCATTTAAAATATCTGCAGCTTTCAAATAGTCCCATTTGTTCTCCTGTTAATAAACAATGTGGAAATTTACAATTAAGTGTTGGAACACACCACTCACAATTTTCACATATCCTTAAATGTCTTGAAACTAGTTCTTTTTCAGTTACTGCCATATTTTAATTACCTTCCATCTCGTAAATTGTATCTATATCGTATTGATTGCTTAATTCCGTTTGCTGCATTGCAGATAATATACATTTTTTAAAATACGATTTTGGTATTTGTATTTGTGTTTTTGTATTTGCTTCTGCAAATTTCTTTAATGCATACATTACATTTCTTTCATTTATTCCCTCTATTGCTTCTCTAGTATCCGGATTTATAAATATTTCCTTTATTATTTCCGTTATTTCTATACACAATTGTGGATTTAGTCGTATTAAATTACAATTACCTACAATTCTTTGAAACTCTATCTTGTCCATCTCATCTAACATTTCATCTAGTTTTTTATTTTCTTTGTAGATATGATTAGAAGGATAGATAGTTTTAATATTATTTAATTTAATTTTATTTAATTTGATTTTATTTGATTTACTTTTATTTAATTTGCATAATTTTGCATACAGTTTTTTAAGATTTGCTTTGCACTTGTACTTACCTTTGTATGCATTTGCATTGCTTTTGCATATACCTTTTATGCATTTGCATTTTTTTGTTTCTTTTTCTTCCTTTTCTTCTTTTTTCTCTTTGTTCCATCTTGCATTTGCTGCTTGACTTCTTTTTTCTTTTAATGTTTCGTATTTTTCCATTCTTCTTAATAGACTTGCGGACCAAAAAGACTTGCCATCCGTATTGAATAACCCATTTCCTGTTTCATTATCTGTGTACTCATTAATACAATCATTTATATAACTTTCTACATCTATTGTTGTGCCTGTTTGCATTTTTATTGCCCTGTATGTATTTTTATGAAGAGGCAACTTGTATGTGGCTTCATTTCTTAATAGTTCTATAATTGCCCAATATAATCCATAACTTTCAAAACCATAATCACAACGCATTGCTAATATTTTTGGATCTGACAATGCATTTGAATCGTGACTAAAATAATATGTATCTTTTTTATTGGCCATACTAAATTACCTCTCCTTTCTTTTGTAATATAGCTTCTACACTTATTTGTTGATTAGTATATACATCATTTAAAAATTTCTGTTCACACACAGGACCAAATCCTTTTTGAATACTTTTCCAAGTTTTCAGTTCTTTACCGCACATTCTACATTTAAAAGAGTCATCCCTTATATCCGGGCATTTTTTTAAAGCATTTATTGCTAGATTTATTGCTTTTATATCATCTAGAAATACGCTATCTAATTCATCATTATGTATGAAACTTAACCTGTCTCTTTTTAAATCTTCTAATTGAGCTATTGCTTTTACATTATTCATATAACCACCTCATATCAAAATGGATATAATTTTAATTCCATATTCAATCCTGGTCTTGCTATGGTAGTTGATACACCGGTTTGCTTATATACCGCATTTCTCATTAATTCTTCGTTAGAATTATCATTTGAAAGGTGGCAAAGTATTATATTTTTTGTATATGTCAAATCATTTGACTGCAGAAATTTAAGTACATTTTCTAGACTAAAATGACTCTCCAGTAATCTGGTGTACCTGGTCTTATTTATTATTCCATCTACTGCATTTTCTTTTGCTATTTCTTTATTATAGTTGCACTCTAATAATAAGTAATTTAACTTGCTAAACTTATACTTAATATAGTATGTATCGGTAGCATAAAGCAGCTTTTCTCCTGTAGGTTTATATTGTATTAAAAATCCTAATGGCTCTGCAGCATCGTGCTGGGTGTCAAATGGTAATATTATAAAGTTACCTATTGAAAACTGCTTTAATGCCTTTATTACCTTAAATCTATGTCCTTTTAAATTTAGCCTATTAAAAGTGCCTTGTGATGCATATATATCTATTCCATTTAGAGCGAAATTTGGTGCATATTTTAAATGATCCATGTGCTCGTGAGTTACTAATACTCCTTGAATACCTCTAAAATTAAAATTCAATTCTTTTTGTACATCCTTAAAATTGATACCTGCATCTAATACCAATTTATCGTGTTCTGCTGCTTCTATTAGGTAGCAGTTTCCCGAAGAGCTACTACCTAATACTTTTAATTTCATTAGAATGAAGGCCTTTCATTTGAGTTTGTGTTTACTTCATCTTCAATAACATTTTCTGTAGATGCAGCTTCTTCAGTTTCTTGTATTTCTCCTGTTTCTATATCGATATATTCTTTGTTTGCATTTTCTTGTATTTCATATTCTACTTCGCTTTCTTTTAGTTCTTCATCTGATGTTTCAAATGCTAGTTTTATCATATTTAAATTACTATCATCTTTTGTGTTTATATAATATTTGCATATTTTGTTTATAACTGTTCTTTTACACATATCTTCAGTAAATTGTGAATGTGTACTATCTTTACTTTCCGGATTTAACTTTGATTTTTTCCAAGATGTTTTTATTTGGTCTATCGTCATTATTATGCTTTCTTCAGCATCATTATTGTATAAAATTGTTGCATACGCTCCGATTATTTTAGCCTTATTTATATTTTCAAAACTTCTTGTATGTGAAAGTATTGTTGTTTTTCCCCTATTTATTTGAGTTTCAACTTTGTCACCTTCATAAATTACTTCTGCAGTTATTTCTCTAATTTCTCCAAATTGTTTTGCTACTGCTATTGATCCAAAATATGACCTCATTAATGTTAATTGATTTCCAAATGGTATGAAATAACATTGATTTTTCATTGGATTTAATCCTTGTATAACCATATTTAATAGAGCATTTGCAATACTTGGTTGTGTACAAACTTCTAATGCTAATTTTCCGTTTTTATCTTTAACCTCTTGTAATTTTAGCCACGCACTTTTTAGTGCATTTTCTGGACTATAATTATTAGGAAAATATATTTGCCCATTACTTTGAAACTGATGTATTTTATTTAATACGTTATCAGTAATATTCTTTTCTTCCCTTACAACCATTTGCTTTTCTTCTTTTTTTACTAATTCATTACTCATAATTATTTAGCCCCCCTTACAATAAATTTCATTCCTGTTCTATCTTGATCTTCAACACTTACTGTTGAAAACGCAGGTACTGTCATTAAGTCTATTCCTAATGGTGCTACAAACCCTCTTGCTATTGCTATTGCTTTTACTGTTTGATTTATTGCTCCTGCACCTATTGCTTGTAATTCTACCTTTCCTTTTTCTGTTACAACTCCTGCTATTGCTCCTGCTACATTATTTGGATTTGATTTACTTGATACTTTTAAAACTTCACTATTCATTTATTTTTCCTCCTCTTTCTTTAACACTTCTAATACTTTATTTATATCTTCAAATACGCTTTCTTTAGTCGCATCCGAATTTTCCATTATAAGTTCTATTGTTTCTGCAATCCCTACTACTACGTCAAGTATTGAACATTCATGCACAACAACGCTTATCCCGTTACCAGTCTTTTGAAACTCTAAAACAACTTCAGCCTTTTCATTTTCTTCCACTCTATATCACCTCAATTCTTAATTTAGAATCTTCGGTAACTACTAGACTTATTACTTGTGCATTAATCTCGCATAATTTATTGATACTTTCTCTATTGTCTATAAATATTGGTGCTGTTGTATTATAGAATTTTGATAATGTCTTTATAATATCTAATCCTGCTATTATTTTATGTGCATTATTTACATCAGAATATGGAACTCCATTAACTAATGTATCGCAGCACTCTACAAGTCCACCGTTTATTTGAGTATCAAAAAGCCTAAACCTTACAACTTCAAAGTTGCTATTTATTGCATTTTCTAATAATTCAACTTTTGTTTTTGTAAATTGTTCTATTTGAAATTCTTGCGATTCTAATTCTTGAATTTTCTCTGCTAGCTCTTGTTCTGCATTTTCTAATTCCTGGATACGATTCTTTGTTTTTTCTTGTACTACCTTTTCATTTAGTTGTTTATTTATGTTGTTTATTTGGTCTGTTATATTGGCCTTTCTGTTTTGGATTTCTGTTGTATCTTCTTTTACTAAGCCATCTACTACACTTTGTAACTTTTCTAATTCCTTTAATTTCTCCTGGTATTGTGGAAGCGTTGTAATATCGAATGGCCCAACTTTCTCTTTTTCCTTTTGCATATTTTCTATGCTGCTGTTGACTTCATTTAATTTATTTGTTGTTTCTTCAATTTCAGTTTGTAATCTATTAACCGCTTCCGTATTTTCCTCTATACGTTTATTTATTGCTTGCCCTTCTTTGTTTATTTCTTGCTTTCTGCTTTCCTTATGTTCATTTAAATTTGTTTCAAACTTTTTCTTTATTTCTTCTACTTTGTCTGTTTCATATTCTCTTTTACAAGTAGGACATACAAATGAATTAGGATCGTATTCCAGTTTAGTATTATTTACTTCATCCCATTGTTTGTATAGTTCTTCTTTTTTCTTTTGGTCTTTTTCTATACTAAATACACGTTCTTCTAGCTCTTGCTTTTTATTTCTTAAACTACCTTCTAAAAATGATTTTTCATTATTAAGTCTTAAACCTTCTTTTGAGTATTTATCATCGTGTTCTACTTTTAACCTAAATTCTAAATTATGTAATTCATTTTTTGCTATTGCTAATTGGTCCGCTTTTTTCATATTTTCGCTTACCCTAGCTTGTATATCGGTCATTTCTGATTCAATATTTTGTAGTTCTTGGTTTAGTCCTTGTTTTTCTTCTTCTAATTTATCGTAATCTATATTGTGTTCTGTTATTAAAGTATTTGTTAACTCATCTATTCTTACTGGTATTTTCTCTTTTTCGCTATTTAGTTCTTTTATTTTAGCTGCAACTACTTTTTTATAATCTTCTATATTTCTTCCTTGCAAATTTTCTTTTAATACTGCAAACTTTTCATCAGAATTCAATATATCTTCATCAGTTATTGTAGTTCCAGATATGTTTATTAACAATTCCCTTCTTTCTTTCCAAGACATATTATTATTGAAAAAGGATGGATCTGTTATTAATTTAAATAAATTTTCCGGTATAATACTATTGATTTTTTCCTCATAGTCTTTCTTTTTTATAGGTACTTCATCAATCCAATAGTTAGTTTCGTGCCCTGCAAATTCTTGTTGTTCTTGTCCTCTTCTTTTTACCCATTTCTCCTGGAGCATTTTTTTGAAAGTAATATCTTGCCCATCTATAATTAGAGTAGCCTCTACTTCATGTTCTAAAAAATGTATTGGTTTATTGTTATTGTCTAAAGTCTTTATATTAAAATCTTTTCTATCGCTACTATCCTTATCAAAGAACAACCATTTGAAAGCATCGAATACAGTTGTTTTTCCTGTAGCATTTGCTCCGTAAATATTAGTATCCATCCCATTAAAGTTAACTTCTAAATCTTTTACACCTTTAAAGTTTTTTAATTTTAAATTGAATATTTTAATTTCCATTATTTACTCTCCTTACTATACATATCTATTATTTTTTGTGCATCTTCCATTGCTTCCTTATACCCGCAGTCTGAACATATATCGCCTATTCCTTTTCTTCTTGAAAGTGCTGGTCTTTCTCCTAATGGACCTTTACATTTAGGACACTTTTTCATTTTCGACCACCTCCAGTACTTGTTCCTTTATTAGCCACCTTACTTCGTATATTGTTTTTTTATTGAACATTCTTTGCCAAGCTCCTTGACTTCTTGCCCATTTAAAACCACGTTGTTTTAATTTTCCTCTTACAGCTTCATCTGGTATTTCATCGAATATTATTTGAATTCTATTTTGTTCCTTATTATGTATAATTGTTCCGTTTTTTAGTTTGATATCTTTAAAATCTAATTGCTCTAATTCCTTAAGTTCCTCAATTCTTGCTTTTATTCTTCTTATATCTGCAGAAATATAATTTAATTCGTATGTTGTATGCTCTGTTTTCTTTGTATCTTCCCTTAATTTTTCTAATGCGTGTAATTGCTGCTCTAATTTTTGTATAGCTTCAGGATCATCTGAACTTATAGCATTATTATTTTTTGCTGCTTCTGCCTTATTTTCATAGTAATTACTTTTTTCTGATAACTCGTATGCCTTTCTAAAATTGTTATCAATACGTTTTTGGTCTGCTCTATGTCTTTTCTCAGAATGATGACCAATTAATAATGGTTGTCCATTCATTGCGTGCAATATTTGTCTTCCTTTTTGATATCTTCCTTCTGCTTCTTGCCCTATTCTTTTTGACTTTTCCTCATAATTTTCTATTCGCTTTTGTTTTCTTTCCTGGTAATCTAGTCTTCCGGACATTTTTTCTCCTTTCTCTTGCACCCTTCCACATTTTGTGATAAAATACGGAAAAAGTGAATTTATATAAATTTTCTTTTGAACTATCTATTTTCTGATTCGCCGTCAGTAGATAGTTCTTTTTTTAATACGTCTATTTGGTCTTTATGATTCTTTAATTGTAAAAGTACATATTTTTCTACTTTGCTAACTTTTTCTTTTGCTTTAGAATCTTTTGTTCTGATAATGTTTATAATTTCTTCTAAAACATCAACTTCTTGTGCTAAAATAAATACTTGTGTTTCTTTATCCATTTATCTCACCCCTTTCAATTGGTTTAGTTTTTCTTTCATTATTGATAGAGTTTTCTTCATTCTGTTTAGTCTTTCATAATCTATTTGTAGATAACTACATTCTTCTAATAACTTCTCGTAGTATTCCATCCTTATTCCGCCTCCTCGTACACAATAATTTTTATAGTTTGTCCTTCATATACTGTTGATGTGTCCATATTGTTTAGTTTCTTAATTTCATATATGTACTCTCTAATGTCTTGATCTGGTCTTTTATATTCTTCCGCTATATCCCATAATCTTTCTCCTCTAGATATGGTATATTCAATTTCTGATGATTTTACATTTTCCTTTTCACTAAATATTTGAATAATAAATGTAAAAGCTACTAATAATATCAATATTAAAGTTAATATACTTCTTATAAATTTTTTCTTATTAACTATTCGCATTTGTATTCACCTCTCGCTTTCCTAAATATTCTAAAAATTTGCTTTTAATAATTATGTAGTTCCAATCCCCTCCAGGTTTTTCTGGTGGAATAGCTGTTCCAAAACTAAATACTCCTTGTCTCAACCCTGCTCTTATTGTTTCCGCATTTTTATGCAAAGCCTTTCCGGCTTCGTATGGTGTTATAGTTTCAACCGGTTTTATTTCTTCTTTTTCCATAGTTACCTCCTTCAATAATGTGTTGTGCTGCGATTTTACTTTTTTTATTTTCTTTCATATTTTGGCCTCCTGTGCTTTTTTTTCACACTTTCGCTAAAAAAAATTAGATAATTCTGACATACTCTCTATAATCTAAGTTGTTTCTTTCACAATAAGCAATCAATGCATTACAAAACTTTGGACTATCAGCGTTTATTCTTTCGTTTAGTATTGCACTTACATATTCTCTTCCCATACCCATTTCTTTTGCAAAGTATGTGTTATTGCCGTGAAACTTGTTCTCTATTAGAGCTTCAATCTTATCTATTCTCGCCTCCATATTTGGTTTTGCTGCCATAGTATCTCTCCTTTCTTTTTCGTGTGCTTTTTTTTCACACTTGCATTATATACTTATGATTTTATAATGTCAATAGGTTTTGTATTTTTTTTTCACATTTTTTGTTGATTTTTTTTTCACTCCGTTATATAATAGTCGTGTAAGGAGGTTTTAATAGTGTTTGATCAAGATAAATTTAGTGAAATAATTACAAAGATAAAAGATTTTTATGGCTCTGTTTCCGATTTTGCAAATGCAGCTAGTGTTGGTAGAAGCTATTTATCTAAATATAAAAATAAAAGAATTCCTGCCCCTCCTACTCCAAAAGTTTTGGAAAGAATTGCTGAAGCATCTAATGGAATCACTGATTATGATGAACTAATGCAGGTTTGTGGTTACTTAAATTCAAATATGTCTTCAAAAGATATAATGGCTCAAAATATTTGTAAAGAATATGAAAACAAAATTGATTCTCTTTATACTAATATAGATAAAGACTTTATATTTGGATTACTAATAAAACAGGATGAACACAACGCAACAGTATTAAATACAATAAATGATTATATTCTAATGTATTATGGTACTACTGATTCAGCAAAAGAACTATATAATATAATAGAAGAAATTGATCGCAGAATAAAAGAATTACTTAATAATCAAGGAAGTATGGGCATACCTTTATTTTCTATTTCTAAAGTTAATATGTTTAAGGTGGGATATTTTCCTTTTGAAGAAAATACAAATGATTATATTGCGGTTAAGGCAACAACAGATAAAATGCTACCTCTTTTAGGAATTGATGATATAGCAGTTATACACTTACAAGAAAATATAGTCGATGGCCAAACGTTATTATTACTAATAGATGATTCTTATTACGATATAGCAAAGATATTTTCTGAGGCGAATATTTGCAAATTATATTTTATGAATTCTAAATTTGAGGAGCTAGAACTATCAAGAATAAAAGTAATTGGAGAAGTAGTTTTATGTCAAAATAAAAGTGCTTTCAAAAAAAGGAGGGATTAAATATGGGAACTAAAACTATAACAGGAATTGTACCAGGAATAATTTTTATACTTATATTAATAGGCTTCTTTGTAATGGTAAATACTACAACTAACAAATCAAGCTCTAACTATGATGTACTAAAAGATTATATGTCTGCAGATAATATAAAAACAACCCTTGATGTAATTACCAAATGTGGTATTTCAAGTTATGATATTGTAAGGGACGACTCTCTTGATTCATTAGATGGTGAGAATACTCTTGGCTTTAGATTAAAATCACAATATTATAATGCAGTAATGTATATAAAAGATGGTACTATCAATTCAATTAGATTTGCCGATAACGATCTATATAGAAATGGTACTATACTAAAGAAAATTGATGATGTAAAATAAAAAAGAGGAAATAATGTTATTGAGTTTCGCAGCACAACACATTATTTCCAAAGCGTAAACACTATGAAAAGTGAATACATTGGTATTATATCTAAATGTACTCTATTTTTCAAGTGTTTCAAGAAAATATTTTGAAAAATGGAGGTTTTTTTATGCGTACAGTTGATTTTGACAAAAGACCTAATGGAAGCGGATGTGCCGCTTTTTTAGGAACACGGAAGAAGAAAACCATGGGGTGCTAAAATTACAATTGGAAAAGATATAAATGGAAAAAATGTCTATCATTTTATAGATACTTTTGAAACGGAACTAGAAACCTTAGTATGTTTAGAAAACTATCATAAAAACCCTACTCCACTTTATATTAAAGAAGATAAATATAATAGAATAGTTACATTTCCTAAAATTCCATATCCTTTAGTTGCTGTTAAAAATCCTAAAAAGGAAATTGTTGATAAAGTAAAAAAAGACAATTATACTTTTAAGCAGCTATATGATAAATTTAAGGAAGTAAAAATGCTTACAAAAGAAGAAGAACAGTTAGAAAAAAAATATCATATCAGACCAAAAAACAAACCTTTTGGCCGCCACTACTGTTTAGGAATGAAGACTGCCTTTAATAACTCTAAGGCACTTCACGATAAAGTTTATAGAGATTTACGAGCATCAGATTTTAATAAACATTTAAAAGAATGTAAAAGAGGTGCGGAATCTCAAAGGCAAATGGTTAATTTATATATGAATCTTGATAAATTCGCATTAGAAGAAGATATTATTGAAAAAGGATATGCTCAATTTATTACTGCAGTTACTTGTAACAGGAAAGAAATTAAAAAAGCAAAAAATAAAAAAATAGAAAAAGAAAGATTATTTACTTATGAACAAATTGATTATTTATGGAACTTAAAACCAAGATCTAAAGGATTAAAAGAGCATACTAAAAAAGAACGTGAAATGTTTATTCGAGACTTTTGGCTAATGCTATTATATGCAGGTACTAGAGCAGATGAAGAACTATCTATATATACCGCAAATGTTTTTTTAGATGATGGATACTTTATCGGCGGATTAAAAACAGATGCCGGCATTAATAGAAAAATTCCAATACATCCTGCGGTTAAACATCTTTATGAAAAATACTATGATCCTAATAACGAATTTTTATTTATGCAGCCTAATGGAAATAAAATGGATTATGATTATTACTTATACCACTTTAAGCACAACTTTAAGGACTTACATCCGGAAGTATCAGAACACACAGCACACGATGCAAGGCACATGGCTAGAAACGAACTTCGTAAATTAGGAGTAAAAGATATAATTATAAATGCGATTATAGGCCACAGCAATGATGATGTTGGTGATGATATTTATTCTCACGTTTCAATAGAAGAAATGCAAGAAGCAATCAAAATGATTACTTATAAGGAACAAAAAAAGTTATATATTTTAGCATCAAATCAATAGTTAATTTTTCTTTTAAAACCTTTTTAGACCTATCAAAACTCGTTCAGTTATCAACAAAATATACACAAATAGATAATACCAAGACCACAAAGTCTTGGTATTACTGCGTTTTATTAAACTTCCATTATTATTGGTATAATCATCGGATTTCTCTTAGTTTTTGTAAATATATAATCTCTCAAATTATCTCTAACAGTAGACTTAATTGTAGCCCAATCTCTAACTCCATTCTCTTCGCACTTTCTAATTTCATGTCTAACAACACTTTTTACATCATCCATTAAATTTTCAGATTCTCTTACATAAACAAATCCTCTAGAAATTACATCTGGCCCAGCTACTACTTCTCCTGTTGAAGAATCCATTGTTAAAACAATTACTATTAAACCATCTTGTGATAAATGTTGTCTATCTCTTAAAACGATGTTTCCAACATCTCCAACTCCTAATCCATCTACTAGAACTCTTCCATTAGGAACCATTCCATTGAATTTAGCTTCTTCTTCACTTATTTCTAATACTTTTCCATTTTCCATAAGAATTACATTTTTAGCTGGAATTCCCATCATTTGTGCAGTCTCACCATGTGCTACTAATTGTCTATATTCTCCATGAACTGGTATAAAGTATTTTGGTTTTGCTAATGCAAATATTAATTTTTGTTCTTCTTGGCAAGCATGTCCTGATACGTGAACATCTGCTAATGCACTATATACAACTTCTGCTCCAATCTGCATTAAATCATCTATTACTTTTGATACAAATTTTTCATTTCCTGGTATTGGATTTGCTGATATTATAACTAAGTCATTTGGTGTAATTTTTACTTTTCTATGCTCTCCTGCTGCCATTCTTGTTAATGCAGACATTGTTTCTCCTTGACTTCCTGTTGTTATAATTACTAATTGCTCATCATTATATGTTGACATCATATCTATGTCTATAAATAAATCTTCTGGACAATCTATATATCCTAATTCTCTTGCAGTTGTAATCATATTTATCATACTTCTACCACAAATAGCTATTTTTCTTCTATATTTTACTGCTGAATTTACTATTTGTTGAACTCTGTGTACATTTGATGCAAATGTTGCAACTACAATTCTTTTTGTACATCCATCAAATAAATCATCAAATACTGGACCTATTGAACTTTCAGACATTGTAAATCCTTTTCTTTCTGCATTTGTACTGTCTGACATTAATGCTAATATTCCTTGACTTCCTAATTCTGCAATTCTTCCAAAGTCCATTATTTTTCCATCTATTGGTGTATAATCTATTTTAAAGTCACCTGTGTGTAATATAGTTCCCACTGGTGTTGTTATTGCAAGCATTACAGAATCTGGTATACTGTGTGAACTTCTTATAATTTCTACTTTAAAATTTTTTCCTAATGATATTGTTTGTCCTTGCATTACTTCTATTAATGTTGAACTTCTTAATATTTTATGTTCTTCTAATTTGTTTCTTATCAATCCCATTGCTAATCTTGGTGCATATACTGGAATATTTATTTGTTTTAATACATATGGTACACTTCCTATATGGTCTTCGTGCCCATGTGTTATAATAAGTCCTTTTATTTTATTTACATTTTTTTGTAAATACGTAATATCTGGTATAACTAAATCTATTCCTAGCATATCATCTTCTGGGAATGATAAACCACAGTCTACTACTATCATTTCATTTTCATATTCAAAAACTGTTATATTTTTTCCTACTTCATGTAATCCTCCTAATGGAATTATTTTCAATTTTGGTTTTTTGAATATATTTGTTTTTCTTCCTTTTTTATTTTCACTTTTTGATTCAATATTTGTTCTTTTTGAATCTTTTGCTGTTTTTCCTTCTTCTTTTTTTGTATCTCTTTTAGTTGTTTTTGTTCTTGTATCTGCATTTTTACTTTCTTTAACATTTCTTTTTGTCGTATTTTTTTGCTCTGTTTTTACTTTTGTATTTTTTGTAGTTTTTCTTGTTTTTCTTTCTACTTTTTCTTCATTATTGTTTAAATTATCTTGTGTCATTTAATTTCCTCTCTTTCTTTTTTATATTTTTATTTTATGATTCTAAATTTTTATTTAAAATCTGTATTCAATTTTGATAAACCCTTTTAGTTTAATAAATCACAAATCACTAGTTGCAGATATTATCTTAAAAATTTAATTATGATAATAATTATCTTCAACATTAAATAATTGGACAGAATCCAATATTTTTACCAATTTCCTATATTATAATTCTCATTTATTTAATTTTTAATCCGTTCTCTTATATTTATTTTTCCGTTCTCATTAAACTTTTTCGGTTTTATAAAAATCTCATTTTTTGCCCTGTTTGGCAATCTGTTATGTATTATACAATAAATTCCAAAAAAAGTCAAACTTTACATTATGTAAAATTGACTTTTTTATTTTTTACTATTTATATTTCCATTTGACTTGCCAAAAATGTTGCAGCAGATTGAGCTACTTTTTTTTCAACTTCATTCATCTTAATATTTGTATCTTTTGACATTAGTATAACTGTACCTATTGTATCACCATTTGATATTATAGGATAAACAATTTGCGCATTATACTTTTTATCACTTTTGTCATTTTTAGTAATTGGCATTGCCATATCACTATTTTCTTTACTTGTATAAACTTCTTTGTCTTCCATTAGTTTTTCTAACTCTGTACTTACATCTTGCTCTAAAAATTCTTTTTTTGATCCACCTGATACAGCTATTATTGTGTCTTTATCAGTTATACATGCTATATGTCCTGTTGTTTTTGCTAGTGTTTCTGCATAGCCTGTTGCAAATTCTGATAATTCTCCTATTGGAGAATATTTTTTTAATATTACTTGTCCTTCTCTATCTGTAAATATCTCTAATGGATCTCCGCTCTTTTATTCTCAAAGTTTTTCTTATTTCCTTTGGAATTACTACCCTTCCTAAGTCATCTATTCTTCTTACTACTCCAGTTGCTTTCATATTTATCCTCCTTTAATTTCAAGTCTATTCTTATTATCTCAAAAGAGGAAATTTTTATACATTTTTGTTAATTTATTTTTAAAATTATCTATAAATATATTTTTCCAATAATAAAAAAGCGGAGTAGTTTATTACCTACTCCTTAAAACTATGCAATATGAAGGGAGAATGGCAAAATGAAAAAAGAAGGAAAAAAACGGTTATCAGGATTTTTTACTAAGTTAAAAAAGATTTGTGGCAAATTTCCCAAAAAGCAAATAAGTGCTCTTACAATAGTAGTAGAAGCA
>JAFQQR010000019.1 GCA_017410505.1 Clostridia bacterium | reverse complement strand
CCGTAATTGTATTTATCTTTTGTTGGAGCTGTTATTGTTACTCCTGTTACTTTATTTGCTAATGTTACATCTAATGTTGCAGTAAAGTCTTGTCCGTTTGTATAACTGTCTGTATCATTGTCTGTGTATGTTACTGTTAAGCTTTGTGCACTTGTTGTTGTTTTATCATATCCTGTTACCATGCTTTCTGTTAGAGCTACTGGGGATTGAGCTCCTGCTTTGGCATATGTAATTGTATACGTAATGCTATTATCGTTAATTAATTTGCTTAACTCTTCATTGTATGTTCCTGTTATACTTGCTGGATTTATACTTATTCCTGTTACATAGTCTTTTACATTAACTGTGTATGTTACTGTTTGACCTCCATAAGTTATTGTTAACTCTTGGTCTCCCAATATTGTTTTGTCATATCCTGTTACCATATCTTCTGTAACTGATATTTCTTTTGATCCACTTCCACTTACTACTGTTATAACTCCTGTACTTACATCTAAGTCTTCGTTATATTTGTAGTCTGTTTTTGGTGTTGTTTTTAGTGTTATTGATTTAACACTATCTTTTACACTTACTGTGTAATCTGTTGTTTGTGTTATTCCATTTTCTGTATATTCTACATTTAGTTTTAATGCAGTATTTTCTACTGTACTATCGAAATTTGTTACCATTGAATCTGTCATTGCTTTTACTTCTGATGTTCCATTTTGTCTTGTTACTAAGATTTCTCCTCCTGTAACATCTAATGTATCATTTACATTATAGCTATCTTTTGGAGTTGTCTGCATTGATATTCCTGTTATTTTATTAATAATATCAATTGTATATGTTGTTGTTTTATCCATATATGAAACTTCTAATGTTTCTTGATATTTATTAGAACTATCATATGTAGAAGGTGTCATATTAACACTTGTTTGATCTTTTTCAACTATTGATACATCTCCACTTGACATCGAAATAATTACTGTATTTCCTGCTGCATATGTTACTTTTAATGTACCACTTCCTGTTGAGAATGTATCTCCATGTCCAAATTCTTTTGTTGGCTCTGTATCTATTTCTATAGAAGATACTGTATTATTAATTGTTATTGAATAATTTGTTGTGTATGTATTTCCATCTTTTGTGTATGTAACTAATACACTTTTGCTTGCTATTCCATCAGTAAATTCTGATATATCTGGTGACATGTCAATTGTTGATCCATCTGTTTCAGTTAGTGTTACAGCTGAATCTGACATATAAACAATATCTCCATCAGCTCCACTTGCATATACTGTTTTTATTCTTCCGTTTGTATATGTAAATGTATCATTATACTCAAAACCTAATGTACTTGGTAATCTTTCAATTGCAATTCCTGTAATTTTGTCTTTTACTGTTATATCTTGAGTTTTTGTTATTGGAACATTATCAAATGAATTTGTTCCTGTTGATAATGTAATATTTAGTGTTTGTGTATTTTCATGATTTGTATCAAATAATACTGGTGTTGGTGTAGCATTATATCCACTTACCATAGACTCTGTGATAGCCTCTGCTGATGATACTGCTCCACTTGCATATGTTTTTGTATATGTTGCACCACTTAACACTGTACTTAATGGTGTATTATATTCAAATTCTGTTGTTGTAAATGATGGTGTTATATCAGTAATATAATCTTGTAAAGTAATTTGTGCTTTTGTAGAAGCTGTTACTCCTCCGTAGCTTACATCAAATTCTTGCATTGATAATGATTTATTATTAAAAGATGATGTGTCAATACTTACAGAATCATTTGTTACTGTAAAACTTCCTCCACCTGTTGTTGTAACTGTAACAACCATTCCTGAGAAATCTAAAGTTGTTGTTCCATATTTATTATCTGCAGTTGGTTGTGTTGTTACATCTATACTAGCTATAGTATCATTTACCGTTATATTATATGATGTACTTTTTCCATCATAACTTACTGTTACTTCTTGAGTTCCTGCTTGTAATCCATCTCCTCCTGTTATCGTCCATTTATTAGAGTCTGGTATTGCAGAAATGTCTGCAGTAGAAGCTCCCAAAGTAATTCCTGAATCACTTCCATCAATTTCTGATGTTGCACCACTTTTTCTATATGCTGTAATTTTTGCTCCACTAAAATCAATTGTTTCTCCAGTATTATATGTAACCTTTGTTGGGGGCGTAGTTACAGCAATATGGTCTATCGGATCATTTACAGTAAGTGCTAATGAAGCACTATATGCGCCATATTTTAATGTTACCGTTTGATTATTTACATCTGCTGTTGTTCTATCTACTGTAATATCTCCTGAAGATATTCCTGTTGGTATGCTTAAGTCTTCTGTTGTAGTTGCTCCATCACAATCTGTATATTCTAATTCTAATACTCCTCCAGAGAAATCTATTGTATCTCCATGGTCATATGTTGTAGTTGTAGGATCTGTTTTTATCGAAATTCCTGATAAAGTATAATATGGAATTTCTAAAGTTTGTGTATCAGCTGTTAACGTTACTTTTCTACTTGAATCTGTTGCATATTCAGAGTCTACTGTTATTGTTCCTGCAGCTATAGCATCTGTTATATTTACATCTTCGCTTGTTCCATCATCATATGATATTGTTACTACTCCACCTGTAAAATCTAATTTATCTCCATTATTATATGTTAGATCTGTAGGTGCTGTTTTTAGTGCTATACCAGATATACTTTTTGATCCTTCTGCAAATCCATTATAACCAACGCTTGCTGGATCTACTGTTGTAAGGTTAGAACCACCATTATTATATATGTATTTATATCCTGTAGGCATTCCTGATCCTACTGGTGACCAATATAACATATCTGTTGTAAGTTCTGTGATACTTGTATCTACTAAATAGAAGTATAAAGTAACAATTGGCATATAATAATCATATCCATATGCTTCATCACCTAAATCTGCTGCTGAATATCCTTCATCAGCTAAATTTATGTATTCACCTTCTGGATGTGATAATGAAAGTCTTATATTACATGAATCTGCTGTTAACCTTCTAGTATCTACATCAAAAATATCTGCTAAATCACCCCATTCAGCACAGCTTGTATTTGCATTACTAATGGTTGTAACTGTACATTCAGCTCCCGTTCCTTTTCTAGCTGGTTTTATTTTTGTCGAATCATAACCAATTGAAAAGTCTAATGAGGCTATATTCTCTCCGGTTACTGCATACGTAACTTTAATAATTTTGTTTCCACTACTAGAATCTTCTACTTCTGAAGCAGTTACTGCAATTAAAGTATCTGTATCTGGGTCAACTGCTGCATATGAGGTATTGATTAATACACTATATGGTGAAAACGTTTGAATCAGCATAACTAAAAGAGTTGCTAGTGCGATTATTCTCTTTTTAGTTAGCATTTGAGTAACTCTACTCTCTCTACCTTTCCCTTTCATTTTTTCCTCCTCTTATATTTTATTTTTAACTATTTCGTAAAATATACTATTTTTAATTCCTCATCTTGATTCAATTTTGTGTATCCTAAGTCTTCTTGTATTACTGTTCCTACCTGACTTGGATTATATGCTACTGAGAAATTAGGATCACTTCCGTCCATATCTATGCTTTTCTTAACTTGGTTTATATCTTCTTGTGATATTACTCCGTCTCTATTTGCATCTCCAGCTGCCATTCTAAATTCTCCCATATCTATAATATCTCCTGCATTTACTTCTACATCTGAATAAATATAGTCTAAATATGCAAGTCTTGTTACTTGAATGTCGTATTTTCCTGGTATTACATATATTTCAAATGTTCCATCATCATCTGACTTTTCTGATGTTTCATTTTCAATACTTTCTAATTTTTCATATGTAAAAGGATCGTCATATACCATTCCATAGATATCTGGGATTGACTCCCATTCTACTAAGTCTGATTCATATACATTTATAGTTGTTTTATTACTTAGATTAATTCCATATATATCTAGAAAGTTTTCAACTACATCTGGGTCATCAAAATCAGCTAAAATGCTTTTACCTTTTATTGTTCCATATGGTCTTTTTATTACCACTTCATAATTACTAACCGTTTTTCCATCCTCTGCCGTTACTATTATAGTTATCTTTGTATCCGGCTCACCTAATTTATTTAATGTAATTTCTAATGGAACACCACTTTCTATATCTTTTTCTTCATATATAATAGTACTTCCATCAGAATCATAGACCAGTTCGTTATCATCATTTCTCTTTGGAACTTTTATTTTCATGGTAGATTTGCTATCTGTTGTGGTCGCTGTTATATTCATCTTATCTATATATTCCAGTAATTCTAATTCATAATTTAATGTATCTTTATCAAATGTTGGAGTCAGACCATATTCTTTATATGTAGATTTGTCTGGATCATCTTCATCGACGACTCCTGAACTTAATACCAAATTACTTAGACTAGAATCCTTTGAAGCTGTCTTATCAGTAAATCTAAATGTTGACTGTTCTTCATAATATTGAGTTCCATCTATATTTATTTTGATTCCTGTTAAAGGTGATGAATCGTCGCTTTCTTCTAAACTAAACCATCCGACATCAAACACATCGGCCGTCATTTGGAAACTCATCTTTCCTAATAATACTCCACCATCTGTATTGACGACTTTTCCAATTCCTTCTTTTTCTATAATATGTTCACTATCTTCAACTGGAGGATTAAATGAAAATATTGCCCTTATTCCATCTCCTTCTCCATCATATGGAATTGTAAACATTTCTAATACATCTTGGAATTCACTTTCAAATTCAAAATATTCTAATTCATCATCAGTTATTTCATTAGTACTCAAATTTGATGGTTGTATATTTGTACTATCATATGAGAAACGTACATCAAATCCGCTTGAACTCTATGTTATTTCCCCACAATTCCATTATTACCTGTTTATTCTGTCCTTCTACTGCATTTACTTCTGTTGCCCTCAATTCAAAATATTGATTGTCTTCAGGCATCACGCTTGTTGTACCACTTGAGGCCATAATCACATTGGTACTTGTTAATATTAAAATAATGCATAAAATGCCTACTATTACTATTCTCTTGCAGTAGTTAACTCCATTTCTTTTCAATTTCTGGCCTCCTTTCGACTTTTTTTATTTATTGTTATTTTTATTATAGCCATTAAAATTTTCGTGTCAATTACACTGTTTTTTTGTAGATTTAAGTTTTCATTTACGGTTTTTCAACTTTTATCCCGTTTTTTTTCAATATTAAATTTAGATGTTTTTAATATTACAAATATTACATTTTTTTATTATCCTGACTCACATTTCAATTTTCCGTAAGCACTATATAAAATGTAGTTTATGAATTTAAATTTTGCTTTTTGAGAGGTAAGGTCTTGACATAGTTCATACCAAATACATATATATTAAAATGCAGTGACGCGCAGTTTGGAAGGACACATATTCATACAGATCAGCCAGATTAACGATTCAAACTCTGAAAAAGAAAAAACTCACTCATATGATAAGTCCGCCCAGCAAGGAACGGAATTTTAATATATATGTATTTGGTATGAACTATGTCAAGACCTTACCTCTCAAAAAGCAAAATTTAAATTCATAAACTACATTTTCACAAATATATTTATATGGGGTGTTCTAATTGATAATAAAATCCATAAAAATAAACAAAAAGATAATTTTTGCTATCATTTCAATATTTCTCACTATAACCATAATTTCAAGCTACTTAATAATCTCAAAATCAACTGAAACAAATTCCTTAATATTATGGAATAAATCCTCCACAAACAACACAGACAAAAATGAAAACTTCATAAAATGGGTAGACTTCAACATAACATCTGACGCATTAACAAAAACTGCAAAACTAGACATAGATTCCCACAATTCAGATTCAGAAATAAAATACAACTGGATAGAGCTACTATCATACCTTGCCTGCAAAAATGGAGGAAACTTCAAAAACTTTAATGAAAATGACTTAACCACTCTATTAGAGCAATTACAAAATGGAAAAACTATAAAAGAACTAACCAAAAACATGAAATACTATAATTATTATTATGAAAGCTACTCTGCCGTTCTAAGTGGATTTATCGGAAACTATTCCATAGAAACCGAAAACGAAAATGGCACAACAACATTTCAAGACAAATATGGAATAAAAGCATTTTTACCCATTGCAAAAAATTATGCATTTAGCCACTATGATGATTTTGGAGCCTCTAGGTCATATGGATTTAAACGTACTCATCTAGGAAATGATTTAATGGGAAACACCGGAACTCCAATAATAGCCGTCGAATCTGGTACTATTGAGCATTTAGGCTGGAATCAATATGGAGGTTGGCGTATTGGAATAAGAAGCTTTGACAAAAAAAGATATTATTACTATGCACATTTAAGGAAAAATCATCCATATGCCGCTGGTCTTGTAGAAGGTTCAACTGTAACAGCTGGTGACGTTATAGGATATCTCGGAATGACTGGTTATAGTATAAAAGAAAATGTAAATAACATTAACGTTCCTCATTTACATTTTGGTATACAACTTATATTTGATGAATCTCAAGTAGAAGGAAACAACGAAATTTGGATTGATGTTTATAATATAATTGAATTCTTAAAACAAAACCGTTCTACAGTGTTTATGAACAATTCTGAAACCAAAGATTATGTAAAGAAATATAATTTTAAAGATAATGATTTAAACTAAAAATTATGTAAAGAACTATAATTTTAAGGATATTGCTTTAAACTAAGGCTACTGAAAATATCTTCAGCAGCCTCTCATAATTTTACCTCTTTTATTTCTTTCCGTAAAGTAATCTCGATATTCTTATTTATTTTTCCCCTAGAAATTTGAAGTGATACAACATCATTTGGTTTCTTACTATAAATATATTCTCTTAAATCATTCATTGTATTTAATTCTTTATCATCAATTGAAGTAATAATATCACCCTCTCTTAAATCCACCTTAGAAGCCGGACCATTTTTTACAATTTGCGAAACATATATCCCCTTACTAAAACTCAGATTACTATTCAAATAAGGAATTACTTCTTTATCATATGCATAAACACCCATTGTCGCCTGTTCAAAAAAATTATTATTAACAAAACTCTCAATAACAGGTTTCACAACATTTATAGGAACAGCAAAACCAATTCCCTCTGCAGAAGATATTTTGACAGTATTTATTCCGAACAACTTCACCATTCGGATAAATCAAAGGTCCTCCACTATTTCCCGGATTTATAGTTGCATCAGTTTGAATCAAATCTGACATATAAGATAAATTATTTCCTTCTTCTAATTTTATACTTCTATTTTTACTACTTATTATTCCTGATGTTACAGTCCTTCTAAATTCAAATCCAATAGGGTTCCCTATAGCATATACAGTTTCCCCAACTCTAATTTTACTAGAATCTCCTAAAGTTACATATTTCAAACCTTTAGCATCTATTTTTGTAATAGATAAATCTAAATCTGTATCACTCCATACAACAGTACCATCATATTTTTTACTATTCTCTAAAGTTATATAACAAGCGCTATACTTTCCTCCAGTAACGTGTTCATTACTCAAAATATATCCATTCTCTGATATAATAACTCCTGTACCTAAACCAAGCGAAGTTTCATTACTAGAAGAAAAAATAGAACTCCCATTATCCTTCAACTTTGAAATACCAACCACACTTTCCATCATATTTTCTAATACATCTGCGACATTTTTACTATTTTCTACCTCTTTTTCCACAGTTTGTTCATTAACTGTGGATTGTACTTGCTCAACTTTATAATTTGAATTGTTAATATCTATGTTTTTATATGTATTATACAAATATATTAATATTAAAAATACAATTATCAATATTATCGATATTGATATAACTTTCCTAAATGGACTTCTCCTACTTATCCTTTTTGCTTTCATATGCCCTCCTACTTTTATTTTTTCCTTTTTTTCTCATCTTAAACACATTTTTTTAGTTCTAATTTCTTGCAAAAGTCGGGTTACATCTCAGAGGGAAAGATATATATATTAAAATTCCGTTCCTTACTGGTCGGACTAGTCATATGAGTAAGATATTTGTATTTCAGAATTTGAAGAGTTAATCTGGATGATCTGTATGTTTTTGTGTCCTTCCAAACTGCGCGTCACTGCATTTTAATATATATATCTTTCCCTCTGAGATGTAACCCGACTTTTGCAAGAAATTGGAACTAAAAAAATGAATCTATTGCTTTTTGAAAGAATAATTAATATAATAGTTGTAATTACAAATATTAGAGGTGTTACTATGGTTTATGAAAATAAAAAATACAATATTTTAGTAGTAAGTAATGAAATAAAAACAATAAATAAATTATCAATACTATTTGAAAGTTCAAAATATAATTTTGAATTAATTAGAGATCCTTTAAGTGCTATAAATGAAGTAGAAACTAAAAATTATGATTTAATTATAATCAATTTTACATTTTCACAAAAACTATTAAAATTACTTATAAAAAAAATTAGAATTTTCGATGCATTTACATATATAACGTTACTTGTTGAAAATAACAATATATCTGAAGCACTTGAGATTGTAAAAGATTATGATATTCAAGCATATCATAATAAAGATGAAGATTTTAATAAATTGGTAATTCTTGTTGAATTAATTACAAACTCTATTTACGAATTTATGAGAGTAAATATGACAATAGATAATTATAGTAGTGATTACAAATCACCTTATCTAACAACTGTTCAAATTTTAAGGAACATTGTTGAATATAAAGATACTTATACAATTGGTCACTCATTTAGAGTATCGAAGTATTCACTCTTAATAGGAAAACACATGAAACTCTCAAGAACCAATTTGAAAAATCTAAAAGTTGGAAGCATGTTCCATGATATTGGAAAAATAGGAATTCCTAACCATATTTTACTGAAAAATTGTGCCTTAACCAACAACGAATATCTTCAAATTAAAAATCACCCTTTGATAGGAAGCCATATACTATTTCCAACAACTATATATTCTAAAATAATACCTATTGTAAAATTTCATCACGAGCGATTTGATGGAAACGGCTATCCTGCAAAATTAAAGGGTGAAGAAATTCCACTATTAGTAAGAATAGTCTCTATTGCAGATACTTTTGATGCAATGACATCTGGAAGAACTTATAGAAAATCTCTACCTTTAGATGTTGTCATTTCTGAATTTGAAAAAAATAAAGGAACTCAATTCGACCCTGAGATTACAGATGTGTTTTTGGATATTTTAAAAAATGATTTTTCTAAGGTAAAGAAAATCCAAGAAAAGTATACATAAAAATCAGAAGACACGACTGGTTGTAAATTTTACAATCAGCCGTTAAATTTTTAATGCTTGCTTTAATTGTTATTATTTAAGTAGTTTTTTATTTGTTTCTGTCAATATTTCCATTTGAGAAATAGCAATTTTATTCAATTTAATAAGTCTTTCAGATTGTTTTATGCCCTCATTTATATATATTGAATTTACATTCTCTAAATTAGCTAAACAAATTAATTCATTTATATTTGCATAATCTCTTATGTTCCCTTGTTTGTCTGGATTTTTATCTCTCCATTGTTTGGCTGTCATTCCAAATAGAGCCATATTTAATACATCTGCTTCTTCAGCATATACTATACTAGTTTCATATTTAGTAAGTTCTTTCGGAATTAATTTTTTCTTTATTGCATCTGTATGAATTTTATAATTTATTTTTGATAATTCTCTTTTAGCATCCCAACCTAATTGTTTTTGTTCTTCTGCTTTCAATCTTTCAAACTCTTTTATCAAAAGCAATTTAAACTTTGGACTTATCCACATACCAAACTCAAACGCGATATCTTTATGAGCATATGTTCCTCCATATCTTCCTGTTTTAGCAAGAATTCCTATGCTATTGGTTTTATTGACCCATTCTTTAACACTAATTTTATAACTATTTAATCCTGCTTGACTTCTAATTATGGCGAATTCGCCATAATTAAAATTAGGATTGTGCAATTCTTCCCATATACCTAAAAACTCTATTGTATTTCTATTTCTTAACCAATCTGAAATAAAGAAATCTCCATCTTTTGATTTTAGCATATCTGTTAATGAAATGTAATCTTCATCATTCATATTAAAATATGTAATTCTTGTATCTAGCACATTAATTTCTTTCATAGTTCCTCCTTAATTATAAGAACTTTTGTTTGATTATATAATATTTATATATTCTTGTCAATGCTTTCCGTAAAATATGAAAAATGTATTTCAAAAATATAAAAAAAACGGCATAACCAATTTAGATTATACCGTTTGATCCTAAAGGCTATTTCTGTTTCCTTATCTGAACTAGTCCTTAGAAGAACCCTGCTTTTTATTTCTTACACTTTCATTGAAAGCGCTACTTTTTTTCTCTCCATATCAATTTTTATAACTTTAACTTTAACAACATCTCCTACGGAAACCACCTCTAAAGGATTTTTTATAAACTTCTCACTCATCTCTGAAATATGAACTAAACCATCATACTTCACACCAATATCCACAAAAGCACCGAAATCTATAACATTTCTAACAGTACCTGTCAAAATCATATCCTCTTTCAAATCTTCTAATTTTAGCACATCAGAACGCAATATTGGTTTTGGCATATCCTCACGAGGGTCTCTACCTGGTTTACTCAATTCTTCGATTATATCCTTTAATGTCATTTCTCCAATTTCTAACTCTTGAGACATCTTATTAACATCCACTGTTTTTAATTTTTGTTTCAAACTATCAGATTTTTCTCTATCTCTTAAATCTTCTTTATCAAATCCTAAAGATTCTAGTAGTTTTTCAGTTGCCTCATAGCTTTCTGGGTGAACTGCTGTTATTTCTAATGGATTTTTTCCATCTATAATTCTTAAGAAACCAGCACATTGCTCAAATGCAACTTTCCCTAATTTTGGAACTTTTAAAAGTTCTTTTCTTTCTTTTAATTTTCCATTTTCATCTCTATATTTTACAATATTTTTAGCAATTGTATTATTTATTCCTGATACATATGCTAATAATGAAGGTGTTGCTGTATTTACATCTACCCCTACTTTGTTAACACTGTCTTCTACTACTCCTGTAAGACTTTCTGCCAATCTCTTTTGATTTACATCATGTTGATATTGACCTACACCAATTGCTTTTGGGTCTATTTTTACAAGTTCTGCAAGAGGGTCTTGTAATCTTCTTGCAATTGAAATAGCTCCTCTTATTGAAACATTTATGTCTGGATATTCTTCTGTTGCAAGTTTTGATGCTGAATATACTGATGCTCCAGCTTCGCTTACTATTACATAGTGAACAGGTCTTGATGCTTCTTTAATCATATCTGCAACAAACATTTCAGATTCTCTTGAAGCTGTTCCATTTCCTATTGCTATCATATCTACTTTATCTTTTTCTATTAATTTTAATAATTCTTTTTTTGCACCTTCTATATCATTTTGAGGTTCTGTTGGATATACTGTTGTATAATCTAAAACTTTTCCAGTTTCATCTATTACAGCAATTTTACAACCTGTTCTATATGCTGGGTCAAATCCCATAACTGTTTTTCCTTTTATTGGTGCCCCTAGCAATAATTGTTTTGAATTTTGTCCAAATACTTTTATTGCTTTTTCTTCAGCTTTTTCTGTTAAGTCTGAACGAATTTCTCTATCTATTGAAGGTTCAATTAATCTTCCAAAACTGTCTAATATTGTATCTTTTAGCATTTGTGTAAATTGTGTTTCACCTTTAATAATATCTTTTTCTATATATAATAATATTTTTTCTTGAGGTTTTTCTATTTTTACTTTTAAGAATTCTTCTTTTTCTCCTCTGTTCATAGCTAAGATTCTATGACTTGGTATATATTTTATTGCTTCACTATACTCATAATACATCTCATAATTTGATTTAGCTTCTTCATCTTTTGCTTTAGTTTGGACTAATCCTTCTCTATAACACAATTTTTTAATTTCTTTTCTATATTTTGGTTCATCTGAAATGTTTTCAGCAATAATGTCTAAAGCTCCTTGTATTGCATCTTCTGGTGTTTTTACTACTTTATCTTTATTTTTCTTATCTTCTTCTGAAAGATTGTCTATATTTACATATTCTTTTGCTATGTCAATTATCGGATTTGTTTCTGTTTGTTCTATAATTATATTTGCTAATGGTTCTAATCCTTTTGCCTTTGCGACTGTAGCTCTTGTTTTTTTCTTTTGCTTATATGGTCTATAAATATCTTCTACTTCTGCTAAAGTTTTTGCTACAGCAACTGATTGTAAAATTTCATCTGTTAATTTTCCTTGTTCATCTATTGATTTTACAATCTCTTCTTTTCTTGTTTCTAAATTTCTTAAATAATTTAATCTTTCTCCAAATGTTCTTAATACTTCATCACTTAATCCACCTGTTACTTCTTTTCTGTAACGTGCAATAAATGGAATTGTATTTCCTTCGTCTATTAATTTTATTGTGTTTTCTACTTGTGCAGTTTTTATATTTAATTCCTCTGCAATTGTTTTTATAATTTTTTCCATTATTATCCTTCCTTTTTTATTATTTTGCAATATATATTATAACAAACTTTACCTGTTAAAAGTCAATAGTTTTATAATTTTTTTATAATAATTAGTCGGGTTTTTGTCGATTTTGATATTTTATTGACTTTTTTTGTATTTTTGTGTATTATAATTATAATAAATGAAAGGGGGATTACAATGGTTTCATCAGAATTTAGACTTGAGGCACGTAAAAAATTAGAAGGTAAATGGGGTAAGGTGGCATGCTTTACTTTAGCATATATGCTAATTTTTTTTGTTCTTGGATTTATTCAAGGATTTTTTGAAGGATTATTTCCAACATCAATGCAATTCATTTGGTCACTAGTTGTTGCTATTATTGAACTACCATTATCATTTGGTTTTATTATTTCTTTATTTAAGTTATATAATGGTGAAGAAGTTAAAGCTTTTGATTTTTTAAGTTTAGGATTTAGTAACTTTAAAAAATCATGGGGAATTTCTTTACAAACAGCTTTAAAAATGATAGTTCCAATTATATTAGTAATTGTTTCATATGTTATTATTATATTTGGAATGGTTGGCGCGACTACTGCATCTATTGTTGGAACTGCATCAACAGCAGGTTCTTTTGGAGTTTTAGGAATAATAGGATTTATTCTTTTTGTAGTTTCAATGATTTGGGCTACAACAAAATCTTATTATTATCAACTAGCTTATTTAGTAGCTGCTGATAATCCTGAAATGTCTTCTAAAGATGCTGTTTTAAAAAGTGAAGAATTAATGACTAATAAACGTGGTAAATTATTCTGTTTAGAACTTTCTTTTATCGGTTGGGCTATTTTAGCTTGTTTTACTTTAGGTATTGGTTATTTATGGCTTTTACCTTATATTCAATTTGCAACTATAGCTTTTTATAAATTTGCAACTGGTAATAGTTCAGATGTTAAAGCAGAAGTTGTAACAGAGAATAGTAATGATCCAATTCAAGGAAATTAATTTAAAAAAAAGATGATTTTGAAATCATCTTTTTTTTATTCAATTCCTAAATATTCATTATAAGTAACTTCTCTATCAATAACATTTCCATTTTCTTTAATATCAATAATTCTATTAGCAACTGTTTGAGTTAATTGATGGTCATGAGATGTAAATAATATATTTCCTTTAAAGTTTGACATTCCATTATTTACAGATGTAATACTTTCCATATCTAAATGGTTTGTTGGTTCATCAAATATTAAGAAGTTAGCACCTGAAAGCATCATTTTTGAAAGAACGCATCTTACTTTTTCTCCTCCTGATAATACATTTACTTGTTTTAATGCTTCATCTCCAGAGAATAACATTCTTCCTAAAAATCCTCTTACATATGTTTCATCTGGGTCTTTTGAATATTGTCTTAGCCATTCTGTTATATTTTCATCTGTATCAAATAAGTAGTTATTATCTTTAGGGAAATAAGACTTTGTAATTGTTGTTCCCCATACAAGTTCACCTTCATCTGGTTCCATTTCTCCAGCTATAATTTGGAATAATACTGTTTTAGCAATTTCATTATCTGCTAAAAATGCTATTTTATCATCTTGTTTTACAGTAAATGATATATTATCTAATATCTTTACCCCTTCATATGTTTTGGAAATGTTTTTTACTTGTAAAATTTCTTTTCCTGGTTCTCTATCTGGTTTAAAATCTACATATGGATATTTTCTATTTGACGGCTTTATTTCATCTAATTCTATTTTCTCTAATGTTTTCTTTCTTGATGTTGCTTGTTTTGATTTTGAAGCATTAGCACTAAATCTCGCAATAAAGTCTTGTAGCTCCTTAATTTTTTCTTCTTTCTTTTTATTTTGTTCTCTCATTTGTTTTAATGCCAATTGGCTTGATTCATACCAGAAGTCATAGTTTCCTGGGTATACTTTGATTTTTCCAAAGTCTACATCTGCAATATGTGTACATACTTTATTTAAGAAATATCTATCATGTGATACAACTATAACTGTATTTTCAAAATTAATTAAGAATTCTTGTAGCCAATTTATACTTTTTAAATCCAAATCATTTGTAGGCTCATCAAGTAAAAGAACATCAGGATTTCCAAATAAACTTTGAGCTAGTAATACTTTTACTTTTTCTCTAGCTTCAATTTCTTTCATATATTTATAATGATTATCTGGTGAAATTCCTAAATCATTTAATAGCATTGCTGCATCTGACTCTGCATTCCATCCATCTAATTCAGCAAATCTTTCCTCTAACTTAGCAGCTTTCATACCGTCTTCTTCAGAGAAATCAGGTTTTGCATATATTGCTTCTTTTTCTTTCATTATGTCATATAATTCTTTATTTCCCATCATAACAGTATCTATAACTGTGTTTTCTTCAAAAGCAAAGTGATCTTGTTTTAATATTGATAATCTTTCACCTTTATCTAGTGTTACATCTCCTTTGCTTGGTTCTATTTCTCCTGATAATACTTTTAAAAATGTAGACTTTCCAGCTCCATTTGCTCCTATTATCCCATAACAATTTCCTTTTCCAAATTTTATATTTACATCTTCAAATAAAACTCTTTTTCCAAATCTAACTGTTACGCCATTTGCACTTAACATATCTTTCCTCCTTTGAGACAAAATTGGATTGTTACAACTGTCTCTTTTGCTATTATACCTTATTTTTTCATATGTTTCAAGTAGGAATTGGGGACGTGTTTAAAAAACCCCAAAAAAAAATTGGGTTTTTTTAACACGTCCCCAATTCCTCAAAACATATCTTTTCTTTTCAACCACCAAGTTACAACTAATGTCAATATAATCGATATCCCTAACATTACCAGAAAACCAAATTTACTATCTTGTAACGGCAAATTAACATTCATTCCCCAAAAACTTGAAACCATGGTAGGTATTGCTAGAACAATAGTAATAGAAGTTAAAAATTTCATAACTCCATTTAAGTTATTGGAAATAATTGAAGCATATGCATCCATTGTTCCATTTAAAATATCACTATAAATTTTTGCCATTTCTATAGCCTGCTTATTTTCTGTAATAGCATCTTCTAGAATATCTTCATCTTCATCATATAATTTTATTATTTTTCCTCTTAATGTCCTCTCCATTACAAGTTCATTTGATTTTAAAGAAGTTGTAAAATATACCAAACTCTTCTCTAAACTTAGTAATTTTAGCAGCTCTTTATTTTTCATTGAGTTTTTCAAAATATATTCTGCTATTTCTGTTTCTTTATTTATTTGTTTTAGATATGCCAAATAATATGATGAATTTAAATATAATATTTGAAATATCAATTTTGATTTTTTGTATGTTTGAAAATCTTTTATTTTTCTTTTTGCAAAATCTTCTATTATTTTGTTTTTTCTTAATGATACTGTTATAAAAAAGTCATCTCTAACAACAATCATACCTAATGGCATTGTTGTATATACATCATTTTCTTCATTTTTTTCTATTATTGGAACATCTACAACAAAAAGAATTGTGCCATCGTCTTCTTCTTGGTCTATTCTCGCTTTTTCTTCAAAGTCTAATGCATCTCTTATAAATTCTTCTTGTATGCAGACACTTTCACATACTTTTTTTATTTCTATCTCGGATGGGTTTACTAAATGTATCCAACTTCCCTTTTTAAATTCTTTTATTTCTTCCATTTTATTTGTATTTATATCTGTATTATATATTTTTATCATTATTACACCCACCTTTTTATTTTATCCTATATATATATTTTAACTTTTTATTTGATTATTGTCAACGCATTTTTAAATGTTTACATAAGTTTTATTTGTATTTTTTTATAGTTCAGACTATTGACAATGAATTGAAAAAATACTATAATGATAAAGTAATTTTTAGATAAAAAATAAACTATATGCGTTATTAGCTCAGTTGGTAGAGCAGCGGACTCTTAATCCGAAGGTCCAGGGTTCGACCCCCTGATGACGCACCAATACTATGTTTATCTCCATACAAAAAAAGATATATATTTAATATATATCTTTTTTTATCTAATTTTTCACATTATTTGAATTTGCCTTATTATCTGTATTTTGTATACTATTTACAACTTCTTTATTTTCTGCAGGTTTTGTTTCTTGCTTATTATTTTGTTCATTATTATTTGTATTTGAATTTGTATCCATATTTGTATTTGCGTTAGTATCTACATTAGTTGTAGCTCCTTTAGTTCCTTTTAGTATAATTTTTTGCATTGCATTATATGTATCTTTTGAAAGTAATTTTGTTGATACTACTTTACCATTTAAACTCTTAGTTATATAAGTTTCCGTAATAATTCCATTTGCACCTTTTTGTTGAACTTTTTCTGTTCCTACAGCCAAAGTATTATCATCTACATATTTAACTGTAAATGGTATTGTTGAAATTGTTTTTGTACTAAATGAAACTGTATATTCTTCTTGTTCTTTAACTCCATATATAGAAACTGTTGCTACTCCACCTGAAATACCTGCTTTTATTTTTATAGCACATGTTCTTGTATTTTTAAATTTAAAATCTGTTTGGCCGTAAACAACTGTAGCATCTCTTCCTGCTGGTGCGTATGATGTTACAAATTGATGATTTGACCTGTCTGTAACTTCTAGATTTGACATTAATACTGCATTATACAATGTTGTTGATATTTGGCAAATACCGCCACCAATTCCATCTACAACCTGACCATTTTCAAATACTTTTGCATTTTTATATCCTGTAGCTATTGATCTTTCTCCTAATGTTTGATTATATGAGAATGTTTCTCCTGGTAAAATTACTTTATCATTTATTTTTTGACATGCTATTTTTAAATTTGTGGTTCTATCTACATCTCCTGCATTATATTTTGTTGTGTATGTTGCAAGTAAATCTGGAAATGCTTCTGAACCTATTTGTGATGTTGTAACCTTAGGCTTTGTTATGATTAATTGTATTATATATTCATCTTTATCTTCTTGCAATATTGCTTTAGCTTCATCTAAATTGAAATCTACTCCTTCTACTTCTGGATGTATTGTAAATGGATCTTTTGTATAATAAGCATCTTGAACTTCTTTATATATTTCTTGATGAATTTTTTCTATATCTATCTGTTCTGGTATTTTATTTGTTACTGGCATATCTATGTATTCTTGATTTATGTTAATATTTTCTAAATGGTTCTTTAATTTATTAATTAGATTTTCAGTATCTACTTTCAGCCCTTCTTTTCCTTTAGTAATTATTAATTGATCATTTTCTATATAATAAGCTGGTTCAACTACTGCACCCGTAATATTTTTTCCAATATCTTCTACTGTTTTTTTTGTAATTTCTTCATTTATTGTCATATTTACATTTATATCTTTTTTTCCAATTAGTGCTAATAAAATGTTGTAGTTGTTTACAATAATATTATTATTTTTACCTATAGAAATTGCTTCTTCTATTGCTCCATCAATATCATAAGTTGTTTCTAAGAGTTCAGGATTAATTGTTGTCTCATAATCTTCATATTTTAATTTGATATCCTTTTGTTTTTTCTCTTCATATATTATGTTAATTTTTGATTTTGCTTCTTCTTGTGTTAATCCCGAAACATCTATTCCCTCTATTTTTACTCCACTTACTATATTATTGTTGTTTATATTCATTAAGGCAAAAATAGTTGAAAAAATAAGAGCAACTATAAATATTACACATGTTATGATTATAGGAAAAACATTTTTTTTACTATTTTTTACTTCTTTACTTTCTTCTTTCAAATCTTCTTTTGTTTTCTCTTTTATCTCTTCTTTTGCTTCTTCTTTAGATTCTTCCTGTTTTTCTATAGTTTTGTTTTCTAGTTCCTCTACTTTTAAATTACTTTTCTCCATTTATTATTCTCCCCTTTTATATCCTCTTGGATAATTTTACCACATTTTTGCGTTTTTTACAATATAAATATATTTATGTCCTGTATGAATTATTCCATTAAACACTTACGGTTCTTCCACATACATATATTTTCATACGATCTGTTTGATTATTAAGGAAGTTAATTTTTATATATAATTATTTGTGAAGTATTATAAGACATAAAAAAGGTCTATAATCTTTAAATCTAAAAGATTACAAACCTTTTTTACTAATTTATTTTCAAATTCTTTTCTCCAAAATTCTAGCCATTTGGACTCCTGAGCAAGAAGCCATCATTAAACCTCTTGTCATTCCTCCTCCATCTCCTATTGAATACAATCCTTTGATATTTGTTTCAAAATTACAATCTATATCCAATTTATTGCTGTAAAATTTGATTTCCGGTCCATATAATAAATTGTCTGGATTTGCAAATCCTTCAACAACTTTGTCCATTGCTCTAATAAATTGTAAAATATCTGTCATTGTTCTATATCCTAAAGCAAAAGTTATATCTCCAGGAACAGCAGCCGTAAGAGTTGGGACTACTGAATTATTAGCTAATTCATGTTCCCATGTTCTTTTTCCTCTATAAACATCTCCTAATCTTTGAACTACAACATTTCCATTTCCTAATTCATTTAAATTTTTAGCTACATTTCTACCATAATCTATCGGTTTGTTAAATGGATATGTAAAATTATGTGATACTAATATTGCTAAATTAGTGTTTGTACTTTTTTTATCTTTATATGAATGTCCATTAACTAATGTTATATTTTCATCATAAACTTCTGTTGATACAAAACCACTAGGATTTTGACAGAATGTTCTAACTTTATCTCTAAAAGGTTCTGGTCTTCCTATAAATTTTCCTTCATACATATATTTATTTACATTTTTCATTACGGAATCAGGCAATTCATATCTTATTCCAATATCAACTGTTCCATTTTTTGTAGCGATATCATGCTTATCACACATGTTTGTTAACCAATTTGCACCTTTTCTTCCTACTGCAACAACAACATTGTCTGAATATATTTCTTCTAATTCTGTTTCATCTTCTGCATTTTTTGAAGGTTTTACTTTAACTCCCTTAATTTTTCCTTCTTCTACAATCAAATCTTTTACAACTGTTTCAAATAATAAATTTATACCATTTTCTTCTATAAATTCTTCTATTTTTCTGTATAATTCATGACTTTTTTCTGTTCCTAAATGTCTTATAGGTATGCTTATCAAATTAATTCCTTCTTTTTTTGATTTTTTAGATAGTTCTGATACTTCCTCTTTATATTCTGTTCCTTCTAATTTTTTATCTGCACCAAATTTTAAATAAATACTGTCTGTATAATCGATTAATTTTTTTGTTTCTTCTACTCCTATATATTCTTGTAAAGTTCCTCCAATATATATATCTTCATCTTCTTTATTATATAGTGATAATTTACCATCTGAAAAAGCTCCAGCTCCTGAAAAACCACTAGTTATATTACAAAAAGGCTTACATTTTATGCATTTTCCTGTTTTTTCAATTGGGCAATATCTTTTTTCTACTCTTTTACCTTCTTCTATTAATAAAACATTTTTTCCTTTTCCTTGTTTTACTAACTCATATGCTAAAAATATAGCACTTGGCCCCATTCCAACAACAATTACATCATACTTCTTCATACTATCACTTCTTTCTATGATTTATTTAATATTCTAATTTTTTATTTTTCTTTTGTATTCGGTTTTATTTTCCTACGTAATTTTATAATATACTTTTTCTTATTTCAAGTTTTTTTATATAATATTAAAACTTTTTATTTTATATTCCAATCACATCCCTCATTACATAAACTTATCATATAGTAATTATTTTTAGTTACTATCCATACTAAAAACTGAACTACAACAATTTATTACAAAAATTAAAAAAAATTTACAAAAAACACTTGAACAATACATAATTTAATATTATAATATTTGTAGCAAAAGATAAATAAGGAGAGAATAATAATGGAATTAGTTAAAAATATATTTTTTAATACAGATAAATTAGTTGAAAATACTACTGTTAAGATATCTTATACAGGAAAATTTTTTCAAGAAAATTCAGAAGGAGTTTTTATCCATTATGGATTTGGACTTAATTGGGACAATGTAAATGATGTAGAGATGGAAAAAACAGAACTTGGATTTCAAGCTGAAATCTTTTTAGGTGAAGGCGAAACATTTAATTTCTGCTTTAAAAATAATAATAATGAATGGGATAACAATGATACTAAAAATTATGTATTTGAAATAGAGAAAAAACAAAACGAATTATTAGTTTTAGAAGATGAACCAGTATCTTTAGGTAGTGCTAAAAAGTTAAGAAAATCTTATTTATGGAGTAAAAAAATTCGTTTAGCAATTTATAAAATTGTAACATATCTTCCAAAAGTACTTTCTGGAAATTATAGAAAAAAAGTAAGCGAAAATTAAAAAGCATATTTTAAATATGCTTTTTTATATTACCCATCCACCATTAATTGATATTATCTGGCCTGTTGTATATTCATCTTCAATTAACCATTCTATACATTTTTCGATATCTTTAGTATCCCCTATTTTTTCAAGAGGTATTTCTTCTTTTATTTTATTGATTTCTTCTTGATTTAAATCTTTATTCATCTCTGTATTAATAATTCCTGGTGCTATTGAATTTACCCTTATATTAGATGGACCTAATTCTTTTGCTAGAGATTTTGTCATTGCATCTATTCCCGCTTTGCTTACACTATAGTGTACTTCACATGAACTTCCTACTAATCCCCATATTGATGAAATGTTAATTATACATCCTTTTTTATTGTGTATCATATTTTTGCAAGACTCTTGTGACATATAAAATGCTGAATTTAAATTTGTATTTATCATATTATTCCATTCTTCATCTGTTATTTGGGTGAATTCTTTAATTTGTGATATTCCAGCATTATTAATTAATATATCTATTTTTCCATATTTATTTATTGTATATTCTACAATTTTTTTTGCTTCATCTCTTTTTGATATATCGGCTTTTACTATATCTATATTTATTTTTTCTTTTTCTAATTCGTTTTTTAACTCTATCATTTGTTTTTCTGATTTATTATAATTTGCTATTATTGTGTATCCTTTTTTTGCTAATCCTCTTGCTATTTCTCTTCCTATTCCTCTTGAAGCTCCTGTTACTATTACTACTTTATTCATAATTAACCTCCATTTTATTGATTCTTTAGGTCAAAAATTTTAATATTATTTTTTTATATGAAGCCACTTCTCATAGCCTATTATAGCATGCTTTTATTGATATTTCAATATATACAGACTTAAACAAAAATTTATTATAAATTAAATAGAATTAAAATGTGTCAATTATAATTATTTTTTATATGTTTTTTTAGTAATAATTAATTTTTTACTATATTTATTTTAATATTAAAATAATGTAGCTAAATAAAAGTGCTTATGCTATAATTTTACTAATAAAAATAATAATTTAAGGAGATTTTTAATATGAAAAATATAATTATTTTAGGACCGCCTAGAACTGGAAAATCAACATTATCATCAATTATATGTAAAGAATTTAAAAATATTCATTATATAAGTGGTGATAGTATTAGAAACGCTTTTATTAAAATATATCCAGAATTAGGTTTTACATCAAAAAATACAATTAACAAAATCGATTTTTGTAACTTTATAAAACATATTATTGATGAAAATAATATTCATTTAAAAAGAAATATTTATTATGTAATTGATTCATCTGATATAACATTAAGCAATGCTATTAATATATTTAAAAATAGTATAATAATTGTTTTAGGGTGTACAGATATATCAGAATATAATTATAAAGAATTGCTTAAAAAATATGACACTGAATTAGAATGGACATATAATTATTCTGATGAAAAATTGTTGGAAATATGTAGTGAGACAATAGAAAGTAGTAGAAAATTAAGCTTACAATGTCAAGAGTATAATATAAAATATTTTGATACATCAAAAAATAGGCAACAAGTGTATGATGAAATTTTAGATTTTATTAAGGAGGAGTTTATAAATGAGTAAAATATTTTTATTTGATTTAGGAAATGTTCTTGCAAAATCACTGGATAACAATGAATTATATAGAAATTTAAATTGTAAAATTTCATATGAAGAATTTGAAAAATATTGGTTCTATGATGATATAGTAATAAATGCTCATAAAGGTACTGTAACAGATGAATATCATATAAAAAAATTATTAGAATATTGTAAAAGTAATTTAACCGTTGAAGAATTTTATAAAATATATAATAAATTAGATAATTCAATGTATCAAGATACTATTGATTTAATTAATATGCTAAAAAATAAAGGCTTCAAAGTTGGTATATTATCTAATTTGAGATTAATGGATTATGATAGATATAAAGATCAAATTAATCTATTAGACTTGGATTATCAATTTTTATCTTATGAAATGGGATGTATAAAACCATATAAAGAAATATATGAATTTGTTATAAAAAAATGTAGTTGTGATCCAAAAAATATTGTTTTTTTTGATGACAATATAAATAATGTTGAAGGTGCGAGAAAATGTGGCATTGATGCTTATAATGTAACAGGAGATAATATAAAAAAAGTATTTGGGGAAATGTATGATATAATCCTTATAAATAATTAGTTATAAAATTAAAGAGGTGCGAAATATGATAATAATATTATTTTTCATATTACTTGAATTCATACATAAGTCGATAGAGTAGATTTCGCGGTCTACTCTATTTTTGACATAAAAAAAGCATGTGCATTCGCGGATACACATACATCTACAAATTTGACTGTTGGTAATCAAACACATTTATTTTGTAATTAAATAATAGCATAATATTTATAATTTGTAAAATAAAAAAGTCAATAATTAAGAATTAATTCAAAACTACTGACCTTTTATATGGAGCCACTTCTCAGATTCGAACTGAGGACCCCCGCATTACAAGTGCGGTGCTCTGGCCAACTGAGCTAAAGTGGCATTCTTGGTGACCCCTACGGGAATCGAACCCATGTCTCCGCCGTGAAAGGGCGATGTCTTAACCTCTTGACCAAGGGGCCATATTTACAAAGAACTAAACAATCTTTTAATTATTTAGTTCTTTTGGTGAGCTATCCGCGACTCGAACGCGGGACAACTTGATTAAAAGTCAAGTGCTCTACCACCTGAGCTAATAGCCCATCTGCTATTTTCTAAGTTCAACTTAGAACGCCTCTATATATTACACTATTTTTTTTAATATGTCAATACATTTATCAAAATTTTTTTAAAAATTTTATTTTTTGTATTAATTTGTCCTGATTTTATATATTTATTTTGATAAATGTATTGATATTTTAATTATGCATTTAATTTTTTTATTAGTTCTTCTACATCTATCCCATGAACGCCACATGCTTCTTCTAAAGTTTCCATTTGTGAAGCTGGACATCCTAAGCAATGCATTCCTACTTCTAATAATATTTCTGCTTTTTCTGGTGCCTTTTCTAAAATTTCACCTATTGTAGTATCTTTATTGAATTCCATTATATTTCCTCCTCTTATATTTACCTATTTTAGTAATTTTAAAATTAATAAATTAATTTTATCATATTTTTCTAAAAAAGTATAGACAAAATAAAAAAAATGTTGTATTATTTAAAACCGTAAGGCGGTGATATTATTTCTAAATTAATTAATTTATTTTTCATAATATTTATTATTAATCTTTTTATTACTTTATATTCATTTTATATTTTTTTCGAAATAAAAATTTTACACACTCTTCAAGGTTCAAAATTAAAAATTAAAAAGGAGGAATTATAATATCAAAATATAAAATTATTTTTTGTTCAATATTTATATTTATTTCTTGTTTTATTTCTTTTCTTACATTTTATCCTATTTATGTTGCAGATGAAATTATTATAACATATGGTATTAATCCTTTTGACATATGTAATCAAAATCCTTTACTTTGGAAATATATTAAAATTATTTTTATTTTTACATATATTTTTTCGAATTTTATTTTTTCAAATTTTTTATTTAATAAATTATTTTTTAAATTTTTAAATAAAAAAATAAATAATAATAAAATAAATAAAAAAATAATAAATAATGATAAAAATAATATTTCAAAATTAAATTTATTAATAGGAAAAAATTTAGATTCAAATGAAAATTTGTATATACCTGAAAAAGGATTATATCAAAATTTTTTAATTACTGGCACTATTGGTTCAGGAAAAACCTCCTCTGCTATGTATCCTTTTACAAAACAATTGTTAAAATATAATAGTGAAAATATTAATGATAAAATAGGGATGCTTATTTTAGATGTAAAAGGTAATTATTATAAACAAATTTTAGAATATGCCAATTTATATAATTTAAAAAATGATTTAATTATTATTGGATTAAATTCAAATAATTTTTATAATCCTTTGCATAAACCTAATTTAAAACCTACGGTTTTAGCAAATAGATTAAAAACAATATTAACATTATTTTCAGAAAATAATTCTGAATCTTATTGGTTAGACAAAGCTGAACAAATATTAGCAGAGGCAATTAAGCTTTGTAGACTATACAATGATAATTATGTTACATTTTCAGAATTACATAAATTAATAACCATCCCTAATTATTACAAAGATAAAATTAAAATTTTAAAAGAACTTTTTATTTCATCAAAATTTAATACTAAACAAATTTATGAACTAAATGAATGTTTAGATTTTTTTCAAAAAGAATTTGAAAATTTAGATTCCAGAACAAAAAATATTTTAATTTCAGAAATTACAAGAATTACAAATACTTTTATTTCAGATTATGATATTTTTTCTATTTTTTCTCCTCCTAAAGAAAAACTTAATTTTTTAGGATTTGAAGATGTTATTAAATCAGGAAAAATTGTTGTTCTTAATATGAATATTTCTGAGTACAATTTGCTTTCTAAAATAATAGCTACATATCTAAAATTAGATTTTCAAACTGAAATTTTATCTTTATTATCAAAAGGTACAATTAGAAAAACAGCTTTTATATGTGATGAATATGACAAATATTGTACAAAAACAGATAGTGACTTTTTCTCTTTAAGTAGAGAATCAAAATGCATAAATATTGTGAGTACTCAAAGTTATTCTTCTTTAAAAAATACATTAAAAGATGAAAATTCTGTAAAAGTTATAACTCAGAATTTAATTAATAAAATTTGGTTTAGAACTGATGATATTTTTACAATTGAAGAAGCTCAAAAACAATTAGGGAAGGAAGAAAAAGAAAAAATTTCTAGAACAATTTCTGAAAGTGCTAAAGAAACTACTTTTAGTTATATTACTAATACTCTTAATTCTATGAATTCTAATATTTCTGAATCTTATAATTCATATTATCAAACTGATTATATTTATGACACCAATTTTTTTACAAGACAACTTGAAACATTTACCGCACTTACTTTTTTATCTGATGGTAACAAAATTTATGAACCGAAAAAAATTCAAATGTTACCTTATTTTAAAAATAATAATTAATAATTTTTTTAATTTTTTATTATTTTT
>JAFQQR010000018.1 GCA_017410505.1 Clostridia bacterium | reverse complement strand
TGTATAACTAATAATTTTTTAATATCCATATCTGTAAATTCAATTCCTTTCATAATTACCTCCTTATGGAGATAATATATAATTTTATTATGACATAATCAAATGTTAAATTTACTATGACATTATCAAATATTAATTACACACTATATTCCAAGTGTTTACCTTTTTTATTTTTTGTGTTATTATTATTTTGACACATAATTAATACCTTCTTTCAATGTTTGATTCGACACCAACATTGTATCATAAGTTTTAATTATGTGTCTTTTTATTTATTCAAAAACGGTAACTTAATTTTACCATTTATATAGAAAATAAAACTTTACTCTAATATAAAAAAATACAGATGAGCCCATTAAACTCATCTGCATTTTTTCATTTATAGTTCTACTCAGTTGTATTTTTTTCAGCTTTTTCTTTCTTCTTGTAAACTATCAATATAATCGCACAAATAACTAATATAATTACTTGTTCAACTAATATTATCAACATTCCAAAATCCGTATCTAATCCTGTTGCTACTGTAAGTAACATACTTGATATCAATCTATTATCATCTTGGTTAACATCTTGATATCCTGCTGGATTACTCATTTCTCCTATAATAACTACGTTATCTTTTTGTCCAAAGTTATTATCACCATTATTCCATCTTAAAGTAATTTCGAATTCTTTACTTTCTCCTGGTTTTATTATTTGACCTTTCAATGCTGTTGTAGTTAAAATTCCATCATTATTCTCCCATTGAACTAAATTATCCTCTTCATGATAACTAAATCCATCTGGAATAATATCAGTAATCTTATCTACACTTCCTTCTATTTCTCCGACATTACTTACACATACTGTATATGTTACTCTTACATCAGCTGTTGAAACTTTCTTTCTATGGATATCTAATTTATACAACTCGTCTTTTGTTTCTAAAGTTTTTCCACCTTGAGAAACTCCATCCATTGTTACATCGCTAATATATCCATCTACTTTAAAGTTAAATACTTGTTTTTCATAATAGTAAATAACTGTTATTTTATTTTTTGCCATAGTACCTTTTACATTATCTGTACTTTCTACAAAATTGTAATATGGTATGTCTTTTTGTTCTGTTTCGTAGCTATCTCCTATTTTTCCAACAATATTTATACTATCTAATAATGAATTTTCAGTACCTTTTTCTAGGTATTTTACTTCTAACTCTGCTCTTGTGTTATAGTAGTATTTTACTACTATTGCTGTGTCTGTAATTATTCCTTTTTTATTAGCTGGTATTTCTTCTAAATTATATCCATCAAATTCTTTGTCTTCAGCTTCGTATTGGTAACCTTCTCCTCCGATAATTTCATATGTATCAATTAGTTCACCATTTTCTCTGTTAATGTATTCTACTGTTACTTTTAATTGTTTAACATAGTAATAATTTACTTCGATTAAGTTATCTTCCATAGTACCTTTACTATTTGTTGGTAATATACTGTTTCCTTTATCATCTTTTTGTACTAACTTATAGTTTTCAAATTCTCTTGCTGGAATATTATATTCATCTCCTACTTTTCCATCATGTTGTTCTTGCGCTAATATTTTGTTGCTTCTAAAGTCAATATGTTTTTCTAATACTCCGCCTGAGTCTTTTCTTATATAGTAATATTGAACTACAATCTCTGTATTGAAGCTTCCATCATCATTTTTTGTTATTGTCATTTCTCCTGTTGCATTTTCTGGTGTCTTTTCTAGAACATATTTAGGGAATTCTTTTGCTTCTGTTGTATATTCTTCATTTTCATGACCATTTATAACAACATCTTCAATTATTTTTTCTCCTGTTGCCTTATCTATATATTCTACTTTAACACTTACTTTTCTAATATAATAATATTTTACTTCAATTACATCTTGTGTCATTTTTCCTTGTGCGTTTTCAGGTAATTTACTTTCTACTACATCATATCCTTCAATTGTTCTTGATGGAATATTGTATTCATCTCCTTCATTACCTTCATGACTTTCAGTATAAAGTATTTCTCCTGTAATATCATCTATGTGTTTCTCTATTACTCCTTTTGAAATGTGAGCATAATAGTATCTTACAATTATTTCTTCTTTTGTCATTACTACATTTGCTTCTTCTGGTCTTTCTACTAATACATAATCTTCGATGTCTTCTGCTTTTGTTTCGAATAAGTCACCTACTTTTCCTTCTTTTGTTTCTTGTTTTAGTATGTCTCCTGTTACTTTGTCAATGTGTAATACTGTTGCTTTAGTATTTTGTGCATAATAGTAAATTTTTATTTGTTCTTCTGCTGTATAAGTTCCAGTTTTTTCTGCTGGTTCTTCTATTAAAGTATATCCTTCAATATCTTTTTTATCTTCACTTACATCAAAAGTTTCTCCTACCATTCCTTCTTTAGTAACTGGATCGGCTATTTCTTCTGATGTTGATTTATCTACATATTTTACAATTACTTTTCCAGGTATCACTGACATAGTATTTGTTATAGTTATTTGTTTTTGGTCTGTTTGTCCTTCTACGGCTTCCAAGCTTCCAACTTGTTTTACATAACTAGATAGGTCTCCTGCATTTACTTCTTTTTCATCTGCTGTATAAATAATTTCAGTTCCGTTTTCATCATATTTTTCTAAGTCTGTAAATGTATAACTATCTTCTGTTTCTACTGTGATTGTTTTATTTGCTATTTCATCTCCTGTTGTTGCATTTTTTATTTGTAATTCTAATGAAGCTGGTCGTTTTTGGTAGATATTATCTTCATCTACCCATACCTTATTTACTTTTATACTAATTTTATCATCTGGTTTTACAAATGTATTAGTTATTGTAACTTCTTTAGCATTACCTGTACCTGTTAATTCTCCTATTTCTTTTGAATAGAAATATAAATCATTTTCTTGTACTTCTAACTCATCTACTGTGTAGCTGATTTCATTTGCGTTTTCATCATATCTGTTTAAACCTGTAAATGTATATGACCATTTACTTGTATCTTCACCTTCTTGATTACTTGCACTAATTGCTTGTCTTGCTACCTCTGTATCTCCGTTTTTTACTACTAAAATAACACTTGTTGGTCTTCTTTGTGCTTGGATTTCATTGTCTTGCCATGTCTTTGTTGCTTTTATGCTTACTAAAAATTCTGCTGGTATTTCGTTAGTTGTTGCTACAGCCTCTTCTTCTCCTAGTTCTGGTAATTCTATTGTTCCTGTTGCTGTATTTATTACTTTGTCTTGTGTTATGTCTAAATCTTTATACGTTACTTCTATATTTTTGGTAATAGTTATTTGTTTCTTACCATTTGTATAAGTGTCTATTCCCTCAATATTTTCTGTCCATGTAATTGTTTTGTTTGTTTCATCATAAGTTCCACCATCTAAGTTAGATTTTCCATCTTCTGTATCAATTGCATATGGCAATTCATCAGTTATTGTGACTATACCATCACCAACATATTCATTTATATTAACTGTATATGTGATAGTATATGGTATTTTTTGTCCTAATTCTGTCACTTTTTCTGTTGTACTTGTTTTTGTAATTACTGGTGTCTCTATACTTGATTCTTTTTCTTGATAATAATATGTTACTTCTGTTTCTTCTTCAGATATTGTTCCTATTGCATTTTCTGGAATAATATAGTTTCCTTCACTATCCTTTTCTAGTTCATAGTTTTCTAAGTCTAATTGTGGAGCTGTTGTGTATTCTTCTCCTACTTTTCCTGTTGTTACTTCATCATCTGCAAGTCTCATTGTTGTTTGTCTAATAAAATGGTGTACTGTTACAGTTGATTCTTTTTCATTTTCTATTGTAAATTCATTATCTTGGCCTTCTATAAATTCTACTATTGTAGGTGTTTCATTTAGTATATATCCCTCTGGTGCTTGAATTTCTGTTATAGCATATTTTCCAAATGGTAATTGTGTTATCGCTTGACCATCACTATTTGATTCTACTTCTGTATGATATAGTTCAGAATCATTTAAAGTTACTTGGATACTATTTATTGTAAATTTGTCCTCTCCTTCACTTGTAGATGAATCTTTATAATATGCTAACTGTAAGTAATACATTTTTCCACCTTGCAATACAGTACTATAGTCTTTAGCTTGCGTTGTACCTGATATATTTACAAGTGACCCATAAGTTATAGCTGTAGTTGGTTCTGTTTCTGTTACTGAAACATATCCATAATCATAATTTTCACTTGAAATTTCAGCATTTACAATCAAATTATATTTTCCAGTATTATTTGTTAAATCTATTGGTATATATGAGCTAGCTGTTGTATTGTCTATTCCCTGATTGTTTGATTCATATTTTCCATCGCTCTCTACAAATTTATATTTTATTAGATTAGTTTGATACAATTCTACACTATTTATGACAGCTGTATTTGTTAAACTACTATCATTTTTATATCCTAGATGTAAATAATATATTTTTCCTGCATCTAAGAATTTTACATAGTCTTTTGCAGTTTGTGTTCCAGTTATTTTCATAAATTGATTTGTACTAGAATCATATGCTGGCGCTGTTGTATCTTCTGCAACTGTCGCATATAAATATTCCGAACTTCCACTAATTTGTGTTTCTGCATTTACTACTATTGCATATTTTCCTGTTTTAGAACTTAAATCTATTGGTATATATGAATTTGCTACTGTGTTTATTACATTTGTATTGTTTGGTACATATTTTCCATCACTTTCTATAAAATTACACGTTACAGTAATCGCCTCATATACTTTTACACTATTTATTGTTACTCTATCGTCATAATAATCTCCACCTCCATCTTTTCTATAACCCAAGTGTAAATAGTATATTTTTCCACCTTCCAATGCCATTGATGTATAATCTTTTGCCTCATCTTCTCCTGATATATACATAAATCTTCCTGTTTCATTATCATAGCTTGGAGCTTCTGTTGTTTCTGTTACTGTCGCATATCCATAATCCCATCTACTTTCACTTGAAATCGTAGCATTAATATCTACTATATATGACCCTGTTTTAGATGTTAAGTCTATTGGTATATATGAGTTTGCTGTTACTCCACCTATTCCTATATTTGTTGGTATATATGTTCCATTTTCTTCCACAAAATAATATGTTCCATTATTTGTTAAAGTTCCTACTACACCTTCTATCTCATCTGTTGTATCTGGGCTCTCATATGTTGCTCCATTGTCTATTAAATTTATATCTAATGTTTCTTTATTTTCTCTATCTACATTATCATAATCTTCTCCATTTGCTTGTATCTCTCCTATTACGCCTTCTGGTTCTGTTCTTTCTTCTACTTGATCTATTTTAAACTTAGCACCTGATAATGGTTCTTTTGTTTCTGCATCTACTTTATTTATAATAATTTTATTATCTATTAAACAATATGTTACTTCTATATGCTTATCTTCTGTTATGTTTGTAAACATAGGCATTGTAAATGTTCCATCATCTAATGTTTCAAATTTATAATCTTCTCCATTTACGGTAATTGAAATTATTTCATAACCTTCATCTGGAATCATCTTTATTTCTTTTGTATTAGAATCACCATATTTTACTTTTTCATATGGATTTTTATCTTCTCCTGAAATACTTCCACCTTTTGTTCCATCAATTTCTTTTATATCTGTCGTAATTTTAAATTCTTTTCTAACATTTTCTACTATTACTTCTTGTACTTCTGGAACTCCTGTCTCATTTAAGTATCTAACTATCATTCCATCACTAGATCCTGCATTTGTTAATGTTTCCTCTCTTACTTGGAGCGTACTACTTTGGAAACTTCCTGCTGCTACATAGGCTCCATTTTTTGTTTCTATTACTGAATTGATTATATCATCTCCAGTTCCACCTATACTTTTAGCAAACTCTACTCCGCCTTCTTCATAATATTTAATTATCATTCCATCATCAATACCATAATTCCCTGCATTTGTTAATGTTTCATTTCCTATTTGGATTGAACTACTTTCAAAGCTTCCTCCTAGTACTATCCCTTTATCAATTGTTTCTAATACTGAATTAATATAGTCATTGCCTTGTCCACCTATTTTTTTGACAAATTCTACTTCTCCTTCTGCATTATATTTGATTATCATTCCATCACTAGTATAATAATAACTTGAGTTTCTTAGTGTTTCATTTCCGACTTGAACCGTATAGCTTTCAAAATATCCTCCTGCTATGAAACCTCCATCACCAGTTCTTTTTACTGAGTTAATTCCGTCATCATAAGATCCCCCTATAATTTTTGCCCACTCTACTTCTCCTTCTGCAGTATATTTGATTATCATTCCATCAAAAGTTCTTTCTGAAAAATATTCTGGAGTTAGATTCGTTAGTGTTTCATTTCCTACTTGAATTGTGCTACTTTTGAATTCTCCTCCTACAATTATTCCACCATCAGTCATTTCTGTCACTGATTTAATACAATCAGCATCATTTCCTCCTACACTTCTTACCCACTCTACTTCACCTTCTGCAGAATATTTGATTATCATTCCATCAGAACTTCCTGCATTTGTTAATGTTTCATTTCCAACTTGGATTGTACTACTAGAAAATCCTCCTACTACTATATAACCACCATCGCTTGTTTCCGCTACTGAATTAATTTCTTCGTCAGAGCTTCCTCCTATATTTTTTGTCCACTCAACTTCGCCTTTTGCTGTATATTTTATTATCATTCCATCAGAACTTCCTGCATTTGTTAGCGTTTCATTTTCTATCTGGATTATGCTACTAGAAAATACTCCTCCTACTATGTAGCCTCCATCACTTGTTCCTAATACTGATTTAATAAAGTCATTATCACTTCCTCCTATACTTCTTGTCCACTCTACTTCGTCTTCTGCATTATATTTGGTTATCATTCCATCAGCATTTCCTGAGCTTACATTCGTTAATATTTCATTCCCTACTTGTATTGTACTACTTTTAAAATATCCTCCTGCTATGTAACCTCCATCACTTGTTTCAGCCACTGAGTTAATCTCATCACTATCAGTTTCTCCTATGCTTATTTCTTGTTTTTCTACTATATTAGGGGTTTCTTCCATTTCATATTTCAATATAACACTCCCTGAACTAGTTAAAATTTTCTTTCCCGCTTCTACTTGAATTGTGCCCTGAAGAAGTACTCCTGCTATATAGCTCCCATCACTTAGCTCAGCCACTGAATAAACATAGTCTTGGGCGCTTCCTCCTATACTTTTTGTCCACTCTACTTCTCCTTTTGCAGAATATTTGATTATCATTACATCATTAGATCCTACACTCGTTAGTGTTTCATTTCCTACTTGAATCGTACCCTCAAATCTAGCTCCTGCTATATAGCCTCCATCACTTGTTTCTATTATTGTTTCAATATCTTCTGAAGCCCTTACCCACTCTGTAATTCCTTCTGCATCAATTTTAATTATTATTGACCCATAATCCTCTAGCTCTAGTGTTTCGTTTCCTATTTGAAATGAAGTACGACTTTGATAAGTAATAGAGCCTCTTGCAATTATTCCTCCATCACTCGTTATTGTTGCTGAATAAATATAGTCATAACCACTTCCTCCTACTCTTTTTACCCAGTCTACTTCGCCTTCCTCATTATACTTAATTATCATTCCATCAACATTATTTTCTGCATTCGTTAAAGTTTCATTTCCTACTTGAATTGTACCACTTTCAAATGAACCAGCTGCTAAATATCCTCCATCATTTGTCTCCATTACTGACTCAATATACTCATCACGATTATTAACATTAGGCACCACCGCACCTATGCTTCTTGCCCATTCTACTTCTCTTTCTGCAGTATATTTTATTATCATTGCATCAGTATATGCTGAATCTCCATTAGTTAGCGTTATATTTCCTAATTGAATAGTCTCACTTTCAAAAGCTCCTCCTACTATCAAGCCTCCATCACTTGTCTCTTTTACTGAATAAATATAGTCATATTGATAATATTCATCTCCTATACTTGTTGCCCACTCTACTTCTCCTTCTGCAGAATATTCAATTATCATTGCATCATCGCTACTTGATGCAAGATTTGTTAACGTTTCATTTCCTACTTGAATTGTACCACTTCTAAATGACCCTCCTACTATACACCCTCCATCACTTGTTTCTGCTATTGAGTAAATACTTTCATAATCACTTCCTCCTATACTTCTCGCCCATTCTACTTCATCATCTGCATTATATTTAGCTATCACTATATCGTCGCTTCCTGCAGATGTTAAAATCTCGTCTCCAACTTGGATTGTATCCGTACTGAAAGTTCCTCCTACTATATATCCTCCATCACTCATACTTATTATTGCATCAAAATCTACTACATAAAACGCCTCTGTTACTTGCATATCTTCTTCGCCTTCTCTTGATGCACCTATTCCAAAATAGTATGTTTGATTTGAAATATCATATTTATCTGGAGCTTGCACTTCAACAGCTTTGTATAATCCTTCTTGTAAATCTGCAGTTATCTCTCCATTTTCATTAGTTGTTACAGTATAATATTCTTTTCCATCAATAACTTCTTTTGTACCTAAAATTTCACCTTTACTATCTTTTGCTGGTTGTTCTCCATTTTCCACATTATATATTGCAAATTTTACATTTGGTATTATTTCCTGAGTTTCTTTATCTTTTTTTACCAATCTAAATGATGGGCTATCTGCTATTTGTAATTTAAGTGTACTTCCCTCTGATGTATAGTTTCTTTCTGTATCATCTTCTGCTTGGAATTGTAATTCTCCATCTACTTCTTGAACTTTAAATGTTATATCTTTTACTTTTGCATATCCTACTGGTGCTAAAACTTCTTTTAAAGTATAAGTTGCATTTTCATCTTTTCCTTCCACATATTGATACAAATTGTTGATAACTAATTTTCCATCTTCTCCTGTTATATATTCTCCTATCTCTTTGTTACCTTTATATAATTCAAACTTAGCTCCTGCTAATGTTTCTATTTGAGTTGCTAATCCACCTTGTGCAACATCTTCATCTGTACTTGCATTAACATCTATGATTTTCTTTATTTTTGTAATCTCTAAACTATAAGTTGGTATTTTCTCGCCTTCTATTGTCACATTACCAATTGGTAAACTATCTTCTTCTGTTACTGAACTTTCTTTTACTTCTCCTTCTATAACTTGCAATTCATATGTTCCATCATCATTTACCAATTTAACTTTTACTGGGCTCGCTAAATAATATCCATCTGCTTTTACTTCTTGCAAAGTGTATTCCTCATTTACTTTTAGGCCACTTAATCTTGTTTCTCCATTTGATTGAGTTGTTCTAGATAATCCACTTTCTGGTAAACCTGCTCCTGTTATTTTATAACGAACTCCTTGTATTAAGTTCTCTGTTCCCTTCTCTTTTTTTACTATTCTTAGTCTTGCTTTTGCTTCATCTTCTACTTTTACTACCGCTTTATAATTTTCACCTTCATTTTTCTCTACACTAACATCTTCTCTAGTTGTTCCTTCTAGTTTCTCTACTGTTAATTCCCCAGAATCATTTACATGTCCTATAATTTTTACTACATCTTCATTTAAGTCATAATCATCTGGAGTTTTAATTTCTTTAATAGCATAAATTTTTTCTGCATATAAATTTTTTATTGTTAATTTTCCTTCAGTATTTGTAACAGCTGTTTTTCCTGCATTTTGTCCTTCTTCAACTACTCTATAAGTTGCTCCTTGTATTAGTTTATCTTTTCCAGCTTGATATTTTGAAAGTTCTAAATTATATTTATCTACTATTGCAAAACCTAATCTATTTGGTTCGATTTGTGTTTTATATTTTCCTGCTTCTGTATCTAGACTAAAGAAAACTCCATGATTACTAAATGCAAGTTGATTATAATTTATACCATTTGGTATTTTTATTGTATATTTAAATTCATATTCTTTTCCTATGTCCATTACATAATCATCATTAAAGTCAATTAAGAATGTTTTTATATTATCCCAATTTGATACATCATCAGCTACATTCCATCCATTTTCTGAATTATCCAATTCTTTTCCTGGATTTTCATTTTCTGAATAATATACTGTTACTTTTCCTTGTAACTCTTCTGGAATTTGGATTCCGTCACTTGTCATTTTTGTAGTAAACATAGAACCCATATCTCTTCCACTAATAACATAGGTATTTCCTTCAAATGGAATTTTCCCTAATATAGTAAGTTCACTAATTGTACCTGTATAATTATTTTTAATTTGTACTCCTATATCAGCTGTATTTTCTTCTTTATCAACTACTGAATAAATTGGTTTAATTTCTGATACTTGTGGTGAAACTGTTATACTTCCCTTTTCATCATAATTAGTTGCTGTTTGACTTGTTAATAAAGAATTTGGTGCAATAAGATTAATAGTAGCACTTGATTTATTTACTTTTTCTTGTGTATTTAAATTATCATTTATATCATAAATATCATCTACTTCATTAGAATAACTACTTACTGCTCCATTACTTGCATACAATTCAATCTCTGCTGCTGTTGATGATAATCTTGGGTCTGGTGTTAAGTTGGCATCAATTGTTATATTATAAGTTTGTGCTTTTGTATTTTCTGTATTTATTTTTATAAATTGAATTCCATCTTGTTCTATAACCTCATAACTTGTTATTTGAACATAAGTATTATTAATTGTAACATCATTAATTTCTGCTAAAATAATTTCTGGTGGTAATTTTACTAAGAAGCTTCCATTTTCCCATTTAACTTGATTATAATTTTCATTTGCTACAGCTTTAATAGTTATTTTTTCATTTTCTTCTGTTTGTTGTGTTGATATTGAATTTTTACTAATTCCTATATTTGCAATTGAATATGGTTCTTGATAAACTGCTTGTGCCACGTCTCCTCCCATATAATCATTTCCAAGATATAGTGCTAATGATGATTTTATGTATTGTAAATTTTCAAATTCTTCTTCTGTATAATTTGTAGTTATATAATCATCATCTAATTCTTTTACATTATAAACATATATAAATCCTGAACTTTTTGTTGTACTTGTTTCTAGACGTATATGTTTCACTGGTGTTTCATATTCATATGGATTACCATTTGTAAATTCATTCAAATTTGTTTCATCAAATGTCACTAATAATTCATCTGTCTCATCATTATATACTTTAATCCATCCATCTTCTCCCAATAAATTTTCAGTATCACCAAAATAAATTCCCACATTTTTAGTTACATTCTCCATGCTTTCTGTAGTACTATCTGTTTTTATAAATTGATCATTTTCTTGTGCACTTCCTGTTTTTGTTTCTTTCATAGTCAATCCACCCACTGGTGCATCTGTTCCTATATTTGCATACCATGTAACTAAATATGTATCATTTTTTTCACTATCTGATATACCATTATATATTCTTAATGGTTTTTCTTTTGATACAACTTGACGTGAATTTATATTTTTTCCAACTTTTACTTGAAAACTTGTTCTTATTACCCCTATTTCTTCTTTATTGTAATCAGGAACAATAGTTGCTTGAACAGTAGCTTTTGCCTTATTAGTAGTATATGGATTTTTAAATTCTGTATTTGCATTATTATATCCTTCATAATAAGTTTGTACTGGAACTCTTAATTCTACTGATTCTACTCCTATTTCTTTGTATGCTTCTAGTGGATATGTTACTTGAATTTTATAAGAATCACTTTTATCTACAGCATCTATAATATTTCCTGTACTATCAATTGTTGCTTCTTTTTGTATTGTAAAAGCTCTAGTCTCTTCATCATAAATAAAATTAGCATTACCATCTACTAAAATTACTTCACTTGGAGCATATCCGTTTAACTCTGGTATTACTCCTTCAACATAAGATTTGCTAAGAATTAATTTTTTTTCTGTTTCCGCTATATTTATAGCAAAATCCAACTTAATTATTTGATTACTTTCATCAATAGCACTATATAATGTACGGTAAGTTTGCTTTGTATTATAAAAGCTAGCTTTAGCTGTTCCATACCAATCTACAGTTAAATCAACTTTTTTTGTGATTGGTGTTTCATTACCATCTTCATCTACATATGTTCCTGTTAAAATAATTTCATTGTCTTCTCTGCTATAGTTATTTATATTATCACCAATTGCTCTTGCTATATTAGAAGTAGAACTATAATCACCACTTCTTACTACACCTGTTATTAATTTTTGTGTACCACTTGCCAATTGGTTAAATTCTATTTGTTTGATATTATTTCCAATGTAATTATTTTTTAATTCATTGTCTTTAACTAAAGCTGTTTGTAAATAGAAATTCTGCCCATTTATTTGAATTTTGGCATCTTTTAAAAATCCTGCAGTTTGGACATTAACTTCCATATACAAGACATCTGTATTTCCTATTTCTTTACAAGTCCCTTTTAATTTTTCGGCATAATCATCTCCATCTAAATCACGCAAAAAGAATGCACTGAATTTTACATTATCAGTTCCTTCTACAGCGTCATCTCCTTCTTCAAATTCTGCATAATTCATAGCTCTTGCTAATTCTGGACTAATAGATCCTGTTTGGTTAGTATTTCTACATGTCCATACAGCTAGTAATACCAAAAGAATTACTAGTATTCCTACTGAGCCAATTATTCTCCATTTGTACTTGTTTGTTTTTTCTTTCATCTTTCCTCACCAACTACCCTTTTCTTTATTTTTTATCTCTTTTATTTTACTTTTTTTATAATATGTTGTAAATGGGGCTTTTTCGGCTGTTTTTTTTTAAGTTTTTTCTTACTTACGGATTGTCTTTTTTTGCTATTCGACTTGTTTTTTTACATTTTTATGACATTTTAAAGTCATTTTTGTAATTTAATAAGATTATTTTTAATTAACGAATTATTTTCCCTTATTTCCGTAAAAAAATCATTTTATATATCCAAATTCAACACAAAAATAAGGATATATTTATTCATCATAAATATATCCTTATCTTTGTATTAAATTATTTATTCCTTATTTAAAAACTTACAAACAACCACGCTCATATCATCTTTAGCAACTCCATAATTATTGTCAATTGCTTCACTTAAAATTAAATCTGCAATTCTCTTAGTATTAGTTGTATCTATGTCTTCCAACAAGTATTTAATCCATAATTCTTTGTTTTTATATTCAACATTTGAATCTAAAATTCCATCTGAGCACATAAGCATAATCTCTCCAGCACTTATATCTCTATCAAATAATTGTAAATTCGCATCATTTATAATTCCTGCTGGAAGCGAATTTGCTTTAATTATTTGTACTTTATTTTTTTCTTTTATATAAGTAGGACAAGCTCCACTTTTAATAAATTCAATATTACCTTTATATAAATCAATAATTGCTATATCTAATGTTGCAAATATTTCTTCATTTTGATTTATTAAACTTGAATTTATTAACTCAATAGACGTATTTTTATCAAATCCTGACAATAATAAATTTTCAAGCATTTTTAACGCTTTATTACTACTTTGTCTAGCATCTTCTCCTGAACCCATTCCATCACTTAAAGCAACTAAATATTTACCATCTTTCAATCTTATATTTAATACACAATCACCTGAAATACTACTATTACTTTTTGTAGTTTCAGAACTTCCAATAGCTAAAACAAATTTATCATCAGACAAGAAATTTAATCTAGTTCCCAAGCTAGCTTCTTGATTGAATACTATTTTTTCATTTAAAACATCTGTAAGTATCTTCTCAATATATTGGATATCTGTATTATTTGATTTTTCCATATATATTTCTATTAAAAATCTACCTTCGCTTTGTATTGAAATTTCTTGCAACTCTATATCTTTTTGTTTTAATAATTCTACAATCTGTTTCTTTTCTTTACTATACTGTTCTTCATTTTTTATATTTCTTTCTATATTTTCAGCTATATCTGAAATTGCCTTTGAGACTCCTTGCAATTGTGTTTCTACATTTTTCTTATTTTCTTCAAATCTCTTTTGCCATATAAAATTTGATTTACTAATCTTATATGACATATTAATAACCCTAACCATCTGTAAAATATTATTTTCAAGATATTCACTTATCTGATTATCATCAAAACCTACTATATAACTATTACATCTAGCAAAAATATCTAATAATTGTTCTCTATTAATTTCTTGTTTATCAATCAATAACTTAAAAATTTCATTAACTATTTCACCTTCTGTATTAGACATATCTTCGTACAACATATTATTTTCATAACCACTTAAATTATCTAGTAATTCTGAAATAAATATATCTTTATTAGATTGTATTGGATGTTCATGTACTTGATTTTTTTCCATTTTATATGTTTTAGCCATTTCTTTAATTGTTTCAGAAACATTGTTTAATCTCTCCGCAGTCTCTTTACTTTTATTCAAAGCTCCCTCTGGAAATGTAGGTAATAATTTAGAACCACCCATAAATTCTTCAATATTTATTTTTATAGATTTTGGTACTGCTAAAAGCCCAATAGACGCTATCAATATTTCTTTAAAATGAATCAATTCCACAGTATACCCATTAGACACATAAGCTAAAATAATATTACCTAAGCAAAAACCTATTATAACACCCACTCTTCCAAACCTATTCAATACACCAGCTATCATACCAGAAATTGCATATGCTGCAACCATTATAGGATCAGAAGAAGTTATAACACCAAGTGTCACTCCTATTGTTACTCCTGCCGTTGTTCCAACCAACACTCCATTTTTCCAACCTAAAACTAATACAATTAATATACTCAAAATATTTCTTATCGAAAAACCAAAAACACTTAATTCTCCAAATGCTCCAATTGATATCGCAAGCATTAAGCTTGCCCCTAAAATCTCTTCAATTGAAAACGCTTTTCCTTCATAAAAATCTCTTACTGCAATTATTGAATTTACAAATATCTTATAAAACACAACTGCAATTATAGAAAAAGATATCGCTGATAAAATATCGTACAAAGTAAAACCGCTTATTCCAACATTAGACAATTGTATTACTATTGTTGCTACAAAAATATTTTTTGCCAATCTGACTTTTTCATTTTTCTCATCATCATTACACCTAGGCTTTACCAAAAACATAGTTATAATCAAAAGCAAAGCCGATAATATATATCCTAACAATCCATTTATTCCAAATTTTATTCCACTACCTATGATGCTAGCAACTACAACTCCCAACAAAGGAATCGAATTTGAAATACAAGCTCCCAAAATACTAATACTAAATGGTGAAACTTCTCCCGTAATTCCAACCATCGAAATCATAAATGCTATTACATAAATTGGTATATTTTTTGCTAATAAAACATTTGTAAACAGATCTACTTTTTTTCTTTCGTTCCTATTTTCCCTATACTCTCTTCTACCCATCATACTCTCATTTATATTTTGAAACATCCTTATCACCTCTTAAACTTTTATAGCATCATTTTACTACTTGTCCTTTGTATTTTTTGTCTTTTTTAGAAAGCTATTTAAAAAAGTTTTTTACAATATGTGATACATAATTTTCAATTTTTCTATTTTCTCTCCTTTTGTGTATATTATTTTATTACAAATTATCAAAAAATGCAATATTTTTAGCTTTTTTCTTGAGAATAATTGTTGCCGTTCAGCACAAATACAGATACATATATATTAAAATTCCGTTCCTTACTGGTCGGACTAATCATATGAGTAAGATGTTTGTATTTCAGAGTTTGAAGAGTTAATCTGGTTGATCTGTATGAATTTGTGTCCTTCCAAACTGCGCGTCACTACATTTTAATATATATGTATCTGTATTTGTGCTGAACTATAATTAATACATATCGCTAGAACTTTTAAAACAGTAACAATTTCCATAAAAATTCATATAATAAATATTATATTACATATATAAAAATTCCCATAATATACTTATAGAAGAGGTGATAATAATGAATATTGATGAAAACACAATGAATAATATTAAAAATATGGTTGATAACGGAAATATTTCAGAAGCTATTTCTAGTATTTCTCCGGAAATGATTCAAAATTTTTCAAAAATGTTATCTAATCAAGAAAATATTAACAATACCCAAGAATCACGTAGCCCTAATAATTCAAGTTCTAACAATAACAATAATAATAGCAACTTTGATCTTAGCAACATAGACATGAATACAATAATGAAAATGTCCTCAGTTCTTGGAAAAGTACAAAACTCAAAAGACGACCCCAGAGCAAATTTATTAAATTCTCTAAAACCATACCTACGAGACAGCAAAAAAGGAAAATTTGACAATTACATGAATTTATTAAATGTTGCCAAAATTGCAGAAATTATGAAAGATAACAACAAGGAGAATAAAAATAATGTTTAGATTTCCCTATTACAATTATCCATATAATCCATATTATAAATATTATAATAAATATAGCCACACTCCACATGTGCAATCAGAAACAAAAGAAAATAGTATTACTAATTCAAATGAATTTAGTAATACTATTACTAGAAAATCATCTTCAAATTCTGAACAAGCTATTTTTGAAATACTTGGCATTAAATTATTTTTAGATGATTTAATTATTTTAGGAATATTATTTTTTCTATATGAACAAAATGTAAATGATGAAATGCTATATATAATTTTATTTTTATTGTTGTTTTCTTAATTATTCTATTATAATTTTATCATCCATTACATACACATATGCTTGCCTATGAAGAGGTTCCTCATCTCTGTCTATTTCTTTTACTATATTTGAAATTCTTATTTGTACAATATCTAAATTTCCTGCTGCTATTATAGCATTTTTATTTCCTTTTGCACCAGCATGTGCTAAACCTCTTAAATTTCCTAAAACAACTATATTGTCTGAAGCAATTACTTCTGCACCAGAATTTACATCTCCTAAAATAACTATACTTCCTTCTGTCTCTATTCTTTGACCTGATCTTAAAGAACCTCTATGAAATTTAGTTTCAGAAATAGCAATTTCTTGTTTAAATGTTCTGGTTATACTAGATAGCCCTAAGCTTTTTGGCATATCAAACTCTATATCAACATCAATATTTTCTTTTATTAATTCTTGTATTTCGTCTATTTCTTTATTTTTTAATACTTTTCCAACTATTTTTATAGGTGTCTTTTCTTCTTTATACAACTTCTTTAAATCAGGTAATTTTTTGTCTAATGATAATATAATTCGCTTTTGATCTGCATCTTCAGCAATTTTTATCAATATATAGTCTTTCTTTAAGTTAATACTTACACAATTTTTCATTTCTACATCCTTACCTTTCTATCTCATACTTTCAGTATATGAAGTTGCCATCATATCTTCAGTTACATCTTGCGTATTCATTCCAAAATATTCTGCCATTATATCTCTTACGGCTTCAGCAGTATAATTTCCATGTCCACCGTTTTCTACCATAACAACTACTGCTATTTCTGGATCATCATATGGTGCAAAAGCTGCGAACCATGCATTTACTATATCATTATTATTTTCATCTTTACCTGCTTCTGCAGAACCTGTTTTTCCTCCTACTGCTATATTAAAATTTTTAAATCTTACATAAGCAGTACCAGATTCTCCGCTAGTAACAGATTTCATTCCTTCTTTTACAGCATTCAAATATTCACTGTTAATATTGATATCTTCACTTTGTTCTTCATCTTCTAATCCTAATTTTCCATTTACATATTTATTTATTTCTTCTTTTGATACTGTTGTTCCATCTTGATTTTGAATTGTTTTGATTATACTTACATCTATATTATTTCCACCATTTGCAATCATACTTGTATATTTGGCCATTTGTAAAGGTGTAAATTTATTATATCCTTGCCCTATTGCTGCATTTATTGTATCTCCTGGATTCCAAGTTCTATCTATAGATTCTGCATATTCTTTACTAGCCACAATTCCGCTAGCTTCCCCAGGAAGTTCTATTCCGGTTTTTATACCTAATCCAAAATATTTAGCATATTTATCTAATGTTTCTATTCCCATTCTATCTGCAGTTTCGTAGAAAAAGAAGTTACAAGATTTCTCTATTGCCCCTATAACATTAAGAGGTCCATGTCCTCTATGATAATCTGTATAATACCAACATTTCCATTCACTTCCATACTTTTTATAAATACCAGTATCACTTATTTTTTCATTTAACGTTATATTACCTGATTCTAAACCAGATATTGCTGTAACCATTTTAAATATAGAACCTGGCTCATATGCACTTTGGATAGTTTTGTTTAATAATGGATACAATTCATTATTTGAATAACTATTCCATTCTTCACTACTTATTCCATTTGCAAAAGATTGTGGATTATAATCTGGATAACTTGCCATTGCTAGTACTTCTCCAGTTTTTACATTCATAACAACACAAGATCCTCCTTTTGCATCATATGTTTTTCCAAATCCTCCACTTTTTATCTTTTCAATATTGTTTTTTAAAGCATCTTCCGCTATTTTTTGAAGTTTAGAATCTATTGTAAGTACAACATTAGAACCAGCTACTGCTTCTTTTTCAACGACTTCTGCTGTTGTAGTTCCATCAACAGCCATATCTATTTGCTTAGTTCCATTTTCTCCTCTTAGATAATCTTCAAAAAGAGATTCAATTCCTGTTTTTCCTATTATATCATTTTGACTATATGTATCTTTCTTATTTTGATATTCAGAATCGCTTATTTTTGCAGCATATCCTAAAATATGTGATGCTAAATTTCCTTGTGTATATTTTCTTACTGGTTGTACAACAATATTTATTCCGGGAAATTCATCTCCATTTTCACTAAATTCAGCAACAGCTTCCCTAGATATATCTTTTGCTATTGTTAATGATTTTGTACTACTATACCCTTCTTTTACTATAGCATATCTAATTGCTATAATTTTTCTTACTTCAGATATATCTTCTTTTTCTATTTTATATTTTTCTTTAAATTGATAAAAGGCCTCTTCTGCCGTAGCATTTTCTCCTATACTATTATTTTTCTTCCAGCTAGCTAAGCTTTCTTCAGATATAGTATATTCAAATGGATTTATATTAATTGGAAAAGAGTCTGTATAACTTATGTTATACTTTTCTAGTACATTTATAATCTTAAGTATAGTATCATTTAATGTGTTTGTATCTATTTTACTCTTATATAATTCCAAATTAAACTTTTGATTTGATGTTACTAAAACATTACCTGACCTATCTAGTATTTCTCCTCTAGATGCCACTAAAGTACTTTCTCTTGTCAATCTTGTATTTGATTGTTCCCTATATTCTGCTCCTTTTATAATTTGAAGGTTGAACAATTGAATAATTAAAACTATCCCTATAGCATATGTAAAAATAGTAATTAAGTTATATCTAAAATTAATAGTCCTTTTATTAATCCCTTTTGACAATTTTTCACCTTCTTTTTTTAAAAATATTTAGTTAAAATTCTACTTCCTTTGTATTCATTTTCTATATAATATCCAAATTTTTGTATTAATGGGTATATAATTATTGTAATTAAAATATTATAAATAACTTCTATTATAAGAATTCCTACAAAATTTAATATTTCTATATTTGCTGCATATAAAATATAATTCATAAAATATGTTATCACTTCAAAAATTATAGTTGAACCAAATACCATAAACATGATTGTTATTCTGCTGTCTTTTGAAAAGTTTTTATCAAAAATTGTTGCTATAATTCCTATTAAAGCTAATCCAAATAAATTTATTCCAATTCTTTCTTCAAATATTAGATCCAATATAATTCCCCATCCTGCTCCATATGCCATTCCCATACATCCATTTCCAAATAGTCCTATAAATAACACATATATTACAAAAAGATTTGGCTTTATTCCTGCTATTGTAAACCATTTAAAAAAATTTGCCTGCAAAAAATAGATTAAAAACCCAATCAATACTAAAGCAATATTTATAAAAACCTTTTTCAAAAAATTCACCTCATTTTTTAAAAAAATTAATTATTCTTAACCACTAAAACAGTATTTAACCTATTAAAATCTACCGCAGTTTCTACCAAAGCATATCTATCTGTTATGTTTTTAGAAGAAACTATTTTCTTTACAGTACCTACATGTATTCCTTTAGGGTAAATACCTCCTAATCCAGATGTTTCCACAGTATCACCTTGTACTAAATCAGCATCTGTTGGTATATACATTGCTTTTATTTCTGAATTACTATTTAATGTTCCTTTACAAACTATACTATCTTTATTAGTACTCATTAAACAACTTATAGAACTTGAAGTATCTATTATTGTCCTTACTTTGGCAGTATCGTCAGTAACAGATATAACATGTCCAACTAATCCTTCATCAGCTATTACAGTCATGTTTTCTTCAATTCCATCATTTTTTCCTATGTTTATTATTATTATTTTCGAATAATTGCTTATATCCCTATTTATTACATATCCTGGAACAGTTTTATATTCTCCGTATTTTTCAGTCAATCCTAAATATTCTTTTAATGTTTCATTTTCTGTTTTAATATTCTCAAGTTCTCTTAGAGATTGTTCTAATTGACTGTTCTCTTCCTTTAGTTCCTTATTTTCTGTTTTTAAATTATTTATATCAGTAAAAAATGTAGAGTTTCCACTAATTTTATTTTTTAAATAAACTAAACCATTTTGTATTGGCATTACTAATTTATTAGCAGCATTTTCAAAGAATGATGTATTGCTTTCACTATTAGAAAATATAACTATTAAAATTAAAATTACTATTGTGATAATAATTCCTAACATTCCACTTTTTTTATTTCTATACATATCCTTCTCCTTTCTACATTTTATTCCTATGTATTATTTTCTTCTTCTAGAATTTATAAGTACACTTTTTAGTCTCTCTAAATCTTCTAATGTTTTACCTGTTCCTCTAACAACACAATCTAAGGGTTCTTCTGCAACATAAACAGGCATTCCTGTTTCAATACTTAATAATTTATCTAAATTTTTGATTAATGCTCCTCCACCAGCAAGTACTATACCTTTTTCCATAATATCTGATGCAAGTTCTGGTGGTGTTTTTTCAAGAGTATTTTTTACAACATCAACAATTTTAGAAATTGATTCTCTTATAGCTTCTTCCACTTGTACTGATGTTATTTTTTCGTTTCTAGGCAAACCATCTGTTAAATCTCTTCCTCTTATTTCCATCACTGTTTCTGACATAAGTGGCATTGCACAACCAATTTGCATTTTTATTTGTTCAGCAGTTGTTTCACCTATTGCTAAGTTCATTTCTCTTTTCACATAGTTTACTATATCTTCATCTAGTTCATCACCCGCAACTCTTAGAGAGTAACTAATAACAATTCCCCCTAAAGAAATAACTGCAACCTCTGTAGTACCTCCTCCAATGTCTACTATAATATTTCCACTTGGTTCAGCAACATCTAAAGATGCTCCTATTGCTGCGGCCATAGGCTCTTCTATTAGATAAACTTCTTTTGCCCCTGCTTGGACAACAGATTCTTCAACTGCTCTTTCTTCAACTTCTGTAATTCCAGATGGAACTCCAACAACTACTCTTGGTCTTCCTACACTATATCTTTTCTCAACTTTTTCTATAATGTTTTTAAGCATCAATTGAGTAGCAGTAAAATCCGCAATAACTCCATCTTTTAAAGGCCTAACTGCTTTTATCTGTTCAGGTGTTCTACCAAGCATTTCTTTTGCTTCATTTCCTGTTGCCATTATATTTCCTGTTCTTTTATCTATTGCAACAACAGAAGGCTCTTTTAGAACTATCCCTTTTCCTTTTAATGTTACTAAAATATTAGCTGTTCCTAAATCAATCCCAATATCTTTTGAACCAAATGTAAAAAATTTCATAAAATTCATATCCTTTCTTAATTTTAACATCCTATTATTTTATTTGGTATTTTTCATTTTATCTACCAACTTTTGTGTTTCTACAAAAACACTTTTAAAATTCATATTTCCAATTACAATATGATCTAACAATTCAATATCAAACATCTTCGCTGCATTATATAGTCTGTCCGTAAATTTAATATCCATCTGACTTGGAGTTGGATCTCCTGTTGGATGATTATGTATTAATATAATTTTAGGTGCCTTTATTTTTAAAGCTTCTGCTATAATTTCTTTCATATTAACATTTGCAAAATTAGTACCACCCACAGCAACATCAATACATTTTAATATTTCATTTTTAGTATTTAATAGAAATAATTTTACATATTCTCTTTTTTCAAATCTTAATTCTTCAAGTACCAATTGTGCTATATGTTCTGTACTTTTTACTTGTATTTTTTTATAATTAGATGGTTTAGACATTCTAATAGCTAATTCACAAACAGCTTTTAATTGTATTGCCTTAACTCGTCCAATCCCTTTTATTTGCATAAGTTCTTCTAAACTTAGTTCTTTTAAAAAGTTTAAATCACCCATTTGTGGGTCATAATTTAAATTTAAAATTTTTTGTGCTATTTGTACTGAAGTTTCTTCTCTGGTTCCAGATTTTATTATTATTGCTAATAATTCTGCGTTTGATAAATTTTTTTCTCCATATAATTCTAGTTTTTCATATGGTCTTTCCGTTTCCGGTAATTCTTTTATTTTTAATGACAAATTAAAACTTCCCTTCGTTTATATTTGTCCCACTTTTTTATACTTTCTTATATATAAATACAGCTAGTATCATTCCTATTATACTTGCAACATTTATTTTTAATACTAGACCAAAAGTTAATTTTAATATATTTAAATCCAATACTAATGGACTTTCTAGTCCAAATTGTTGCTCATATGACAACCACCAAAGTCCTGGTACCCCAGCAGCTAGTTTTCCAAGTAGTCCCCCTATTACTAATCCTGATAATATAAATACTAACAATACCCATATGTTTTTCTCTCTTGTTGCCATTTTTTTACCTCCATTTTTTTCTTTTGTCCTTACGGATACACCTTTTTTTATCCAGAGCTATTATATATTGATTTACATTTTTTTTCAAGTAATTTGCAGAAATTTACAAAATAATAAACTACAGTTCAGTAGAGTTTATGAATCAGCCATTCTAAATGTTGATATATTAATATTTAGAACTACTCTATGTATTTAAATTTCCAGAAACTCCACACATTTAGGTATGAATTTTTAAAAAAACAATTACCAAAAATTGACCCTTTAAATATAATAGTATAATATAGTATAATATATTTAATAGAATTGGAGGTATATTAATGAAAATAGAAAAAATTACAGAAAATAAAATTAGGATAATACTGAAACAAGAAGATTTCAAAGATAAATCAATAGATATGCAAAAACTTCTTTTAACAACTCCTGAATCTCAAAGCTTGTTTTTAGAAATATTAAATAAAGCAAAAGAAGAAGTAAATTTTGATACAGATGGACATAAATTATTAATAGAAGCTTTTTTTCAAAATGATGATATTATTATTTTTACAATAACAAAATACATAGAGCCTAATAATATACAAAAAAGCAAGCAAAAAAAATATTTAACAACCAAAAGAAAAAATCAAACACTTAACAAATCATGTTCTATATATCAATTCAACAGCTTTGAAGATTTTTGTGAATTTTGTGATTATATTAATAAAAACAGTAATATTAATTTAAGAAATTTATTTAAAACTTCAATATTGTATACTTATAACAATACATATTATTTAGTAATTGATGGAATTAATACTACTCATAAATCTCTTGATTTATTTCATTCATCTCTATTGGAGTTTTCTATTTTTTTAACATATACTATAAACTTCAATTTTAAATTAAAAGAACATGGAAGAGTTATTATTAAAAATAATGCAATAAATACAGGAATTAAGTATTTTTCAAGATACAATCCTAAAATAAAATAATAAAAATCAGAAAATCCATTTTAATATAAATTTGGATTTTCTGATTTTTATTGCCTTTTCTAATTTATTTAATATAGATAATTTTGTGGATTATATGCCACTCCATTAACTCTAATCTCAAAATGCAAATGTGGTCCTGTTGAATTTCCTGTTGAGCCAACAGTCGCTATAGTTTGTCCTTGTGACACAGTTTGTCCTGCTGAAACATATAATTTGTTACAATGACCATAATATGTCTGTACTCCATTACCATGTGTAATTACAGCTAAATATCCATAAGACCCTTTCCATCCTGCAAAAGTAACTGTTCCAGAACTTGCAGCTGATATTGGTGTTCCTGTTGAAGTTGCAATATCTAATCCTGTATGAGCAGAACTTCTTATATTACTTCTTACACCAAATCTAGAAGATATTATCCCAGATACTGGTTTCACTAAAGGAACTCCTAAACCCACTTTACCTCCAGAAATAGTTGTAGCTGTATTTACTGTCCCCGTAGAAGTTTTATTCACAACAGTTTTTGTATTTGAAGCAACTGTTATCTTTTTAGGTTCAACATACAATTTAGCAACTGCATCTTCTACAGTTGTCATCTCTTTTAATTCTGTTTCATATTTTTCTGAAATTGTTATTCCATCCATATTGGAACTCTTTTTTTCTTTTAACTGATTAACAATAGTTTCAGCTTCTGTAAAATTAGCTACATACATTTTCTCTTCTTGATTTTCTAAAATAGCATAATATCTATAATACGTAGTTCCTCCTGATTTTATTGTATCAAAAATTTTATTATCATCTGAACTTACATCTCTTTTTAATAAACATATATTATATTCTGGTAAATTATCGACCTGTACAAAAGCTGTATTTTCATTTTCTCCATTTTCTATATAATCATTTATTTGCGATTGTAATTTACTTTTATTATCTGTATATCCTATTAATTCTCCATTAATATTCACACTGTAACTTATTTTATAAAATGATGCAATAAATGAAATTATAAACAAAAAAGCTATTGAGATTACAACTATTAATTTCACTGATCTTCTCATATGTATTAATACTTTTTTTAACATTACAATTTCTCCTTAGAATATTATATTTTATATACTATACTTTTTTTTATTTTTTTGCAAGAGGATATTTACTTATTTTCCGTAAGTTTTTTCAACTTTTTTTCACAATTCTCTTATTTATTTAACTTTTTCACCTAATTTAACACTCTTTCCCCAAATAAATAAATCAATCATCACAATTCAGACTTAAACACATAGAGTAGTTCTAAACGTTGATATATTAAAATTTAAAATACGTTTCGACCTACTGTTTCAAACAGGCTCTCCAGAATGGTTACCGTAGCAATAAACTCCCTTATTCCTCTCGGTATTGCGTTTGGAGAAATGAATTTTAAATTTTAATATATCAACATTTAGAACGGCTAATTTATACACAGAACTATAACAATTAATTTCCATATTTCCCCCAAAAGCACATTGTAAATATATATTTTTTATGATATTATTCTAACTAATAAAAGTTTTACAATACTAATTTATATAGAAAATGAGGTTTTATAAATCATGAAAAGATTATTAAGAGTTGGACTAGATACATTATTAATCTCCATAACACCAATATTACGGTTGGTTTTTATTAGGAATTTTAGTAGATAAAAACTTAATAAATGTTTTTTCACTAGTATATCCAATGCAATTTATAACAACTGCCATAAAAAGCTTATTTGGAACAGGCGCTAATATATCTCTAGTACGTGACAAAAACGAAAATAGTGTATTTTCAGGAATAGTATTAGGTATAATAACAGGCACAATCATATTTGGAATTATAATAGCTAATATAGAAAAATATATTACATTTATGAATATGGATATAGAAACATATAAAGTTTTTGCTATATATGCTATAATACAAATATTCCTACAGCTAATATTAAATTTAGCATTATCTAAAATGTATTTTGAAAATAAAAATAAAAGAGCAAATAAATATAGTATATTATTCAACTTGATAAACTTTTCAACTTTAATATTAACAAGTTTATTAACCAAAAATCAAATAATAATATCAAGCATATCAATAATTTGCACATCAATTTTTGTTATAATAATGCTAATTAGAGTAGTAGAAAAAACCAAAATCCAAATCAATATAACTAATTGCATAAAATATGATTCTGTTAATCTGTTTGCTAGCATAAGTATGTTTATTATTTATCTATTCGGATTCAAAAACGCTTTTGATTTTGGTGAAAAATTTGCTCTAGCAATATCGTTTGCTACTTTAATAACAGATACTCAATGGGACGTAGCACATTCTATAGCTACAATTGCACAGATTGATATTGCTAAAAGAGAATACTCAAACAAAAAATATTTATTAGATAGTTATAAATTAATAATTTTGTTAGTTCTATCAACTTTTATAATGGGAATAATATTATATCCAAATTACAACGTAGATATATTAATTACAACAATTATTGCTACAAATGAACTTATTTGCCTATGTCTTTATCCCTTATATATAACAAGGCTTATGTATATACAATTAGAACATTCAGCTGTCCAAGCAACTCTTAGTAAACAAATTGCCAATATATTAAGAACATTATGCTCATTTATAATATCTCCATACTGTACAGCAATAGGACTAGCTATATCAGTACTATATCAATTAATATCTACAAAATATATAATAGTAAAAAATAACATTAATATGGAAATGTTAAATGAAAAAATATCCAATTAATTTATTACTTATATAATTACATAAAAACGTATTTGAGAGAATCTAAATAAGGCCCCTTATCTAAATTCTCTCAAATACGTTTTTATTGTTGTAATTCATTTTTTACAGTATCAACTTCCATTACTGTTGCTTTTTGTGCAGGTTTATAATAACCTTTATTTTGAGCTATTTTAAAAAGTTCATATTGAAAACTTTCATCATTATTTCTTATTTGTTGAAATGTTTGTCTTAAATTCATATTTTCAGCTTCTGTAATAGCTGTTTGATAAGCTGTTAAGTCTGATTTAACTCCTGATAAAATATCATTTACCATTGTTTTCTCATCCATTATTTCTTCCTCCTAATTAATTATTTAAAAAAGTCATTAATTTTTGTTTAGTATTTATACTGTCTTGCGCAGCTTTTGTAAATATTTGTTTTATTTGAGGATCTACTGCTTGTGCTGAATATGTGTTTAATTTTTGGTATATTGTTTCATGTGCTCCTATTAGGTGTCTTAAATTTTGTAGTTCTAATTGATTTAAATCTGCCATTTTAATCATTCCTTTCCATGCGTTATTCTTTATTTATTATTTGCAAAAAAAATTTTTTTATTCAAAAAAAGAGAGGAATTCCTCTCTTCTATTCAATCACTTCCAAATTAGCAAATTTAGCCATCAATCTCTTATGTCCAACTTTATCAAAATTTATGTCTACTTTTAAATCTTCCCCTTCAGGCTCAACCATACTAATAGTTCCTTCCCCGAATTTTTTATGGAAAATTCTAACACCTTCTTTATATTTTGACAAATCCACATTATTATTTGTTGACTTTTTAGTTATAGAATTCAAAAAGCTTTCTGCTGTTCTAAACATAAACCCGCTATTTGCTGAAGCCGCAGCAACTGCTGGTTCTTTTTTATCTACTTTATAAGTTTTTATATTTCCATTATCTTTGCTTCCATATGTCCAGCTATATTTTGAATCACCAAAAATATTACTTTTTTCTTCTCTTTCTCCTAAAGCCTCATCATATCCATCTAATAATTCACTAGGAATTTCTTTTAAAAATCTTGAAACTTGGTTACAGCTTGTAGAACCAAAAATTGTTCTTTGTTTACTACATGTTAAAAATAGATTTTCTTTCGCTCTTGTAATTCCAACATAGCAAAGGCGTCTTTCTTCTTCTAATTCTTTAGGTTCAGAAATTGATTTATATCCTGGGAAAATCCCTTCTTCTAATCCAACTAAAAATACTACTGGAAATTCCAACCCTTTTGCACTATGTAATGTCATTAATGTAACAGTTTCTTCTGTTTCTTCCATATTATCAATATCACTTGATAATGTTATTCCTTCTAGAAAGTCACTTAACTTATTGTCTGCTGATTCTTCTTCAAATTCAATTGCAACTGTTAAAAATTCATCTAAGTTTTCAATTCTATTTTCTGCTTCTATTGTATTTTCATCTTCTAGAGCTTTTGTATATCCTGATTTTTTAAGTGTTTCTTTTATTAATTCAGATATTTGCATATCTTCTTTTTTTGCTCTTAATTCTTCTATCATATTTACAAATTCTCTAGAGTTTAAAAACACTCTATTTAATCCATATTGGTCAGCATGTTCTATAACTTCGTACATAGAAACACCTGTATTATTTGAAATTTCTTCTATTTTATCTAAGCTTGTTTTTCCAATTCCTCTTTTGGGTTCATTTATTATTCTTTTTAAACTTAAATTATCTGATGGATTTTGTATTAATCTTAAATATGAGATTATATCTTTTATTTCTTTTCTCTCATAGAATTTAAGTCCACCTATAATTTTGTATGGTATATTTTCTCTTCTTAAAATATCTTCTATTGCTCTTGATTGTGTATTCATTCTATAAAGAACTGCAAAATCTGAATATTTATAATATTCCTCTCTTCTTAAATGTTCTATCTGTTCTGCAATATAAGTTCCTTCATCATATTCGTTATTTGCTGAATATACTTTTGGCAGATTTCCTGTATCATTTTCTGTCCATAATTCTTTTTTATATGTTACTTCATTGTTTTTTATTACGGAATTAGCTGCTTTTAAGATATTTCCTGTACATCTATAGTTTTGTTCCAACTTAATTATTTTTGTTCCTGGGAAATCTCTTTCAAAATTTAATATGTTTGAAATGTCTGCTCCTCTAAAGCTATAAATTCCTTGGTCATTATCTCCAACAACTGTTATATTTCCGTTTTTAGAAGCAAATAATGTAACTAATGTAAATTGTGATTTATTAGTATCTTGATACTCATCTACTAGAACATATCTAAATTTGTCAGAATAATATTCTAATACATCTGGATTGTCCATTAAAATTTTTATTGTGTAATTTATGATGTCATCAAAATCTATTGCATTATTTTCTCTTAATCTTTTTTGATATAACTCATAAACTAATGCAATTTTTTCTTTTCTAAAGTCTCCATTTGCTCTTGCCGTATATTGTTCAGGTTCTAACATCTCATTTTTTGCATTACTTATTTCTGATAAAACAGATCTGTCTGTAAACATTTTGTCATCTAGCCCTATACTTTTTATACATGCTTTTATTAATGTTCTTTGGTCAGATGTATCAAATATTATAAATGATGAATCAAATCCTATTCTGTCTATAAATCTTCTTAAAATTCTAACACATATTGAGTGGAATGTTCCCATCCATATATCTTTAGCAACATCTCCTACTAAATTTGTAATTCTTTCTTTCATTTCATTTGCTGCTTTATTTGTAAATGTTATTGATAATATATTCCATGGTAATACTTGTTTTTCTCCTATTAAATAAGCTATCTTATGTGTTAATACTTTTGTTTTTCCACTTCCTGCTCCTGCTATTACTAGACATGGTCCTTCTGTATTTACTACAGCTTCATATTGTTTATCATTTAATCCTTTTAATAATTCTTGCATTTCTTTCTCCTATCCTAATTGACAATCATTATTTTTTATTTTAGGTGCAACCACATTCTGCTCTCTCTTATTTTCCTGTCCAATTATATAATTTCCAATACTAAAAGTCAATAGAATTAAAAAGTTTTTCAAACATTTTTTCGTATATTATTTATTTAAAAACTACTCAATCACATCTATTTTTTTATTTCAAAATAATCATATTTTCGTTGCAAAAATTCCAATAATAAAACCAATCATATTTCCAATTGCAGACATTCGTCCTCTATACAATTTATTAGATTCCGGTATTAATTCACCTGACACTATATATAACATTGCACCTGCTGCAAAGCTTAGGCAAATAGCAATTACACTTTCTGAAATAGAACCAATAACTGCACCAAAAAAAGCACCTATTCCTGTAGTAATTCCTGATAATAAAACATAAAAAATAACTTTTGATTTTTTCATACCACCATTTTTCATTGGCACTGCCATTGATATTCCTTCTGGTATATCATGTAAACAAATAGCTATTGCCAAGCCTAATCCCAACTTCAATGAAGCCTCAAAACCTGACCCTATTGCTAATCCTTCAGGAAAATTATGAATTGCTAATCCTATGGAAACAATTATCCCTGTCCTTAGTAAATCATTTTTATTACTATATTTTTCTTGATTTTTATTAAATTTCTTTTGAACTAATACATCGCAAAAAATCATAGATATAATTCCAACTAATATCCCTAAAACAACATTATAAATATTGCTTATATCTAATGCCTCAGGAATAAGATCGAAACATATTACCGCCATCATCAATCCAGATGCAAATGATAATATAAAACTTAAAAATTTATTTGATTTTTTTTTGATAATTATCCCTAAAATTCCACCTATTGTAGTTCCAAATGTACCAAAAAATAATCCTAATAATGTTGTTCTTAAAATCCCACTCATTAAAAAACTCCTTAAAATATACTTTATTTAAGTATATTTTAAAGAATTCTTTTTTATACTATTACTTTTTATAAATATTTACTATAAAGTATAGACTTTTTTTAAAATTTATTATACAATATCTATTATAGGAAATGGGAATACGCAGATGTGGTTTGCCTCCTTACATAGTAAAGGAGGTGAGTGCATATGGTAGAAATAACTGTTTTATATCTAATAACTAGAATATTATTTATCAGTCTTATAATAATAACTATCATAGCGTTTGCCTTAATAATAGCATTAGCTATAATTATTAGCAAACAAAAATAACCAATAAAAAAACACATCTGCAAACTTGACGGTTTGATGTGTTTTTTATTAACCCGGCAAACCACGTTTGTGGTTTCTCCATTTCCTATATTTATTATAACATACTAGATTAAAAAGTCAAGAAATTTAAGGCACTCGCTTAAAATTAATAGTTACAGTCCAGCTCAAATACAGATACATATATATTAAAATGCAGTGACGCGCAGTTTGGAAGGACACAAACTCATACAGATCATCCAGATTAACTCTTCAAACTCTGAAATACAAGCATCTTACTCATATGATTAGTCCGACCAGCAAGGAACGGAATTTTAATATATATGTATCTGTATTTGAGCTGGACTGTAACTATTAATTCTAAGCAATTGCCTTCCAAGAAATTTTAATTATTCCTCATCGCCTTTTAATCTCTCAGCTCTATCTGCTGCAATTAAATTATCAACCATTTCATCAATATTTCCATTCAAGAAATTTTCCATTTGATAAATACTCATACCAATTCTATGGTCTGTAATTCTACCTTGAGGATAATTATAAGTTCTAATTTTTTCACTTCTATCACCTGAGCCAACTTGAGACTTTCTCGCATTCGCTACTTCACTATCTTGTTTTTGTTTTTCTATCTCATAAAGCTTAGTTCTAAGCATTCTCATAGCATTATCTTTATTTTGGAATTGAGATCTTTCTGTTTGGCATTCTACAACTATTCCTGTTGGTTCATGTATAAGTCTCACTGCCGATGAAGTTTTATTAATATGTTGTCCTCCAGCCCCTGATGCACGGAAAACTTCCATTTTTATATCTGATGGATTTATTTCTATCTCAACATCTTCAACAACTGGAAGTACTGCAACCGTAGCTGTTGATGTATGAATTCTTCCACTACTTTCTGTATCTGGAACTCTTTGTACTCTGTGTACCCCACTTTCAAATTTTAATCTACTATATACACCTTTTCCAGTAACCATAAATGTTATTTCCTTATATCCACCAAGCCCTGTTTCATTTTCATTTAAAACTTCTACTTTCCAATGTTTTGTTTCAGCATACATTGTATACATTCTAAACAATGTTCCAGCAAATAATGCAGCTTCATCTCCACCTGCACCTGCTCTAATTTCACATATTATATTTTTATCATCATCTGGATCTTTTGGAATTAACAAAAATTTTAATTCTTCTTCTATTTTTGGTAATTGTTCTTTTGCTTCATAATATTCAGCTTCAGCTAATTCTTTTAACTCTTTATCTTCCATCATTTCTTTAGCTTCATCCATTGATTCTTTTACTTTTTTGTATTCTCTAAATTTTACAACTACATCTTCTATACTTGCATGTTCTTTCATTAATTTTTGCCATTCTGATTGATTAGATATTACTTCTGGGTCACTTATCATTTTTGTTAATTCTTCATATCTTTTTTCTACTGCTTCTAATTTTTCAAACATAAATATTCTCCTTTTCAAAATTACTTTTAATATTATACTACAATTTTAACATTTTTACAAGTAAAAAAGCCATTAAAATATGAATAACTTGTGATAAGATCACCCTATGAAATTAACTTATGAAAAGTTCACCCATGATATAATGGAGGTATGAGAACTGTTATGAATGAAAAAGAAGAATTAAAAAAAGCAGTAATAGAAAGTTGTATTAATGGAACT
>JAFQQR010000017.1 GCA_017410505.1 Clostridia bacterium | reverse complement strand
TTTTAGTATGTTTTTATAGTATTTTTTGTTCCGAAAAACTCGAGAACTAAATAAAATATTACCACCTTTTTTTCTTAATGTCAATACTTTTTTTAAGGTATTTTTTTCCATTTTTGTTAATAGGCTATAATTTCGGTTTTTAATATGTATATTTATTGTAAATGATTGTTATATAATTAAATAACTTTAAGGGTTTTAAAAAAGCAAAGCAACTGAGATATCTCCGTTTATTGGAGGACACATTTGCTTTGCTTTTATAATTTCTAAAGTATGTATTTTGTAGCTTTTAATCTTCTTTTTGAATCTTTATTCTTATTATTTTAGCTAATCCATCATCATCGTATTCTAATGATACTGTATATTTATCACTTGAATTATCTTCTATAAATTTCAATACATTTTCTTTTTTTTCTTCATTTGTAGAATCTTCTTTTATTGAAATCAGTATTTCTGATATATTTTCCTTATAATTGCCAGAATCACTATAGCTAGAATCCATTTTTTCTATATCTAAATCTTCTATTTCTCCATTTTTCAAAAGAACTTTCATATCATCAAAATTATTTTCTAATGTTTTTATTAAATCTTTTATATTATCTTTTGTTAAATCTTCACTTATAAAAAACTCAAATTGTGAGTTGAATCTTTTTCTTTCCACATCTGTTACTTCATTTTCTTCAGGAATCTGTACTGAATTTTTCTTTATTATTCCTAAATTTTGTAACATTTTTGTATATTCATTTAAATTAACTACAGAAGATAAATCTGATAATTGTCCCTGCATATTTTCATCAAGTATTTTTTTTACTGATTTTATCTTATCTTCATCTAACTCGTTTAATTTTACATTATCTATATCTAATGTTATTTGATTTTCAAATTCTCCAACAAACTCTATATTATCTTCTATATTTAAGACGCCTTTATATTTCTCGTTTGATACTTCTAGCTCTATATTTTTATTTATTTTTTCATTTTCAATAATTTGTTGATAATTTAATTTTATATTATTCACTATTTCACTATCTTGTATTTTTTTTGTTTCTATTAATGTGCTTGTTTGTGTTTCACTGTTATTTTTTTCTATTTCTATAAATTGTTCATTTGTAGTTTCGCCTAATTCTATATTATCAAATTTCATATAAGAATTATTGTACAAATCAAGCGTCATTTTATATATTGACTTCTCTACTGATGTTCTTACTGTTTGCATGTTATTTTCGTATACTATTATTTTTACTTCTTCATTACCTATATTGTTATCTTTTATTTCTTCTATTTTTTCATTTATGTAATTTATAAATGTTTCTCTTAAACTTTCAGTTTGTCCATAGTTAGAATATTTTTCTTTTATTTCATTTTCTACTATGTCTATTTTTGACAAAATGACTTCATCTTTTATAATTTGTTCTAATATTTTTATACATAAGTTGTTATATTCTTCTACTGTAAGTTTCATATAATATGCATTTGTTTGTACATCTTTATTATTTATTGTTATTAAAGTTTTTGGTTGCTTATAATATTTATCTTTTGACACATTTGATTGTATTGTACCTACATATGTATCTATCAAACTTTGTTTTTCTTCTTCTGTAAAGCTAATAATTGAATTAAAATCTATATCATCTAATAGTCCCTGTATGTTTTCTATTCCATATTCTTTTAATATTTCATTTTCTCCATCATTTTCTATTGACACAAATTGTTTTATCCCTTTTAATCTTATTCCATATGTTTGATCTTGATTCAAATACTCTAATTTAACTAAATCATTATCTTCTGTTCCTATTGATATATCTTTATAATCATAATTATTTGTTTTATCTATATTACTATTTATTTTTATTCCAATCTTATTGATGCTATTATCTTTATTTTCGTCACTAGTTCCTATATTTTCAGTATATTGAATTTTTCCTTCTATTTCTGATGTATATTTATTTGTATTTAATTTATTCTTTATTTCTAAAGAATCTTCATCCTTTAACATTTCTACTGCATTTAAATTCTGCATCATATATTTGGCAAATAGTGTTTCATTTGATTTAAACATATCTGTTTTTAGATACAATATCCCTAATATTCCTAAAATTATTAAAACTATTAAAACAATTATTATTACTAATATACCTATTTTTTTCTTCCTTAGTATCATATAATCATTCCTCCTAAATCATTTGTACAAATATATTATATATTTTATGATGTTTTTTATCAATAGATTATTTAAAATTTCTTTGTTTTACTGATTCATATACAATTATTCCTGTCGATACAGATGCATTTAATGATGTTACTTTTCCTTTCATTGGAATTTTAACTAAAAAGTCACAATTCTTTGTCACTTTATCACTCATCCCAGCGCCTTCGTTTCCAATTACTATCCCTAGAGGTCCTGTTAAATCTTGATTATAATAGTATTTTTCAGTGTTTATATGTGTTCCACATATCCATAGCCCTGCATCTTTTAATTTTTGTATTGAATCTGATATGTTTGTAACTCTAGCTATTTTCATGTGTTCTACAGCTCCTGCTGATACTTTATTAACTGTACTGTTTACTGCTGCTGCTCTTCTTTTTGGTATTATTATTCCATGTACTCCAGCTGTTTCCGCTGTTCTAATTATTGATCCTAAATTGTGTGGGTCTTCTATTCCGTCTAGTATTAAAACAAATGGATCTTCATTTTTTTGTTTTGCTTCTTCTAATATGTCTTCTATTTCACAGTATTCAAATGGTGGCACTATTGCAATTACTCCTTGGTAATTTTGGTTTTGTGCCATTTCGTCCATTTTTCTTTTATCTTTTTCTACTATTATTATATTTCTTTCTTTTGCCATTGCTATTATTTTGTTGATTGATCCATGTTTTTCTCCTTTGGCTACAAATATTTTGTTTATGTCTTTTCCACTTTCTAATAATTCTATTACTGAATTTCTTCCTTCTACTTGGTCTTCGTATGTCTTTTCTTCTTTATTTTCATATTTTTGTTTTTCAATATTTTTATTGTTTTTTTGTTTATAATTATTTTTCATATAACTATTTTCCTTTACTTTTATTATTTTTTATGCTATTATATTAGCACAATTTACGTATTACCATTTTTTCTATTAACTCAAGGAGGTATTTTGCATGAAGATTTTAAAAATATTAAGAAAAAAATGGTTGCGCCACAGAGTTTATAAATATACTCTGAAATATAATGATTCTTTATCTAAATCAGATTATCACTATGAATTATCTAAAAGTTATAATCTAGCTGCCCTTAATGAGGAACGTCTCTATGGTGCAAATAATAGTGATTTTCTTCACAATTGCAAACTTTGTCAAGAATACAAAGTTAAGGGTGATCATTATAAACATCTTGCAGATATATATTTAAGTAAGAAACTTGATTTAGAAGAAGAATTGAACTATTTAAATTATCGCAAGGTCTAGATAGACCTTGTTTTTTATTTTAAATATTTTCTTCTTAAATTTTATTTATACATCTGTCCCAAATTACTCATCATCCAGCTTAAGTACTGACAAAAATGCTTCTTGTGGCACTTCAACATTACCAATTTCACGCATTTTCTTTTTACCTCTTTTTTGTTTTTCCAAAAGTTTTTTCTTTCTAGTAACATCTCCACCATAACATTTAGCTAAAACATCTTTCCTCATAGCAGAAATTGTTTCTCTTGCTATAACTTGTCCACCTACAACGGCTTGGATTGGTATTGTGAATAATTTTCTTGGTATTTCTGTTTTTAATTTTTCTACCATTTTCTTTCCTCTAGCATACGCGCTGTCTTTGTGCACTATAAAGCTTAATGCATCTACTGGTTCTCCATTTATATGAATATCTAATTTTACTAGATTTGACCTTCTGTATTCTTTAAATTCATAATCAAATGATGCGTATCCTTTTGTTTTTGATTTTAGATTATCAAAAAAGTCGTATATTATTTCATTTAATGGCATTTCATATATTAAAGTTACTCTATTTTCATCTAAATATTTCATATCTATATATACGCCTCTTCTTTTTTGGCATATATCCATTATATTCCCTACATATTCTTTTGGTGTTAATATATTTGCTGTTACAAATGGTTCTTCTATATATGATATTTCTTGTGGTGTTGGTAAATCTGTTGGATTGTATATTTCTTCTACTTCTCCTGTTGTTTTATAAACTTTGTATATTACTGATGGTGCTGTTGTGATTAGTCCTAAATCAAATTCTCTGTCTAATCTTTCTTCTATTATTTCTAGGTGAAGTAGTCCTAAAAATCCGCATCTAAATCCAAATCCTAATGCTGCTGATGTTTCTGGTTCATATTCTAATGCTGCATCATTTAATTGTAATTTTTCTAATGCTACTTTTAAACTTTCATATTCACTTCCATCTATAGGATATAATCCACAATATACCATTGGTGTTACTTTTTTGTATCCTTGTAATGGTTCGTCTGCTGGGTCGTCTTTTATTGTTACTGTGTCTCCTACATGTATATCTGATAAACTTTTTATGCTCGCAGCTATATATCCAACTTCTCCTGCTTTTATTTCATTTGATGGCATATATGCTCCTGGTGCAAAATATCCAACTTCTGCTACTGTGTATATTTTATTTGTTGCCATTAGTCTTATTTCATCGCCAACTTTTACTTTTCCATCAACTACTCTAACATATGCAACTGCGCCTTTGTAATTATCGTAATATGAGTCAAATATTAAACATTTTGTTTTTTCATTTTCATCACCTTTTGGAGCTGGTAAATCTGTTACAATTCTTTCTAAAACTTCTTCAACATTTAGTCCTGATTTAGCTGAAATACATGGTGCGTCCTCTGCTGGTATTCCTATAATTTCCTCAATTTCATTTTTTACTTCATCAGGTCTTGCATTTGGTAGATCTATTTTATTTATTACTGGTAATATTTCTAAATTAGAATCTATTGCTAAATATACATTTGCAAGTGTTTGTGCTTCTACCCCTTGACTTGAATCTACAACTAATATTGCTCCATCACATGCTGCTAAGCTTCTTGATACTTCATAATTAAAATCTACATGTCCTGGTGTATCTATTAAATTCAAAATGTATTCTTCTCCATTTTTTGCTTTGTATACCATTCTTACCGCTTGTGACTTAATGGTTATTCCTCTTTCTTTTTCAATTTCCATGTTATCTAAAACTTGACTTTCCATCTCTCTTTTAGAAAGTACTCCTGTCATTTCTATAAGTCTATCTGCAAGTGTTGATTTCCCATGATCTATATGTGCAATTATACTAAAATTTCTAATATGTTCTTGTCTGTTACTCATCTTTCCTCCCGAATTGGGTCAAAATGGACGCCCTGTCCAAAGTGACGGGGTATTTTGACAACCTTATTTTTTCCTTATTTTAACATATTAAATAAAAAATCACAATAGCTGAATTTTTTAAGTTTCTGTTTTTTGCAAAAGCTTCGCCACATTTCAGCACAAATACATATATATTAAAATGCAGTGACGCGCAGTTTGGAAGGACACAAAAACATACAGATCACCCAGATTAACTCTTCAAACTCTGACATCCCTATATTCTGCTCATATGATTAGTCCGACCAGCAAGGAACGGAATTTTAATATATATGTATTTGTGATGAAATGTGGCGAAGCTTTTGCAAAAAACTGAAACTTAAACTAAATTTAGCGAAAATTAAAAACATTGACACATTATGTAAATTTTGATATAATCTAACCTAACAAGTCACGTTGACTTCTTTACTTTAATACCGTAACAATTATAAGGAGGACAAAAAAATGAAAAGAAAACGGTTATTTATTTTAATTTGTGCTATGCTAATTTGCTTAGCATCAGTAGGTTGTCAAAATATTTCTGAAACTAAAACCAAATCCGAAACAGAAGTTTCTACAGCTGAAACTGAAACCGAATCTGAATCCGAAATTCAAGAGATGAAAGAAACTGTAATTGAAACTTCTATAGCTGTACAGTATTCGGACAGAGAATTTTCTGTTTACAGTGATACTTCATGTTTTTTCACAATTGATGTTGATATACTTGATATCGATTGCCTTTCTACATGTAATTATGGTCCGTTCGAAATTTCAGCTGGAGAAAAAATGAATTTCACTATTGATGAATTATCACCTGATTTTTTCTCTGACAAAGCTAAAATACAAAATCTTTCTAGCCCTTCTACTTTCGTATATGGTGATTCTCCACTTGAGCAGTCGAATTATAAAGCAATCGATGCAGGTATTCAGTTTAAGTGCTATGCAGATAAAATCATATTACGTAGTAATAAGGATTGTTTTGTTTGTTTAACTTTACAAACAAAAGATGAGGATTTTGAATCTGGTAATGCTTATCTTGAGATGTTAAAAATTAATGCAAATGAAACCTTTACTTTCACTCTTGATGATTTAGCACCTGGATTTTATTCTGATAAGGCAGAAATAACTTCTTATTCTCCTCTAGCCATTCAGACATATACAAAAAAACAATAAACCTACTGAAAAAAGATGGAAAGCTTTGTTTTCCATCTTTTTTATATTATTATTCCCTCATATACATTATAAACATTTGTATATCCCATATTTTCTAACATTTGTTGTGTTTTTTGACTTCTATGTCCTGTTGTACAATATACAACAATAAGTTCATCTTTATACTGTATCTTTTTTTCTATCTCCTTTTTTATTTGATAATCTGGGATTGAAATAGCACCATCTACATGTCCTTCTCTATATTCTTGTGGGCTTCTTACATCTATTATTATTGCCCCTTGTTTTATATATGAATCTAAATCTTCTTTTGTAATATCTTTATTATTATCAAAACTTCTTTTTAATTCAAAGTTTTTTTCTATCATGTATATAAATCTTCTAAACATATTTTTCACCCTTTACAAAAAATACTCCTAATATATTATATTAAGAGTATCTTGTTTTGTTATTATTTTGATGGTATTGATAAATATGGATATATTGTTCCTGCTAATTTAGATATTGGCATTGATTGTAGCCATACTGTTCCTGGTCCTGTTAATGTTGTTAAAAATAGCCCTTCTCCTCCAAATATTACGTTTTTAACACCTTTAACTGTTGTAATATCAAGTTTTACTCCTTCTGTCATTGCTGCTACATATCCATTGTCTACTTTTAAAACTTCCCCTTGTGCTAATTCTTTTTTTACAATACCTCCATCTAATTCTAAAAATGCTTTTCCAGGTCCTGTTAATTTTTGCATTATAAATCCTTCTCCTCCAAAGAATCCAGCACCTAGTTTTTTTCTAAAATGCATTTTCATATCAACAGATTTTTCTGCACACATAAATGCCCTTTTTTGACATATTATGCTTTCTCCGTTTTGTAAATCAAATTCTAATATTTTTCCTGGGAATGATGATGCAAAAGATATTTCTTCTTCATCTCTTTCTGCTGTGTATGTATTCATGAATATTGATTCTCCAGATAATGCTCTTCCTAATCCTTTCATGATTCCACCATTAGTATTTGTTTCCATTTTTATATTTGGAGTCATCCAACTCATTCCACCTGTTTCTGTGTATACTTGTTCACCTTTTTGTAATTTACATGTTAATACTGGTAAAAATTCTCCACTTATTTCTGTTTTCATTTTTTATCCCCCTTTTTTTTTGATATATTCTATCATAATTCTTTTTATTTTGCAATTATTTAAATATCCTATAAATTATGTTATCTTTTGTATTATGTCTCCTTTTTTGTTTACTATTTTTTCTATTTTTCGACTTTATGTTTTTTGTGGAAACTGTGGATAACTTTGTGAATAACTATAATTTGGTATTTTTTATTCAAAAGTTATTCACACCCCATTGTTTATAATTATTTTTTACAGTTATTTACATTTATCTTTTAAATTTTATGTGCACCATATTCATAATTTTATAATAATATCAAAAAAGTTGTATTGCTTTATTTTACAAGCATATACAACTTTTTATAATTATTAATTAAACATAATATATCTAAAAAACTGTGAAATATATAATTGCTATTATCTCTAATATTGTAATTAAAGGAAACCCTATTACAAATGCTATTTTTTGAGTTTTATGTCTAAATGCATACATTCCTGCCATTGTTCCAATTCCTCCTCCTAGCCCTGTAATAATAAACAGTGTTTTTTCAGGAATCCTCCATTTTCCTTTTTTAGCTTTTTGTTTGTCTATGTACATTACTAAAAATCCTATTAAATTTATTATTAAAAAATATATTATAATGTTTTTTATTGTAAATATATCTTGTATTAGTGTATTTCCCATAATTAATCCTCCTAAAAATTAAAATCAAAATATGCATATTTTTTTGTTTTAAAATTCAAACATTTCTCAATATCTTGTTTAGCTACATTAGAAATTTCATTTATTCTTACAGATTTATCTTTAACTTTTACTAATGGAACTATATACCTCATTTTTGCCTTTATATTTACACAATATTTATCATTAACAGGAACATCGCTTTCATTTATTTTAATAGTATTTCTCCACATCTTAAAACAGTTTGATATATTATCATATTTGCAATTCTCAATCTTATTTATTATTTTTTCTTCAGATAATCTATATAAATCAGATTTAGTTATAAGACCTTTCTCATTCATCTTTTTTGTAATATCTGCTAAAAATTGCATTGTCAATTTTGTTTCATTTGTGATATATGAAGATGATAATTCACTCATACTTTTGACAAATTTCTCTGCTAATTTTTTGTCTTTGAATCCAAGTTCTTCAATTCCTTCTTCATTTTTTTGTATTTCTATATTTTCATAAATTTCTTTTATTTCCTCTAAGTTCCATATTCCTTTTCTAGCTCCTAATCCATTTGAAAGTGTATATTCTAATCTATCTGAAGAAAGTTGAGGGGTATCATTGTCTGCAATTGGGTATATATGATAATCTGATACCTCTTCTATTTTTATCCCATCTCTTTTCAATAAACTCATTATTTCTTTAGACTCACTAATAATCTTTTTTGTTAATTCTTCTGTTGATTCTTGTTTTTCATAATCGCCATTTAAGAAGTCAATACAATGCTTAAATGCCGGAGTTGCAATATCATGAAATAGTCCAGATAATGTTTGTTTCTTATCTTTTGTAAAATTCCAGATAATTAATGATACAGCTACACTGTGGTCAAGACTTGAATACCATAGTTTTATGTCTGGAAATAGTTTTGAATAGAAAGTTCCACATGATACGCTAATACCTGCTTGTTTCTGCATTTCTGGTACTTCAATATATTCTTCTAAAAACTCTGGTATTTCAGGTGATAATATTTTGAAATATTTTTTTATTTGTTCATCTAAATTTTCAAAATATTTACTCATGTTTTATTTCCACTCCCTTTTGCAGTTTCTTTCTTCTTTATTTTTAAAAGCTTCTATTAAATTAACATTCATAACTCTACACATGCTTAAAATATAAATAAAAACATCGGCAATTTCACCTTCAACATCTAATTCATTATTTTTGTTTGTGTCTAAATAATATTTTCTTGATTTTCTTACTTCTTTTGCGAGTTCTCCAACTTCTTCTGTTAATAATAGCATTACATCTTGTGGCGTTTCTTTACTAAATCCTCTTATTTCTATCATATCATTAACATATTTTTGTAAATCTTTTAATGATGTATTTTCATTAAATTTTGATAATTGATCTTTTAAATAGTCGTTATTCATTTTATTTTCCTTTCTATTATCTACAATCTAATTATAACTCCAAAATGTTTCTTTTGGACATTATCCAAACAAGCTTAATTGATTGCTTTGGCTCATTCCTTCCAAGCACCCAAATTGCTTTAACAATTCTGCTCCTGAAGCTCCTATTTTTGCTCTTATTTTTAAGTCATCTATAGACATAAACTTACCATCTTTTCTGGCATTTTCTATTCCTTGTGCTGCCACTGTACCAAATCCTGGTATGCTGTTTAGTGGTGGTCTTAGTTTATTGTCTTGTATTTTGAATTTTGTTGCGTCTGATTCATATAAGTCTATTGGTAGAAATTCAAATCCTCTTTCATACATCTCTAATACTATCTCTAAGTCATCATACATATCAAGTTCTGCTTTTGTTGCTTCTTTCTTTTGGTTTTTTATTTCTATTTCTTTCATTTTGTTTTTTACTTTTTCTTTTCCATATATCATATACCCAGCATCAAATGCTTTTGCTCTTATTGAATAGTATGCTGCATAATATGCTAGAGGAATATGTACTTTGAACCATGCTATTCTGAAGGCATTTGTTACATATGCTGCTGCATGGGCTTTTGGGAACATGTATTTTATTTTTTCACATGATTTTATATACCAGTCTGGTACATCATGTTCTTTCATTAATGGTATGTATTCATCTTTCCATTTTGGTTCTTTTCCTTTTGCTACTTTTCCTTTACGTACTGATTCCATTATTTTGAAAGCTTTGTCTGGTGGCAATCCTTTTTTGATTAGATATATCATTATATCATCACGACAACATATTGCTTCTTGAAGTGTTACTACTCCTTGTTCTATTAATGTTTGTGCATTTCCAAGCCACACGTCTGTACCATGTGATAATCCAGATAGTCGTATTAGTTCATCAAATGTTGTTGGTTTTGTGTCTAGAAGCATCCCTCTTGCAAATTTTGTTCCATATTCTGGTATTCCATATGTTCCTACTTGTGAACGTATTTGCTCTGGTGTTACTCCTAGAGCTTCTGTTGAATTGAATATTGACATTGTTTCTTTGTCATCTAATGGTATTTCTGTTGGTGCTATTCCTGTTAAGTCTTGTAACATACGAATTACCGTCGGATCGTCGTGTCCTAGTATATCTAGTTTTAGTAGGTTTGCGTCTATTGAGTGATAGTCAAAGTGTGTTGTTATTATATCTGAATTTGGGTCATCTGCTGGATGTTGTACTGGTGTGAATTCAAATATTTCTCTTCCTTTTGGTACAACTATTATTCCTCCTGGGTGTTGCCCTGTTGTTCTTTTTATTCCTGTACATCCTGTTGATAGTCTTTGTATTTCTGCTTTGTTTACTGGTATGCCTCTTTCTTCAAAATAATTTTTTACATATCCAAATGCTGTTTTTTCTGCTACTGTTCCTACTGTTCCTGCTTTAAATGTTGTTCCTTTTCCAAATATTACTTCTGTGTATTTATGTGCTTTTGCTTGATATTCTCCTGAGAAGTTTAAGTCTATATCTGGTTCTTTGTCTCCGTTAAATCCTAAGAATGTTTCAAATGGTATGTCCATTCCATCTTTTACTAATTTTTGTCCACATTTTGGGCAGTCTTTATCTGGTAAGTCAACTCCATTTTGAACACCATAGTCTGCAAAATCTGAATATTTACAATTTGTACATCGATAATGTGGTGGTAATGAATTTACTTCTGTTATACCTGTCATAAATGCGGCTAATGATGAACCAACTGATCCTCTTGAACCAACAATATATCCATCTTCGTTTGATTTCCACACTAATTTTTGTGCTATTATGTACATAACTGAATATCCATTGCTTATAATTGAATTTAGTTCTTTTTCTAATCTTGTTTCTACTATTTCTGGTAGTGGGTCACCATATAATTCATGTGCTTTTTCATATGCTATATTTTTTATATCTTCTTCACATCCTGGAATATGTGGTGGACATTTTTCTGGTGATATTGGGCTTATTTGTTCACACATATCTGATATTTTATTTGTATTTGTTACAACAACTTCATATGCTTTTTCTTCTCCTAAATATTTGAATTCTTCTAGCATTTCCTCTGTTGTTCTTAAATATAATGGTGCTTGATTATCTGCGTCATCATATTTTTGTCCTGCTTCTAATATTCTTCTATATATCTCGTCTTGTGGATCCATAAAGTGAACATCACATGTTGCAACAACCGGTTTGTTTAGCTTTTCTCCTAGTGCTACGATTTTTCTGTTGATGTCTCTTAAATCTTCTTCATCTCTTACCATGCCTTTCCTTATCATGAATTCATTATTTCCAATTGGTTGAATTTCTAAATAATCATAATCATTTGCTATTTCTTCTATTTCTTCATCTGGCTTTCCTTGTTCAATTGCTTGATATAGTTCTCCTGCTTCACAGGCGCTTCCTAGTATTAAACCTTCTGAATATTTTTTGAACATACTTTTTAAAATACGTGGTTTTCTGTAAAAATAGTCTAAATGTGAATATGATACTAGTTTATATAGATTCTTTAGACCTACATAGTTTTTTGCTAAGATTATTGCATGATATGTTTTTAATTTTTTGTATTCTTCAGCTTTTGCTTCTGGGTCTGCTGCAACATTATCTATGTCTTCTATCTTTTTAGCACCTTTTTCTTTTAGCATGTCTATCATTACATTAAACACTTTAACTGTTGTATCAACATCATCTAATGCTCTATGTGCTACTTCTACTTTTATTCCTAGGTTTTCTGCTATTTTTCCTAGCTTATATTTTTTGTAATTTGGGAATAAGTCTTTTGCTAAACTTAATGTATCTAAATACGAATAATCAAAATCATATCCTAATCTTTTTGCATTTTGTTTTAAAAATCCAACATCAAAGTTTGCATTGTGTGCAACAATTACTGTATCTTTACTGTCTCCTAAAAATTCTAAAACTTTTGGGAATATTGTTTCAATTGTTTCTGCGTCTTTTACCATATCATCTGTTATGTTTGTAACTTCTGATACTCTTTCTGGTATGTGTCTTTCTGGATTTACAAAACAACTAAATTGGTCTACTACCTCTTTATTTTTAACTTTCATTATTCCGATTTCAGTAATTCTATCATTTGTTGCAGAAAATCCTGTTGTTTCTAAATCTAGTACGCAGTATGTTGTGTCAATCTCTTGTCCTTTTCCGTTATAAATTGATTTTGTATTATCTGGTGCAAGATATGCTTCAACTCCATATATTACTTTAATATCTGGGTTGTCATCTCCTACTAAGTGATATGCTTCTGGAAATGCTTGTACAACTCCATGGTCTGTAATTGCAATTGATTTCATTCCCCATTTTTGCGCTCTTTTTATTAAATCTGTTGCAGATGATATTGCATCCATTTGGCTCATTTTTGTATGCATGTGTAGTTCTACTCTTTTTAATTCTGCGTTGTCTTGTCTTGTTTCTTTTTTTACTCCTGTACTTTCAATTATTGTATTTGCCATTACAGTAAGTTCTCCTGAGAATGAATCCATTTGTGCATTTCCTTCTATTTTTATACCTTTAACGCTACCCATTCTTTTTATAATTTTTTTAGCTTTGTCCTTTTCTAAAAATGCTTTACATGTCATTGTGCTTGTACCATCGTATAAATCAAAACTTAATAATGTTTTTCCTGATTTTAATGTTCTGTCTTCCATAAATATAACTTCACCATCTAGTGAAACTGCTCCATCTTCTGGTCCCAATTCTGAAATTTTTGTTAGTGGTGCTGTTATATTCATATTTTTTCCTAGAATTACTGGTGTATCTTCTTCATCTTCTTCTGTTGGAAGTTCTGGTAAATTATTTTCTATTTCTATAATAGTATTTACAATTACAGTTACATCTCCCACATATGTATCTAATCCAGCTTTTCCAATTACTTTTATACCTGGAACATTTTTTATCTTTTCTGTTAATTCATTTCCTTCTTTAAAATCTTTTGCAAATGATTTACAGACAATAGTTCCTGTTCCATCATACAAATCAATAATAATCATACCTTTTCCTGATTTTGTTTCTCTACATTCACATGTTAAAACTCTACCTTCTAATGTTACTCTTCCATCATTTGCTGTTATATCTTTTATTTTTATTTGTTTTTCTCTTGCTCTTGATGGTTTTCCCATTATATATTTTGAAGAATCATCTTTTTCATCTTCCATATCAGGCACCATTTCTTCTGGCGGCATTTCTGGAATGTAACCTTCAGGAATATCTTGCGGTGGAATATAGTCTGGGTCATTATATTCCGGAACTTCTGGTATGTCATCTAATGTTTCTTTATTCTCTTCTGAAACATACGAAACTGTTAATTTTAATGCATTTTCTTCTATTTCTTTTATCTTTTTTTCATAATTTATTTCATCTTCTTTTTTTAATACTTCTTCTAACTGTATTTTATATTCTTTTCCATATAATTTTTTTATTACATTTTCTATCTCTTTATCGGTTTTTCTTGCTCTTAAAAAATCTGCACCTTTTATATGCATTTTTACATCTATTATATTCTCTTGAATTTCTACATCACTTTTCATTAAAAGCATTGGTTTCATTAATGGATATTTATGAGCCATGTAACAGATAATATTTCTCCACTCATCTTTTACAGATTTAAGCCTTGTATCTTTTTCATACTTTATTGTCATATCTATATTAGCAAAAGAAAATCTTTCTTTTAGAAACTTTTCAAAATACCAAATTTCTTTTACTTCTATGTATTCATCTATTTCTAATATAATCCCTAATGTATTTGTTTTTTTCATTACGTTTAATTGAGTTATATATGCCTCTTTTATATTTGCTTTTGTTTCATAATCACTAAATATCTCTTTTACTTTTTTTGTTTTATTCTCTGACATCCTTTTTTGCTCCTTTTTGTCCTTTTGGGACGTTTCTTTTTGGACATATTTTATCACATTTTTTTTTTATATTAAAGCGAACATTAAAAAAATATCTTTAATTATAATTATCTAGACCTAAATATGTAGAGTCATTAGCAAAGGTTGCTAATAACTCTACATATTTAGGTTGGAACACTTCTACTTAACTGAACAAATCTCAGAACCAATCCTGTTCTGAGATTTGTATTCATATTTTATTCTGCAATTTTAACTTCTAAAGTACAGCTCTTTTCATTATATATTTCTTCAGAGAAAAATTCATAAGCTTTATTTGCTTCAGATGAATTACTATTTGTTATAATTAATGCATGTTCCTGACTTCCTTGTGACCCATTAGTTACATATCCACAGTTCTCAAATGCACTACCAGCCTCAAGTGTATCTGTATTTATACTAGAATAAATTCTAAAACCTGTTCCTCCATAATATCCTAACATATTACATCCATTAAACATAGAAACTATATTGTTAACTGATGAATTTAAATATATTGTTCCAGACTGCGCACTACTACATCCATCAAATGCCATATACCCATTTTCTAACTTTGAATTTTCACTTATGCTTGGCAATATTTTCATTGATGTACAATTCATGAACGCCATATGTAATTTAGTTACTGTATCTGGAATATTTATTTCTCCATTTTCATTTAATAATGATGTACATTCTTCAAAACATGCTGTCATATCTGTAATTTTTCCTCCAAACCCTATGACTTGTTTAAGATTTGTACAATGGTAAAATAAATATGAAGCATTGTTTCCTATTATATCAGTACTTTCAAATGTAACTTTTTCTATACTAGTATTTGCTGCAAATGGTCCACTACATATCCAGCCAACACTTTCTGGTTTATAATCTTCGATTTTACTTTCTGCAAGACGTGTAGAATATTGAGTACCGTCTATGCTATAAGTTGCTTTTACAGTTATATCTGTATCTTTACCAATATATTTTGATAAAAGTATAGTATTATCTGATTCAAGTGAGTACGTCCAATTATTTTCTAAATATTCATTATCATCAGATGTATTAGGATATATTGCTGAATTTGGTGGGCTTACTACCAAATTTGTATCTAATTTTCCAAGATACATATTTATCATTTGCATCAAATCATCTGTATCTAATTCATCATCTTTATTTGCTAAATTTGCTGCTAATCTTTTTTCATCTACCAATTCTTCTTTTCCTAAGTAATTATTTATTATTGTCATTAAGTCATCTGCATCGCAAACAATTCCGTCTGCATTTGAATCGCCATATAAAACTGCAGTATATGTATAACCTGGTACTTTTACTTTATCTCCTGTTTTTATAGTTTCTGTGTCTTCTATACTTTTTCCATCTCTAGTTACATCTTCTATATCGCTACCCGCACTTATTAATTCTGATTTTGTAATTTTTCTATCTGAATCACTTTTATCTAGCATTATTGCTAGTGTATATTTCTGTCCTATTAATCTATTATTATATATTAATTTAGGATTCACATCTGCTGCATATACATTTTTGTTAACTGATGTTACAGCTACTATTGCAATTACAAATACTGAAATTGATTTAAATATATTATTTAATTCTTTACTCTTTGTTCCAAATACTATAGCTACTACCACTAATGCTGTTATTCCTGCTATTATAAATCCTGTTTCTTTTCCTGTTTTTGGTAAACTTGT
>JAFQQR010000016.1 GCA_017410505.1 Clostridia bacterium | reverse complement strand
TTTTCTATTTTTTTCTAATTTATTCTATTTTTTTTATTATTATATTTTTATTATTTTATCCACAATTTATTAATAAATTGTGGATATTTATATATAAAAAACAAAATTAAGAATTTCTAAATAATAACTATCTATTTAGAAATTCTATATCTTTTATATTAATCTTCTTTAAGTCTTATTGGTAAAATCATATAAACGTAATCTTTATTTTCTATTGATTTTATTAAACATGGTGAAATGCTTGTCCCAAATTCAACATATACATCTTCATCATCTATTGATTTTAAGCTATCTAAGAAATATTTTGGATTAAATCCTGCTTCTAAATTTTTACCTTCTGTAGAAACAAATAATTCTTCTTTCGCTTCTCCTGTTTGATTTGTACAAGATATTACTACTTTTCCTATATCTACTTTTACTTTTACAGGATATTTTTTCTCTTTTTCAACTGAAGATGCTGATATTAAACTAATTCTTTCAAAACTATTTTGTAAATTATTTTTATTTACTTTTACTCTTGTTTCCCAATTTTCTGGTATTACATTTTTATAATTTAAAAATTCTCCATCTAAAACTCTTGTTACTATTTTACAATTGTCCATTTCAAATAAAGCTTGATTTTTAGATACTCCTATTTTTATTGGTTCAAATGAATCTAATAATATTTTATTAACTTCATTTAGTGTTTTTCCTGGTATTACTGCACTAAAGTCATTTGTTTGTTTGTTTAAAAATATGCTTCTTAATGCTAACCTAAATCCATCTACTGCTACTACATTTAATTTATTTTTTTGTATTTCAAATAAACATCCTGTGAATATTGGTCTATTTTCTTCTGAGCTTACTGCAAAAATTGTTTTTCTAATCATATTTTTTAATACATTTTGTTCTAATTCTATTGAATTTTCTATTTCTATTTTAGGAAGTTCAGGGAATTCTTCTGGATTCATTGTTGCTAATTTATATAAAGAACCTTCACATTCTATTTCTAATAAATTTTTATCATTTAATGTTATATATATTTCTGTATCTGGTAATTTTCTTATTATTTCACTAAACATTATAGCATTTACAACTGTACTACCTTGTTCTTTTACATCACATTCCATTATATATTCGATTCCTATTTCTAAATCATAAGTTGTTAGTTTTATTTCATTATCATTTGTTTGTATTAGTATACCTTCTAATATAGGCATTGTTGTTTTTGAAGCTACACCTTTTACTACGGAATTAATAGCTTTTAGTATTTTGTCTTTATAACAAACTATTTTCATTTTTTTTTCCTCCCTTATTTATTTTATATAATAATAAATATATATAGTAGTATTAGTATTAGGTCTTGTGGAAACTGTGGAAAACTATGTTGAAAGTTGATATCCCTAGAAAAATTGTTGTGAATAATTTGGTGGATAATGTTGATTTTTTTCCACATCTAAAAAATTTAATTGTGTATAAATAGGTTTTACACAGTTTTTAAACAGGTTATTCACAAGGGGGTGTGGATATCAAATGTATTGCTTCCGTAAGAATAATTTTGAAATTTATATCCAAACAATATTTTTTACAAACATAAATTTCAAAATACTACTTTTTTATTTGAAATGTCTTATTTTTTTTCACTCGTAATTATGTTCTTCACACTTTCCACAATTAACTTAGTATTATTTTTTTCTTTAATTTCTCTTGAAATTTTATTATAACCATGCATTACTGTTGAGTGGTCTCTATTTCCGAATTCTGCACCTATTTGTGGAAAGGACATATTTGCAACCTCTCTACATAAGTACATTGCTATTTGTCTTGGGAAAGCAATATCGTTAGATCTTTTGCTACCTGCTAATTCATCTTTGTCAATACTAAAGTATTTAGCAACAGTTTCTTTTATAAAATCACAAGATATTACTTTTTCACTTTCATATTTGAATTCGTTTATAATATTTTCTGCAAGTTCTATTGTAATAGGACTATGTGTTAAAGAAGCTCTTGCTACAATTTTATTAAATACACCTTCTAATTCTCTTATATTAGAATCTATTTTTGTTGCTATATCAGATAATATTGAATCTTCTATTACAATATTTTCATCTTGAGCTTTTTTTCTTAATATTGCTAATCTAGTTTCATAATCTGGACATGAAATATCTGCTAAAAGTCCCCATTCAAATCTTGATTTTAACCTATCTTCTAAAAATTCTATATCCCTTGGAGGTTTATCACTTGAGATTATAATTTGTTTACCATCTTCTCTTAGTGTATTAAAAGTATGGAAAAATTCTTCTTGAACTCTGTCTTTACCAGCAATAAATTGAATATCATCTATTAATAAAGCATCAATATTTCTGTATTTATTTCTAAACATTTCTGTTTTATTATCTTTTATTGCATTTATAAGTTGATTTGTAAATTTTTCTGAAGTTACATATAGTACATTAGAATTTGAATTATTTTCTAATATTCTATTTCCTATTGCATGCATTAAGTGAGTTTTTCCTAATCCAACTCCTCCATATAAAAATAATGGATTATATGATTTTCCAGGTTCATTTCCTACTGCTAATGCTGCGGCATGTGCAAATCTATTGTTATTACCTACGACAAAAGTTTCAAATGTATATTTTGGATTTAATGTTAGATGATTAGTTTCCAATTCACTATCAGATATATTTGATTTTTTATCTGAAATTATTTTTCCATTATCTGTTTCTTTAGATTTATCGATAACTGAAAAAGTCCATTCTTTATTTGTTATGTATCTTAGTGTATTGAAAATTAAGTCATTAAATTTGTTTTCAATAAAATCCTTCTGGAATTCAGATGCAGCAATAAAAACTATATTATCGTTATTAATACTTTCTATTTCCAAAGGTTTTATCCAAGTATCAAAAGAAATTCTAGAAACTTCGTCTTCAAGTAATTCTTTTAATTTGCTTAAAAGTTCGTTTTTGTCGATTGTCATTATTTTCATCCTTTCTAACATAACTTATCCACAAAGTTATCCACAATTGTTGATAAGTTTGTAATATTTAAGTAAAAAAAACAAAAAAATTACGAACATAATTTTCGTTAATGTTTCAACAAAATTCTTGTCTTTTTTAGTAATTCATATAATAACAAATTTAATATAAATAAGTCAATAGAATTGTGGAAAAAATTTTTTACGTTGTGGATAATTTATAAGAAAATTGTGGATAAAGTTGTTAATGTTACAAAAATATTACAAAAAAATATTAAGAGTTTACATATTTCTTTTAAATACTTTTTTTTAAAAACTATTGACAAATTGTATTTTTTTACTGTATAATCGAAATACTTATAATTTTGCATAAATTTCCAGAGATGGAATTTGATAAAACAAATCAGTAGGAGGTGCGATAAATGAAAAGAACATTTCAACCAAAAACAAGACAAGAAAAGAAAGAACACGGATTTATGAAAAGAATGAAGACTAGAGCAGGCAGAAACGTTTTAAAAGCAAGAAGAGCTAAAGGTAGAAAAAAATTAACTGCTTAAGAATTATATTAATCCTAAAATTATAAAGAAATTTATATGAAGAAAGGGCAAGTTTATATATTTAATTATTCTTGCCTTTTAATATAATTAAGCTAAAAAATGAGTTTTTTCATTTAAATTCTACCAGAAGAAGGGAAGAAAAAATAATGAAAAAAACAAATATGTTAAAAAAGAATTATGAATTTAAAAAAGTTTTGTCAAAAGGTAAATATTATTCAGGAAAAAATATAGAAGCTTTTATTAAAGACAATAATAAAAATTATAATTTTTTGGGACTTGCTATAAGCGTTAAAATAGCTAAAGCCGTAAGAAGAAATAAAATAAAAAGACTTCTTAGGGAAAATTATAAAATATTAGAACCAGAAATAAAAAACGGAAAAAGTATAGTTTTTTTATGGAAAAAAAATGCAGATGTTAAAAATGCAACTTTTGAAAATATAAAAGTAGATATGAATGATATATTTAATAAGGCAAAAATAAAAAATAAGGAAATATAGAAAAAAATGAAAAAAATATTATTAAAAATAATTGAATTTTATCAAAAAAATATTTCTTTATGGTTTCAAAGTAAAAATATTAATTGTAAATTTTATCCTACATGTTCTGAATATACAAAACAGGCAATTGAAAAATATGGGGCTTTAAAAGGTACAATTATGGGAATATATAGAATTTTAAGATGTAATCCTTTCTCAAAAGGAGGATATGATCCACTAAAATGAGTAGGAGGAATGTAAATGTTTCAATTTTTTGCAAACATTTTTGGATATTTATTAAATATTATAAATGAATTTGTTGGAAATTATGGTTTAGCAATTATTTTATTTACGCTGATTATAAAATTGATAATGTTACCATTATCAATAAAACAGCAAAGGACAATGAAAAAAAGTACAAGACTTCAGGAAAAAATGAAGGTTTTACAGTTTAAATACAAAAACGATCCGGAAAAATTGAATAGAGAAATGATGGATTTATATAAACAAGAAAATATGAGCCCATTTAGCGGATGTTTAAGTGCTATAGTACAATTTATTTTATTAATATCAATATTTTATATGGTTAGATTTCCATTAACATATATGGAAAAAATTGATTCAGCACAATTAGATGTATATGTACAAGAAATGAAAAATGGCGGAATAGAGGTAAGCCAAGCGTATTCGGAGATCGATATAATAAGGGAACTTGATTATTTAAAAGAAAAATTTCCAGAAGATGAAAATTTAAATAAAATCAATTTAAATATGCAATTTTTTGGATTAGATTTAAGTAAGATTCCACAACAATATTTAAATGATTGGACAGTTTATATAATACCAATTCTTTATATAATTTCAACATTTATATCAATGAAAATAACAACATCAATGCAAAAGAAATCAAAAGAAAGTGAAGAATTAATTGATATTACAGAAAATAAAGAAAATGAGAAAAATGAAATGGAAGATGCAATGGAACAATCTAATAAAATGATGTCTTGGATGATGCCAATTATGTCTGTTTCAATATCTCTTGTTGCACCATTAGGACTTGCTTTATATTGGTTAGTAAATAACATTTTAATGATAGGCGAAAGATTAATTTTAGATAAAATTATTAAAGATTAAAAAACTTTATATATTTGCCAGAAGATTTGTAAATTACGAAATTTGAAAATTTTTAATTTATGATGAGCTAAGCGAAAGGAATGTTAAATATGAGTAAAAGTATTATTTCAGAAGGTAAAACTACAAATGAAGCAATAGAAAATGGCTTAAAAGAATTAAATGTTTCTAAAAATATGGTTGATGTTAAGGTATTAGAGAATGAAGAAAAAAGAAGTTTTTTTAGTATTTTGGCACCTAGAATAGTAAAAGTACAATTAACATTAAAAGAAAACAAGGAAAATATTGATAATAGTAAAAAAATAAAAAAAGATATAGAATTATCAATTGAAGAGCAAGAAAAAGCAAAGGAAAATATCGAAAAATTTTTAAATGAATTTTTAGAAAAATTGCAAAAAGATGCTCAATATTCTGTAGAAATATCTAAAACAGATGTAAAAGTAAATATAGAAAATAAGAATTTAGGATTTTTAATTGGATACAGAGGTGAAACTTTATACGCATTTCAAAATATTTTATCCGCTGTAGCTAGCAAAGGAATTGAAAAAAGAGTAAGAGTAATTTTAGATATAGAAGGTTATAAAGAAAAAAGGAAAAAAACTTTAGAAGATTTGGCAGAAAAACTAGCAAAAACAGTTATAAAAACAAAGAAATCAGTTACATTAGAGCCAATGCAAGCATATGAAAGAAAAATAATTCATACTAAATTGCAAGATAATGAAATGGTTGAAACAAGAAGTATAGGGGAAGAACCTAGAAGAAAGATTGTGATTTCATTAAAAAGAAAATAATTTTATATAAAAATCGGAGGTCAAAGATCAGATTTACTAATATAGTAATTGTCTATCTTTGATTTTTTTTGTAAATATACTTTAAAAAAGTTACATAATGTGGTAAAATATTGTAGAAAATTAAAAAAATAAGGAGATATTATGATGGATGTAATTGCTTCAATATCTACGGCTCCACGGAATTGGTGGTATTGGAATTGTAAGAATGAGTGGAGATAGATGTTTTGATGTTTTAAGTAAAATTTTTAGACCTAAAAAAGATGAAAAAATAGAAAATGTTAAAGGATATACTATAAAATACGGTTTTATTGTAGAAAATAATGAAATTGTAGATGAAGTTCTAGTATCATATTTTAAAGCACCAAAGAGTTATACTACGGAAAATATGTGTGAAATAAATACACATGGTGGAAATATTGTAATAAGAAAAATATTAGATTTATGTTTAAAAAATGGAGCAAATCTTGCGGAACCGGGCGAATTCACAAAAAGAGCTTTTTTAAATGGAAGAATAGATTTATTACAAGCTGAATCTGTTATAGATGTTATAAACGCTAAATCTGAAAAAGAGGTAAAGACAGGAATAAAGCAATTAGAAGGAGTTTTATCTAAAAAGATAAAAAATATAAAACAAGAAATTTTAGATATAATGGTAAATTTAGATGTTAGTATAGATTATCCAGAATATGATGTAGAAGAAGTAACAAATAATGAAATTTTACATATGTTAGATAGTATACAAATAAAACTAGAAAATCTAGAAAAAAGTTTTGATAATGGTAAATTAATAAAAGAAGGCATAAAAACAGCGATAATAGGAAAACCTAATGCGGGTAAATCTTCTTTATTAAATGCCATTTTAAAAGAAGATAGGGCGATTGTAACAGAATATGAAGGTACAACAAGGGATACAATCGAAGAGTTTGTTAATATAGAAGGTATACCTTTAAAATTGATAGATACAGCAGGAATAAGGAATGCAAAAGACGAGGTTGAAAAAATAGGAATTGCAAAATCTAAGGAGATTGCTAATGATGCAGATTTAATTATAGCGATTTTTGATAGTTCAAAAGAGTTAAATGAAGAAGATATTGAAATTTTAAATATTATAAAAAATAGAAAATCTATAATATTACTTAATAAATCAGACTTAAATAGTGTTTTAGACGAAAATGATAGTAGATTTAAAAATATTACAGATAATGTTTTAAAAATTTCTGCTTTAAATGGATATGGATTAGAAGAATTAAACTGTATTATTTCAAAAATGTTTAGTTTTGATGAAATTAATTTTGATAATGATGTTATTATAACAAACTTGAGACATAAAAATTTAATTTCTAAAGCAATAGAAAATGTAAAAAAATCAAGAAATACAGTTAATGAAAATATGCCAATTGATATAATAGCAATTTATATAAAAGATATTTTAGAAGATTTAGGGAATATAACAGGTGAATTTGTAACAGATGATATAATAAATGAAATTTTTTCTAAATTTTGTTTAGGAAAATAAATTTAAATAATATTTGATTGGAACGAGAATCTAAAATAAAATGATTTTACATTTAAATACAATAACTTTTATGAATAGATACTAAAAAACGAAATAAAACGAAAATAAAGCGTATAAAATAAAAAATAGAATAGATTATGAAATGGAAAATTGATATAAAAAAATAAAAACTAATGCTAATTTAGTGATATCAATGTTTATAAAAAAAATAGAGCGAACAAACGACCTCAAGTAAACATAAAAAAAGACAACAAATAAAACAATTAACCTATAAGGTTAATGTCTACAAAAAACAAGCTCAAACTACTGCCTGTTGGGGTTTTGAAAAATAGATTTTAAAAAACATGAACCTCTAAGTAAAATTCTTTTAGGTAAGCAACAAAACACTGATTTCTGTTTCATAAGGAAAGGAAAATAAAATGAGTTATTATGCAGGAGATTATGATATAGCTGTTATTGGAGCAGGACATGCAGGATGTGAAGCTGGTCTTGCTGCAGCCAGATTAGGAATGAAAACATTAGTGTTTTCTATAAATTTAGATGCTGTTGCTAATATGCCATGTAATCCACATATAGGAGGTAGCTCAAAGGGACATTTAGTAAGAGAAATTGATGCCCTTGGGGGAGAAATGGGGAAAAACATTGACAAAACGATGATACAAATAAAAATGTTAAACACATCTAAGGGACCAGCAGTTCATTCACTAAGAGCTCAAGCAGATAGAAAAAAATATCATATGGAAATGAAACATACTTTGGAAAAGCAAGAAAACCTATATTTAAAACAGGGAGAAATTGTGGATATCAAAGTGAAAAATGGACAGGTAGTGGGGATAAAAACTTCGGTTGGAGCTATATATGGAGTAAAGGCTGTAATTGTTGCAACTGGAACATATTTAAAAGGTAAAATATTTATGGGAGAGTTTTCACAAGAAAGCGGACCTGATGGTGTTGCAGCGTCTAACAAATTATCCGATTCTTTAAAGAAAATAGGAGTTGATTTAGTTAGATTTAAGACAGGAACTCCAGCGAGAATAAATAAAAGAAGTATAGATTTTTCTAAAATGGAAATACAAAAGGGAGATGAAGATATTGTTCCATTTTCTTTTGAAGATGAAATAAACAATTTGGAACAAGTTGATTGTTATTTGACATATACTAATGAAAATACACATAAAATAATAAAAGAAAATTTACATAGATCACCATTATATGCAGGAAAAATAGAAGGGACAGGTCCTAGATATTGTCCTTCGATAGAAGATAAAGTGGTTAGATTTAGTGATAAACCTAGACATCAAGCATTTGTTGAACCGGTTGGATTAGATACAGACGAAATGTATATACAAGGATTAAGTTCATCACTTCCAGAAGATGTACAAATTGCTTTATATAGAACAATTCCTGGATTAGAAAATGCTGAGTTTACAAGATCGGCATATGCTATTGAATATGATTGTATTGACCCTTCTAATTTAAAACTTTCTTTAGAATATAAAGGAATAGATGGATTATTTATGGCAGGTCAAACTAATGGTACGTCAGGCTATGAAGAAGCAGCTTGCCAAGGGTTAATTGCTGGAATCAATGCTGTTCAAAAAATAAAAGGAAAAGAACCATTAATATTAGATAGAACTCAAGGATATATAGGAGTTTTAATAGATGATATTGTTACAAAAGGAACAAATGAACCATATAGAATGATGACTTCAAGAGCAGAGTATAGACTTCTTTTAAGACAAGACAATGCTGATTTAAGATTAACTGAAATAGGACATGAAATAGGTTTAATTTCTGATGAAAGATATCAAAGATTTTTAAAGAAAAAAGAAAATATTGAAGCAGAAATAGAAAGATTAAAAAGCACAATAGTTAAACCAACTGAAGAAGTAAATGAATTGTTGATAAAATGTGGAACATCTAAGCTAACAACAGGAACAAAGATGGCTGAACTTTTAAAAAGAACAGAATTAAATTATGAAAAGTTGAAATCTATAGATGTAAATAGACCGGAATTAACATTACAGGAAAAAGAAGAAGTTGAAATTCAAGTCAAATATGAAGGATATATTAAAATGCAGGAAGCTCAAGTTGAAAAATTTAAAAAGTTAGAAACAAAGTTATTGCCTGAAAACATAGATTATGAAGAAATAAATGGATTAAGCTTAGAAGCTAGACAAAAACTTAATAAATTTAAACCACATTCTATAGGACAAGCTTCTAGAATTTCTGGAGTTTCTCCAGCAGATATATCTGTTTTATTAATATATTTGCAAATTAATAGAAATAAATAAAGGAAGATTGATATGGATATAAATAAATTTAAAGAATTAATGAAATTTTATGCTGAAAAAATTGATATTGTGTTTGATGATAAACAATTAAATCAATTTTATGATTATATGAATTTGTTAATAGAATGGAATAAAAAAATAAATTTGACAGCTATTACTGAATCTGAGGAAATAATATTAAAGCATTTTATAGATTCTTTAACAATAAATAAATATATAGAAAAGAATAAAAGTATTGTAGATGTAGGAACTGGGGCAGGTTTTCCAGGAATTCCTTTAAAAATCTATAGACCAGATATAAAAGTTACATTAGTAGATTCTTTAAATAAAAGAATAAATTTTTTAAATAATGTTATCTCTGAATTGGAGTTAGAGAATATTTATACTGTACATGGTAGAATTGAAGATTTTGGTAGAAATAGTAAGTATAGAGAAAATTTTGATTATGTTACAGCTAGAGCGGTTGCAAATTTGACAGTTCTTTCAGAATATTTGATTCCTATTTCAAAAGTAGGTGGTAAATGTATTTGCATGAAGGGGAGTAATGTTGAGGACGAGCTAGAGGATTCATCTAAAGCAATTAATATTTTAGGTGGAGAAATTTGTAAAATTGATAAATTTGAGTTGCCAAATACGAATATTTCTAGGAACATAGTTATTATTGATAAAATTAGGTCTACTCCTAGTAAATATCCTAGGAAGTCTGGTATTCCAGTGAAGGAACCTTTGAAATGATGTTTTCAAGGGTTTCTTTTTTTGATATATATGTTGTTTGTGGAACAGAGATAAGTGTAGGTAGTTATTCAAACCTAAAAATCTAGAGTTACTGGAAAAGGTGGTTATATAATAAATTTATTTCATTCCTCGGCTTCTTACATAAGCTAAGTAATTCTAAATTAATTTTATGGCACCCTTCCACTTCGCTGCGCTGCGTGAACTCTTTCCATAAAATTAATTAAGAATTCTTAAACTTATTTCGGTCGCATTCGTCATTGCATAAATTTATTATATAACAACCTTTTCCAGTAACTCTAGATTTTTAGGTTTGAATAACTACAAATATGTAATAAAAATATAAAAAAATCATTGACTTTTTATAAATAATTGTATATCATAAAAAGAGAAAACAAACGGATAAATACGTAAATATTAACTAAGAAATGGAGGCAATATTGTGGGAAAAGTAATATCAGTAGCGAATCAAAAGGGTGGAGTAGGAAAAACAACAACTACTATAAATTTAAGTACAATGCTTGCTAAAAAAGGTAAAAAAGTATTGTTGATAGATGCAGACCCTCAAGGTAATGCGACAAGCGGGGTTGGGGCTGAAAAAGAAGTGGAATTATCTACTTATGATATATTAGTTGGAGATACAGAAATGGAAGAAGTTGTTGAAAGTACAATGATTAAAAATCTTTTAGTATGTCCATCAAATATAAATTTAGCAGGAGCAGAAGTAGAGTTAGTTTCAATGATGTCAAGAGAACAAAGATTAAAAGAAAAGCTAGAGAATGTAAAAGAGCATTTTGATTATATTTTGATAGATTGTCCTCCATCATTAGGATTAGTTACATTAAATGCTTTTACTGCTTCTGATAGTGTTTTAATACCAGTGCAATGTGAATATTATGCTTTAGAAGGATTAGGACAACTTATAAATACTATCAATTTAGTTAAAAAACATTTAAATAAAAGAATAGAGATAGAAGGAGCTCTTCTTACAATGTATGATATAAGGACAAACCTTTCTAATCAAGTTGTGAGAGAAGTTAAAAAATATTTTAATGACAAAGTTTATAAATCTGTTATACCTAGAAATGTAAGATTAAGTGAAGCTCCAAGTTATGGAATGCCTATAACAGAATATGATCCAAAATCAAAAGGAGCAAAAAGTTATGAAAAATTCACAAGAGAATTTTTAAAAAATAATGAAGCAGAAAGAAAATCTAAATATATGATGTAATTTTAAAAAAGGAGGAAGTGGTAAAATGCCTAAAAAAACAGGATTGGGAAAAGGATTAGATGCCTTATTTGGACCAACACCAGAAGAAGAACAAATAAAAGAAAATGAGGTATTAAGAAATTTAAAAATAACAGAAGTTGAGCCTAATAGAAATCAACCAAGAAAAAATTTTAATCAAGAAGCTTTAGAAGAACTTTCTGAGTCAATAAAAGAATATGGATTAATTCAACCAATTATAGTTACACAAAAAGATGGATATTACTGTATAATAGCTGGAGAGAGAAGATGGAGAGCTTGTAAATTAGCGGGATTAGAGGAAATACCTGCTATTGTAAGAGAAGATGATGAAAAGAAAAATAATGAGATTGCTTTAATAGAAAATATACAAAGAGAAGATTTAAATCCATTTGAAAAAGCTCTAGGAATAAAAAATTTAATGGAAACTTATGGATTAACACAAGAAGAAGTATCTAAAAAATTAGGAAAAAGTAGAAGTACAATAGCAAATACTGTAAGAATTCTAAATTTAGACTCAAGAGTTTTAGAATTTGCAAAACAAGGAAAATTAACAGAAGGGCATTGTAGAGGTTTACTTGCTATTACAGATCCAGAAAAACAGTATATGACTGCTGTAGATATGATAGAAAGAGGATCAACAGTTAGAGAAATCGAGCAAAGAAATAAAAAAATAAATCAAAAAGAAATTTCAAAAGATGAGTTAAAAAGAGTAAGTGTTTTATATAAAGATATAGAAAATACTTTCCAAGGCTTTTTTGGAACAAAGGTAAAATTAAATCCAGGTAAGAAAAAAGGAAAAATTGTTATAGAATATGCATCAAATGAAGATTTAGAGAGAATACTAAACTTAATGAAATAGGAAGGTTGGTTAAATGCAAGAAATGATAAATTTTTTTAAGACAGATAGTTATTTATTATTTTTGAACTTTGTAATTATACTATTATTTATTGGATTTATAATTTTATTAATTAATAATATAAAAATGAGTAATAAATATAAAAAATTTATGAAAAAATTGGGCAATGGAAAGAATTTAGAAGAAGACTTAGAAAATTTTATGTATAAAGTAGAAAGAGTTGAGAAACAAAATGCAGAAATAACTAATTTTTGTAATAATTTAGAAGAGGATTTATCTAAATGTATTCAAAAAATTGGTATAGTAAGATATAGTGCGTTTAAAGATACTGGAAGTGATCTAAGTTTTGCTTTGGCATTATTAGATGAGAAGAATAATGGGATTGTTTTAAATGGTATCTATTCTAGAGAGATGTCTAATATTTATGCAAAACCTGTAAAAAATGGAAGTTCTAGCTATACTCTATCTAATGAAGAACTTGAGGCAATAGATAAAGCGATAAATTCAAATAATATTTATAAAGAAAAAATAATATAAAATCATGTAAAAAAATAATATAAAAAAATTATAAAAATTGTATTGACAAATGTTTTTAAAAATGCTAATATAAATACTGTCGTTAGATAATGATTTAAAAATATTTGTCTAATGTTATGGAGAGGTGGTCGAGTTGGTTTATGGCACCAGTCTTGAAAATTGGCGTAGGTTAATAGCCTACCGTGGGTTCGAATCCCACCCTCTCCGCCAAGTTTTATAAGATATAAGACCATAAATTTATAATTTTATAGATTTAAGTTTTTATATCTTTTTTTATATATTTGGAGAAATACCCAAGTGGTGAAGGGGACAGTTTGCTAAACTGTTAGGTCTCGTAAGGGGCGCGAGGGTTCGAACCCCTCTTTCTCCGCCAAAATAACTTTTATTGTTTATAAATAAAAGTTATTTTTTTTGTTTTATGTAATATGTAAAATCTGATGATAAATTCTATGATTTGACTATAAATTTAGATTGTTTTATCAAATTTTTACAAAAAGCAAGAAAAAAATGAATAAAATAGTAAAAAAAAGTTGAAAAAAAAAAAAAAATAGGTTATAATTATTTTATAGGACAAGAAAGATGGTGATTTAGTGAGAAAAACAAAGAAAATATTTTTAATATTAATTATCACTTTTTTACTTGTTAATGTATTTAATGTAGTTTTTGCGTTAAATCCTGATAATTATAAGCCTTCAACTGTTACTGCTGATAATGCTTCAGAATTAACTGATAAGGTAGGAGTAGTATTAGGTGCTATTAGAAATATAAGTGTAGTAGTTTCTGTTATTGCATTAATGATTATAGGATTAAAATATATGTTTGGAAGTGTAGAAGAAAAGGCTAATTATAAAGCTACCTTGGGACCTTATGTAATAGGTTTTATATTAGCAATTTCTGGCACAACATTAGTATCCTTTATATATAATGCTGTTCATTAAATATAATTATACAAAAGTAGGTGGTGACAATGAAAGTTAAATCGTTTATAGTTATTATTTTAATAATTGTTATAAATATAATATTTTTTAATATAAATAAAGTGCAGGCATCTGGTGTTTCAGATATAATAAAAGGTGGAGATAATTTTATAGCAGCTGGAAAAAAAGATAGTGTAACAGTTGACGAAACTCAGTTAGAATATGCATCATCATCAATATATAATATATTATTGGTAATAGGAATGTGTGCGGCAGTGATTATTTCAGGAATTTTAGGAATAAAATTTATGATTGGTTCAGTAGAGGAAAAGGCACAAATAAAAGATGCATTAGTACCATTTGTCATAGGATGTGTGGTTATATTTGGAGCATTTGGAATATGGAAGATATTTGTGACATATGGAAATAATTTGGGTGGTGAGTCATCCTCAGGGGTATCTTCAGATCATGTTAAGGAAGAAGATGGAAAAGTATATGTAAAAGGTCAATTATATTGTGGAAATTGTGAACATGAAGTTTCAGATATTGCATTTAAGAATGGTAGATGTTCTGAGTGTAAAAGAGATTTTGACAAAAAATGTAAAAATTGTGGAAAAGAATTGTCAGAAACTTCGTTTCTTAATGAAAGATGTTCTGATTGCAAGCAAAGTATAACAGATAATCCATTTAAATTTTATAAATAATAGTTTTTATAGTTTACTTAGAAAGCTAGGTAATTTTATATAAATTTTAGAATAAAAAGGAGGAAATAAATATGAAAAAAACAGTTAAAATACTTACATTATTATTAATAGTTATAACATTAATTTCTTTTACAACTAATGTATTTGCAGCTACAGGAACACAAGTATCACCATCAGATTTAGAAAGTAAAATAGATTATGGTGATACAAATGATACAAATGATTTAATGACTAAAGCTGGAAAAATAATGGGTATGATAAGAAATATTTCTGTTATAGCTGCTGTAATTATAATAATGATATTAGGTGTAAAATATATGTTAGGAAGCGTTGAAGAAAAAGCAGAATATAAAAAATCTTTTATGCCACTAATTATAGGTATTATATTAGTAGTAGCAGCTTCAAGTATAGCAACATTTATATTTGGTTTAGTTGGCTAATAAAAAAGGATAATTCGAAAGAATTATTCTTTTTTTTTGTTGATATTTTTCTACGGAAATATAGGCTTCGAAATGAATATTACAAATATATTAAATTTCCACTTTTTTCGATAAAAACTATACAATTATCCACAATTTATGATATAATATATATGTAAAATTATAAAAAATTGTAATACGGAGGAGAAAATTATGCGAACTTATGAAATACCAAGAAATTATAAGGGAGAAGGAAGAATATTATATATTTTTTCAACAAAGGCGTTGATATATACGTGTGCAGGCGCTGGAATAGGGTTAATATTTTATTTTATATTTAACATGATAGGACTGTCTATGATAGGACTTATAATAACTTTAATTTTTGGATTAATAGGTTTCATAATAGGAACATTAAAAATACCAGAATCAACAGCTTTTGAAATAACAAAAAAGACAGGAGGAGAAAATATAGATAATGTTATTTTGAGATGGATTAAGTTTAAAAAAGAAGGTAACAAAGTTTACGTATATAAAGTAGAGGAGGAAACAAAAGATGAATAATAATCAAATAATAAATCTATTGACAGTATTATTGGGAATTATGATTTGTGTACTTGTTGTTTTATGTATAATATTTATTGTGTTAAAAATGAGAAACAATAAGCCAAAAGAGAAAAAAGTAGAAAAAAATTCAAATAAAGGTAATGGTGTTAAGACAAAAGAAAATACTAATGTGCAACAACATTATAATAAACAATCAATTTTTAAATTCATGGAATTTGATAGAATTCAAGATAACATGATAATCCAAAATGATGGAAAAAGATTTTTAATGGTTATAGAATGCCAAGGTATAAACTATGACTTAATGTCAGGAATAGAAAAAAACAGTGTTGAACAAGGCTTTTTACAATTTTTAAATACTTTAAGATATCCAATACAAATATATGTACAAACAAGAACTGTAAATTTAAGTAATAGTATAAATACATATAAAAATAAAATAGATACTATTTCTAGGCAATATGCAAATAAGCAAATGGAATATAACCAAAAAGTTCGTTCAGGACAATATTCAGAAGAAGAACTACAAAAAGAAAAATATGAAATTCTTAGACAAAGAAATTTATATGAATATGGTCTAGATATTATAAATAATACTGAAAGAATGAGTTTAAATAAAAATATTTTAAGTAAACATTATTACATAATAATTCCATATTATTCTGAAGAGTTAGGGAATAGCGACTTTGATAAAGAAGAAATTTCTAATTTAGCTTTTTCTGAATTATATACAAAAGCGCAAGCTATAGTAAGTTCGTTAGCTGTGTGTGGAATAAATAGTAAAATTCTTGATTCTACAGAATTAGTTGAATTATTATATGTTGCATATAATAGAGATGAATCAGAAACATTTAATTTACAAAGGGCATTAAATGCAGGTTATGAAGATTTATATTCTACAGCTCCAAATGTTTTTGATAAGAGAATGAAAGAATTAGATTTAAAAATAGAAGAAGAAGCTATAATAAAAGCAAATGAAGTTATATATGATGTAATCGAAGAAAGTGAAAAAGAAAAAAGAGCTAAGCGTAAAGAAGAAGAATTGGATGAATTAATAGACCAAATGGCTATGGTTTTAATTAAAGAAAACCAAATGGTTTTAGGAGAAGACCTAACTAAAGGTGCTATAGATAAAATAAAAAAGGATAATAAAAAAGCTAAAGCTAAAACAAAAAAAGAAAACGCAAAAGAAAATGAAAAAGGAGGAGAAGAAAATGTCAAGAAAACAAGTAAAACAAGAAGATTTACAAAATCAGTTTAATGATTATAGAGAAGAAGATGTCAAAATTTTAAAGAAAAAGACAATTAAAGAGCTGATAGCTCCATCTGGAATAGATGCTTCAAATATAGATCATTTAGAAATAATATCTAATACAAAAAGATATGCAAGAAGTTTTTTTGTATCATCTCTTCCTAGAATGTGTACTTTTCCAGAATTATTTAGAGATATGTATATGTTTGGAGATATAAATACTTCTATATATATAAATCCAGTTAAAGAGGAAAAATCTCAAAATGATTTAAATAGAGTAATAAATGAATTAGAAACAGAAAGAATTATGGCAGCTGATAAAGGTAATATAAATAGAGAAAGTACAATTGCACAAAAAAGATTTGAGGCAGAGCAATTAAGAGATGAGATTGCTGCAGGATTTAATAAATTATTTGAAGCCTCAATTATATCTACAATTTTTGCATATAGTTTGGATGATTTAGATAGATATACTAAGTTGTTATCTTCAGAAATGTCAAAAACATTAGTTGGAGTAAAAACAGCATGGGGAATGCAAGAAGATGCTTTTAAATCTAATTTACCATTTATGAATGATAAAATAAAAAAGACTCATACATTTGATAGAAATTCAATGGGAACTGTTTTCCCATTTACAACATCAGAAGTTGGACATTCAACAGGAGTTCCTTTAGGATTTAATAAACAAACAGGAACACCAATTTTATTTGATAATTTCCATTCATCTCTTACAAATTACAATATGGTTATATTTGCTAAGTCAGGTGCTGGAAAATCAGTTACTATGAAAACTTTAATATCAAGGTCTTCTGTTCTTATGGGAATAGAGAGTTTAGCATTAGATGCAGAAGGTGAGTATACTATAGTTGCTGAAAGCTTAGGTGGAATAAATGTAGTAATTAGTCCTAATTCAAAGACAATTATTAATTTATTTGATATAGAAACAGAAGTAATAAAAGATGAAATTACAGGAAGAGAAAGAGTTACTTTAAATGTAGAAAATAAAGTAGAAGATGTTACGCAAGCATTACTTACAATGGCTAGAGGTAGTACTAGATCAGATGAAGTAAATGAATTAACAAAACAAATTATTGCTGAATCAGTGGCAGAAGAATATGCTGCTCTTGGAATTAATAGTAATCCAGAAAGTTTATATAAGTCAGTAGAAGGAAATATGATTCGTGGAAATATACTTTCAAAGGAAAAAAAGAATATGCCAACAATAGGTTCTTGGTATAAGAGAATTGAAGGAAAGGCTAGGGAAAATACAAATAAAGACTATCAGTATCATTATAGTTATTTATTAAAAGTCATGAAACAATACATAAGAGAATATGATGGTCAAATGGCTTATTTTGATGGACAATCTACTTTTGAATTACTTGAAGGGGCACCATTTATAAATCTAGATATTTCTCAATTGGAAGAAAGATTTGCAAGACCTCTTGCACAACAAATTTTACTTTCTTGGATTTGGGAAAAATTTGTTAAGAAAAATAGTGAAGATAAGAAAAAAGCTACACAAAAGAGAGTTCTAGTGGATGAAGCGTGGATGTTATTGCCATATCCTGAAGCAGTAGATTTCTTAAATAAAATGGCAAGACGTGCAAGAAAAAGAAATGTTTCGTTAGCTATTGTTTCTCAAAGATTTCAAGATTTTTATGAGAAACCAGAAGCTCAAGCAGTTCTTACTTCTTCAGATACAAAATTATTTTTAGCACAAGATAAATCTGAAATACAATACTTAAAAGAAGTGTTCAAACTTTCAGAAGGTGAAGCTAACTTTTTAGTAACTTGCCAAAAAGGTGAGGGATTACTAAAGGTTGGTGCAGATTCTGCTATATTGAAAATCATGCCAACGAAAAAAGAATTTGAGTTTGTTGAAACAAACTTAAACCAAATTGCAAAAAGAAATAAAGTATAAAATATTCAGGAGGGAACTTTATGAAAGTTTTTGAAAACAAAAGTATATGGAAAAAAATAATAATTATTTTATTGTGTATTTTTTTATTAAGTTTCTGTATGCCTAAATCAGTAGATGCTACTGATGATAATAATGATGGGATTGGAGGAAAGCTACTTAGTCCTATTATGTCTTTATTAGTAGGTATTGGTGATGGAGCATTGACATTGCTAGAAAAACTTGTTATACAAAATGAAACACCACTTATAAATATAGATTCATCGGCGAGTTTCTGGGCAAAATTTTGGGTTGGTTTAGCATCGGTAGCTGTATTAGCGGGTGCAATAGTATCAGTAGTGCTTACTGGAGGTACTACAATTGTAGTTGCTTTAAATGTAGCTAAAGTTATAATTACAATAGGAGGAGTTGCAATTGTAACTTTTCCAGTTACAACATCAATTGTTGAGAACATGTTACCGGACAGTTTTTATTTGCCATTATATTCTATAACTCCACAGGAAATATTTACTAATAAAGTACCGTTATTAGATGTAGATTTTTTTACTGAGGGAGATCCTAAGTATATAACCTCTACAAATTATAAAACAGAAGAGGTAAATTCAGTTAAAAAGGAACTGGCAGAATTAAAAGAAAAGCATGGTTATACAGGTAAGAAAACAAAAACAGAAGACCCAGATGGTGATTATCCAACAGATGTATATATATGGGATTATAATGGTTATAGATATCAAATGTATGTTGTTTCACGGATATGAGGGTGGAGCTAAAGCATACCAATGTTTTAAATTTAAAATAAGTGACCCTAATCAGAAGGAGATGGTGTTTCCTAGTAGTGAGACTGAATATGTTTTTGATACACAAACAGAATGGGTAACTACAGCAGTTTCTAGTGAAAAAACAGAAATAAAATCGACAGCAAAGGAACTTAGAGGTACTGTATCAAATTGGTACCAAATTTTGAGAGATATATCGTTAGTTGCTTTACTATCAGTATTAGTATATGTTGGAATTAGAATAGTAATATCTAGTACATCAAATGATAAAGCAAAATATAAACAGATGATAATAGATTGGGTAGTTGCAATTTGTTTATTGTTTATTATGCAATATATAATGTCTTTTTCTAATATATTGGTAAATAAATTTATAGACTTACTAGATACTACTCAAGTGAATGTAGATGAAACAGTAAAATCTGGAGATGAAAAAGATATTGAAGAACCGGAGGTCTTTGTTATAGAGGATAAAGACAAGGTAAAGAAAGCTTATGAAACGCTTATAAAAGAGCCTTTAGATAATGGAAAACTTGCAAGTGCGGAATCTAGTCCATATTATTCATATTTTGTGGATAAGGATGGTAATGCTGCTGGAGAAAATGCTACAAAATTAGTATGGCCAGCTGAGAATTTTGTACAACAAGCGAGATTTAAGTTACAGTTATTAGATGAAGATGGAAATGATACATATGGAGCTATTGGATGGAAATTGATATATGTTGTTTTGGTTATATATACTTTTATATTTATATTTACATATTTAAAAAGGGTTGTGTATATGGCATTTTTAACTATAATTGCACCATTGGTGGCATTAACTTATCCAATAGACAAAATAAGTGATGGAAAGGCACAGGCATTTAATACATGGTTTAAAGAATATATTTTTAACTTATTAATACAACCAATGCATTTAATATTATACACAGTATTAGTTACTTCAGCGATGGATTTTGCAAGTACAAATATATTTTATGTAGTTGTTGCTTTAGGATTTATAGTACCAGCTGAAAAATTATTACGTAAATTCTTCGGATTTTCAAAAGCTGAGACTCCTGGATTATTTGGAGGACCAGCAGGTGCAGCATTAATGATGAATGGAATGAATAAATTATTAGGAAAAGGAAAAGGAAAAGATAAAGAAAAACTTTCTGGAAGTAAAAATGGTAAAGCGGATGATTTTGGTGCTGATGGAAAACCACCAAGAATTGATTCTAATTTTGATAAAGATGCAGTTTTATTTGGTGATGGGTCAGATGCAAATAATGCAAAACAAAATGCAAATAATTTAGATGATATAAATGAAAGTTTAGGAATTGAAAATGATAAAAATAAATTTAGTTCACCATATTCTAATGATGAATTAGAAGAAATGAATGATTATTTGGGAATTAATAATTCGGGAAATAATGAATCAAGATTACAGATTAATAATGGTAGTAGAAACAATATAAATTCTAATAGTATTCAACGACCAAAGAGAAGTCTAAGAAGAGCAGCTGCTATGGCAGGAAGGTATTATGCAAGAGGAGTTAGAAATAATATAAGAAGAGGAATTAGTAACAAAGCGAATAATCTACATCCTCTTAAAACAGCAGCAAAAGTTGCAACTGGACTAGGAGGTGCGGCTGTGGCAGGATCAGCAGCATTAGCAGTAGGAATAACATCAGGAGATGTGTCTAAAGCAGTACAATATACTGCAGCAGGAGCATTAGGTGGATATAAGTTAACAAGTGGAATACCAGATAAAGTAGGTTCATTAAGTCCAGGAGGTGTTGCAGAAGTAGCTGATAGGGCATATTATGGTTCAAGTGATGAATATGATAAAGTTCAGCAAGAGAAATATATTCGTGAGTATCAACAAGATGAAAATAATAGATTGGCATTAGAACAGAAATATGGAAATAAAGAAGCAAAAAGAATAATGGAAAAAGATGTACCAACTTTAATAGATAATGGTATAACTGATATGAAAGATATTACTGCAATTGAAGATATGATAAAAGATAGTGAAGTTAATATAAATTCTGTAGAAGAGGGAATTGCAGCAAAGAAATATGCATCTGCAATAGGTGAAGATACAACTAAGATGACTGAAAAGAAGAGACAAGAATGGCGTGAAACTTTTTCTTCAAGATTTGCTAAAAATGAAAAATACAAAGGATATGATAATGATGAAATGGCAGATACAGTAATTAAAAAAGTAGATGCATTTAATAAAAAAAGATATAAATAATTAGGAGGACTATAGTTATGTATAAAATAATAAGATTTTTTAATCAAAACAGGAAAAAAATTTATAAGGTTATACTAATTATAGTCTTTATAATTGGTATAATTCAATTATTAAATGCTTTAGCAAAAATTGAAAATAATTCAACTAATTCTAATAGTGTAATAAGTGATAATAATATTTTAGATAAAGAATTAGTGTCTGATAAATCAGCTGTTAGTGGAGAAAAAGTGCAAACTTCTAAACTAAGTTCAGAAACAGAAGTAATAAAAGAATTTATGCAATATTGTAATGATAAAAATTTAAAAAGTGCATATGAATTGATTTCTGATGAATGTAAAGAAGAAATGTTTGCAACAATTGATGATTTTAAGGAAATATATTATTTACCAACTTTTAATGGAGAAAATAAAATTTATACAATGGAGAATTGGGTAGGAGATATATATAAAATTGAAATTAATGATAACATGTTATCTACTGGAAAATATGATAAGAATAATACGATTATAGATTATATAACTGTTGAGAAAGATGAAGATGGTGAATATAAATTAAACATAAATAATTATATAGGAAAAACAAGTATAGATAAAGAAATAGAAAAAAATGATATAAAAATAAGAGCAATAGAAGCAGATACATATAAAGATTATGTTATTTATACTTTTGAAGTTACAAATAATTCAAAAAGAACAATATTATTAGATAGTCTTAGTAATATAGATACAATGTATATAGAAGATAGTAAGGGAGTAAAGTACTCATCTTATATGCATGAATTATCTCAAAAAGAATTACAAATTGGAATTTCGGGAAAAAGACAAATAAAGATAAAATATTATAGTAAATATGGTTCAACAAAAAAAATGGAAAAGGCAGTGTTTTCTAAGGTAATATTAGATTATGAAAAATATGAATATCTTAGTAATAAGAGTCAGTTTGATTATTCTACATTAGAAATTGAAATATGAGCAAAATAGAAGGAGAAATAAATGGATGATAATTTTAATGAATTTAAAAATAAATTAATTAATTCAGTTAAAAAAATTGTAAAGAAATTATTTACGAAAGTATTTATGAAAATAGTAATACCGATTATTCTTATTATTGTAATGTTGGGAGGATCTATATATATTCTAACATTAGATGATGCAGAGGCAAAGGAAAATGATATATCAAATGCACCATATGCAGCTAGTACATATACAGATAGTGCTAGTGTTGGTAATGATGGACAATTATCAACTTCTAAGACAGTTCAAGAATTATGGGATGAAATGGATAAAAGTAATAGTAGAGTGTCACTTTATTTAGATACTCCGGAAGAATTGATGAAATTAATGAATGCAGAGTTGGTTACAAACTATGTAGATACTAGAAAAAATCCAGATGAACCTATTGATTGGGATTCAGGAGCATTAAATGATGTTGATTCAAAAGATGTTCAGGGTATTATAAAATTAAAAAGAAGTGATGAAGATGGAAATAATCAAACAATGACATATGTAGATCCAGAGACATTTCAGAGGTATATAGATAATTATAATAGTACTGGGTCTGAAGCTGATAAAAATAAAGCGCTAAGTCATTTTACATTAGAAACTGTTACTTCGTCAGATTCTGGACAAGCACAGACAATAACAGCAGGAACTACAATTAAGATTCCTACAGGTTTTGGATCTGTACATACATATATGGGATGGCAATTAATCACATCTCCATCTTCAACACAATATGTATTAAGAGAACAGGCTGGAATGAATTTTGACGATGAAGGATTTGCAAAAATTAATAATCGTTATGTAATTGCTTGTACGACAACCTATGGAAGTGTAGGAGATTATATAGATTTTTATCAAGATGATGGTACAGTAATACCATGTATTATTGGAGATATAAAAAATCAAAATGATGCAGGATGTAATAAATGGGGGCATCAAAATGGGCATTGTATAGTTGAATTTGTCGTAGATAAGAGAACATGGTACAATTCTAATCATGCAAACCCTGGGACAAGTCGATGCCATCCAGAGTGGAATAAAAATTTAACAAAGGCTGTAAATGGTGGAAGTTATTTTGATAATCCTAATTTTGGTACAGATAGTATTACAGAAAATAATGCAGATACTGATACAGATACAAATACTAGTGGTGAAATGAATACAATGAAGTGGCCTACTGATGGTACAAATGTAACATCACAATTTGGTTTAAGAAGTGCACCTACAGCAGGGGCTTCTACAGAACATAGAGGAATAGATATAGGAATACCAGAAGGAACTAATGTATATGCGTGTGAAGCTGGAAAAGTCACAATTGCATCATATAGTGAAAGTGCTGGGAATTGGGTTGTGATAGACCATGGAAACGGATATGTATCTAAGTACATGCATAACAAAGAATTAAAAGTTTCTGTTGGGGACAAAGTAGAAAAAGGACAAGTTATTGCTTTATCAGGTAATACAGGAATTTCTACAGGACCACATCTTCATTTCCAAATAGAAAATGAAGGAAGTGCTATTGATCCATTATTATTTAAATATGAAAATGGAATGGGTAATGGAAATGAAGGAATTGGAAGCAATAGTGATGGTTCAACAAGTGGATATACAACAAAATATTGTGCAAAAGTTGCAACTTGGTCAGAGCAAAGAACTACTATAACAAGTACTGATTCAAGTATAGAGCCAAGTGATGTAATTAATTATAATATGATGACTACTAATATCAACTATCAAGATATGGTAAAAGGCTATACAATGCCATTTGAATATTTATGGGCGTTATTAGTGATAACTGAAGATAAAGATTTTGTTTTAGAGTTAGCAGATTTAGTATATAATAGTGAAATAGAGATTACAGTTCATGATAATTTAACAGTAACTACTGATGTTGAAGTAAATACATATACGAAGAAAGAGAGAACAGATACAAATGCAGAGGTATTTGTAAATTATGGAAAAACTACAACTTTTATGGATGGTTCTAGTACAGAAAGTGGAGAATGGACAGATGAAAAATCTGAAAATTGTGAAGTTAAAAAAACGGTGATTAATAAAGATAATACATTGGATATTAGTTTGACAAAGGCAAATGTTTGGATGTTAGAATATACTCAAGAATATACACATGAAAAACCTGAAACGACAACTACAACAAATAGTGAAGATTTAGAAGACCAAGATTATCCAGATAAGCCTGATTCGACATCACAAGATGATACTTATGGTCATGCACAAAATTTATTGGAAACTGAGTTGAAAAAGTATGAAGAGACATATGATTATGTAGGTGGAAGAGTTTTGTCAATCGAGAGTAAAATATATAATGCAGTGGTTAATAGAAAAAGAGAAACTAGTTATACAACAGAAACGACCAATTATGTAGCATCACCAGCAAACACTAGAGAAAAAACTGATAATAATGAAAATGAAGCAAATTTTGTTACAATTTTACTAAAAAGTGAACATACAGGTGCAAGAAGATATATTTCAGAGATACCAAGTTGGTTATTTGAAATTCTGGAAAGTAACGATAGTACAGTAGATATGGTAGATTTAACAAAATATTTGCTATATAAGGCAACAGGTAAAAATTATGGAGTTACGGAATATGATTTTAGCCAATATGTATATACTGAGCTTTCTGACTATTCTTCTTCAACAAAAGATTATATTGTAAAAACAAATGATCAAAATTCTGCAACAGTTGTAAAAGATAAAGAAAAATTGGAACAGGGATTAAAAAAATGGCTAAAGAATGCATCAAAACAAAAAAGCAATGCTCTATCTGTAATAGATGAGGTATTGGAATGCCAAGAAAAATATCATGTTAATGCAGTGTTTATATATGCATTTTTAAGAAATGAAACTGGAATAGGTACAGCTGATACTGATTATGTAAAGAAGGATAACAACTGGGGAAGCTGGAATTTAGGACATGAATTCAGTAGTCCTGAAGAAAATATAGAAACAATTGCGAGAAATATTGAGAATGGAAATATATATTTTACACAAGGTCGTATTACGGTAAGTGCTATAGCAGAGGAATATTGTCCTAATACAGAAGATTATCCAACACAATGTGATAAATGGATAGAAGATGTTCAAAATTATATGGCTGATTTATATGGTTGTATGGGAATTGTTGAGACTGCTAAAGGTGCTGGAAGTGTTGCAAAAGGTGGAGCTGGAACTATAGGCGTATATACATCAAGTACTGGACAAAAATATAATTTATATTTACAAGGAAGTGGAGCACCATGGGCTAATGAGGATTATGGAAATTCTCATAGTATGGCAAAAGCAGGATGTGGACCAACTGCAGAAGCAATAATTGCTAGTGCATATGATGCTAATATAACTCCAAGTACAGCTAGAAAAGATATAATTAATAAATTTGGAACAGGAAATAATTCATCTGCTAGTTGTATAGCCAAATCTCTGAATTCATTAGTTCCAGGAGTTAAGACTAGTGTTGGAAAATTTGATAAAGATAGAATAAAAAGATGTTTAAAAAATTCAGGTCAAGTTTGGTTAGTTGTTCGAAGTTGTAAATATACGTCGAATGCGCATTGTATTGCTTTAATAGATTATAAAGATTCTGGAAAAGTATATGTTGCTCATGGTACAGCGAAAACTAGACCGTATGGATGGGATAATTTAAGTTATATAGAAAGTTATAATAAATATGCAGATGTATTGTATGTAGGAGGACAATAATTTGAAAGAATATATAAAAAATAATATTATAGTGGTTAGTATAATAATTTTAATAATTTTTATAATTCTTATATCAATAGTAATATCAATTTATAAAAATAACAATTCAGATGGTAATATTTCTGAAGAAATAGATGAAAGTTCTTTTGATATAGATATTAAAGAGGATATTTCAAAAGTCATATTAAATAATGAATTTTATAATGTTAAAAATTGTGTACAATATTATATTGATTATTTAAATGATGAAAATTATGATGCTATATATAAAGTTTTAGATGAAAATTTTATTAAAGATAATGATATAACTGTTGAAAATTTAAAAAATGCTAATATAAAATTAAATGGAAATAAATATATAGTAAATAAAATGAATAAAAAAGACAAAGATTTAGATATTATAATTTATTTTGTATACGGAAAAGTAGTAAATGATGATTATACGAGTGAGGAAGAAAAGAATTTTACTGTAATAATGGATTATTCACAAGATATATTTGCAATTATTCCTAAAAATTTAGAAGAAAATAGTTCGTATGAATATAATTTTGATATAAAAGATGATACTATAGATTATTATAATGAATTTATAAATGAAACACCTTCGGAGCAAGATATATTAACTGAATATTTTAATTATTATAAAGATTTAGCAATACACAATCCTAGTGAAGCATTTGCATTATTGGAAGAAGAATATAGAAATAAAAGATTTGATAATGAAGAAAGCAAATATATTAAATATCTAAAAGACATAAATGTTGATAATATATATCCTGATAAATATATGTATAATGAATATGATGATTATGCAGAATATGTATGTTTAGATAAAAATGGAATATATTATATATTTGAAGAAACAGCTCCAATGGAATTTACATTAAAATTAGATACATACACAATAGAAACTGAAAAATTTATAACTGAATATGATAGTGCTGATGATGAGAAAAAGGTTATGATGAATATTGATAAATGGATAATGATGTTAGAAAATAAAGATTATGAAAATGCTTATAATAGTTTAGATGAAACATTTAGAAATAATAATTTTGAAAATTTAGAAAATTTTGAAGAATATATAAAGAATAATATTCCTAATAATAATTCTTTGGAATTTGAAGAATACAATTATGTAGGTGATGGTATTTATACAGAAAAAATAAAATTAACAAATAATGAAGAAAATATTGAAAAAACTTTAATTATTCAATTACAAGAGGATAGAAAATTTGTATTGTCATTTGACATATAAAAGGAGACTTGAAAAAGTCTTCTTTTTTTTATATAATAAAAATCAATAGGGAGGGATTTTATGATAGAAATGAAAAACGTATCTAAAACCTATAAAAAAGGAAGAAATGTAGTTGATAATTTAAACTTAAAAATAAATGATGGAGAAATATTTGGATTTTTAGGACCAAATGGTGCTGGAAAAACAACTACAATAAAAATGATAACAGGAATATTAGATATAACAAAGGGTGATATTTTAATAGATAATAAAAGTATAATAAAAGAACCCGTAGAAGCTAAAAAAATGTTAGGATTAGTCCCTGACAATCCAGATTGTTTTTTGAGATTAAAAGGGATAGAATATTTAAATTTTATTGCTGATGTGTACGATATTTCTAAAGAAGATAGAATAAAGAAAATAGATGAGTTATCTAAATTATTTGAAATACAAAATGTATTAGGTAATAAAATAAAAGGTTATTCACATGGAATGAGACAAAAATTAATAGTAATAGGTTCATTATTACATGACCCTAAAAATTGGATTTTGGATGAGCCAATGACAGGGCTAGATCCAAAGGCATCATTTGAATTAAAAAATTTGATGAAAAAGCAAACAGAAAAAAATAAAACAGTTTTCTTTTCAACACATATATTAGATGTTGCAGAGAAATTATGTGATAGAATAGGGATTATAAATGAAGGAAAATTAGTATTTGTTGGAACATATGATGAATTGAAAAAAGAATTAAAAGGAAATAAATCTTTAGAAGAATTATTTATGGAGATTATAAAAAATGATTAAAAAATTAAAAAATATTATAAATTTAACAAAGATTTTTTCAAAAGATTCTTTTCAAAATCCCTATATTATAGATAAAAAAACAAATAAGATAAATAAAAAATCCATAATAGTTTGGTTAATGGTAATTGTTATGGTTGCTGTAACATATTTAAGTTATGAGATAATGGATGAGTTAGTAAAAATAGGACAACCAGCAATTTTCTTAAATGCATTATTTTTAATTTTAGCAACAATTATAATATTTCAGGTAATATTGGCGTGTACAAATGTTTATTTTTTCTCAAAAGATTTAGAACTGATATTACCATTGCCAATAAAAGAAAGAGATTTATTAATTGCAAAATTGAATTCATTAATAATAAATACATATTTTATAGAATTAATATTTGCATTATTTCCATTATTTATTTATGGTATTTTTACATATGCAGGATTTTTATATTATATTTATTCTATAATTTTATTAATAATATTTCCAATTTTATTAACAATAATAGTTAGCATAATTATGATGTTTTTAATGAAAATATCTAAGTTTGTAAAAAATAAAGATATTTTCCAAATAATAATTACAATAATATTTGTTTTTTTAGTATTTTTTTTAGAGTATGAAGTAATTAATAATATTATTATAAAAAATAATGGAAGTATAGTTACAGAAGAAAGTCAGGTTACAGAGCAAATAAATAATTTTTATAAAAGAATAGAAAATGCAAATAAATATTTTTTAGAAATTAATGATAGTATAAAATTATTAAATAATTATGATAAAATTGATTCTATTTTTTATTTATTAAAAATAATATTTATGGATATAATATTTTTAATTATTTTTATTTTTATTGGTAAAAAAACATATTTAAAAAATATATTAAAAAATTATAATTTTAATAATATGAAAAAAATAATAAAAATTAATTTACAAAAAAAATGCAAGAAAAGAAATAAAGCAATTTCGTATATTTTAAAAGAATTTAAAAATTTATTTAAAAGTCCAATATATTTTATGCAATGTATATATCCTATATTAATAATAATAATATCATTAATAATAATATTAATAACAGCATTACCAAATATAAAAGCTTTTGTTAATTCAGAATTATTAGGGGATATAAATTTTGAATTTAAAATAAGTACTGTTTGCTTGATATTATCGGCAATACAAATTATTCTTACTTTCTCTAATATTTCGATAACTTCAATTTCACGAGAAGGAAAAGATGCGATATATATGAAATTTATTCCTGTAGATTTTTATAAACAAATTGTTTATAAAAGTATGCCACAAATAATTATAAATATGATTTTTATATTTATTATCGTAATTTTATTAAAATTAATTTTACCAAGTGTTGAAATTATTTATTATATATATATTTTTATTATAGCAAATTTTTTTAGTATATTTAATAATATAATAATGGTTATAATAGATTTAAAGAATGCATATTTAGATTGGAATTCAGAGTATGAAGTTTTTAAACAAAATAATAATAAATTATATCAATATGTTATAACTATAATTATAGTTTTATTATTAAATTATTTTTCAAAAATATTTTCTGATATTAATTTAAATTTTGCATGTAATTTAATAGTAATTATATCATTAATTATTTTAATTATATTTAATAAAATAATTAAAATAAATAAAAATAAATTATTTAATAAAA
>JAFQQR010000001.1 GCA_017410505.1 Clostridia bacterium | reverse complement strand
CTTGCATCAGTTCTAGGATATGTAACTAATTTTTTTTCATACAAATTTTGAATTGCGTCCAATGTTTCATCAGGCTTTATTTTAAATCTTTTAGAACACTCATTTTGTATTTCGGCTAGATTAAATAATAATGGTGCATTTTCCTTTTGCTTGCTTTTTTTTATTTCTGTTACAACCGCTTTTTTTCCTTTTATTTCGTCAATAAAGTTTTCTGCATCTTCAAGCTTTTTAAGTCCTATTTCATTGTATAATTTAGGATTTTCAAAAAGTATAGATTTTTCATTTACTTTCCATTCAGTTTCTACTTGTCCTTCTTCACTTCCAAATGTTCCTTGTATTTTATAATATTTTGTTTTTACAAAGTTCCTAATTTCTCTTTCTCTTAATACAACCATTCCTAAAACGCATGTCATAACTCTACCAACTGCAATTGAAACTCTTTCTTCATTTATTTGTTTAGCAACCCTTTTCCCATATATTATTGATAACAATCGGGAAAAATTTATTCCTATTAAATAATCTTCTTTTGCTCTTAAATAAGCGCTATCTGATAAACTATCATATTCTGATTGATCTTTTGCTTCTCTTATTCCTCTTAATATTTCATCTTCTGTTTGTGAATCTATCCAAACCCTTTTCTTTTTTGCATTTGGATTTGGATTTGCCATCATCAACACTAATCTTTGTATATATTCTCCTTCTCTTCCAGAGTCTCCTGCATTATATATTTCTTCTATATCATCTCTTTGCATTAAACTTTGTACTACATTAAACTGATTTTGAACGTTAGGAATTATCTCATATTTCCATTCTTTTGGAATAAATGGAAGAGTATCTAATCTCCAAAATTTTAATTTTTCATCATATTTATCTGGATAACTCATTGTAACTAAGTGACCTACACACCATGTTATAATCCAATCTTCTGATTCTAAATATCCATTTTTTCTACTTGCATTTATTTTTAAAGCTTTTGCAAATTCCATTGCTACTGATGGCTTTTCTGTTATTAATAATTTTTTGCCCATTTTATCATCCTTTTTCTTTTAGATATTATTTTTTATGTATGCATTAGCTATACTTCTTATTTCTTTAATTCCATCTTTTGTTTCTTCATCTTTAAAATTAAATCTATTTAATATTTTATTTATATAATCTTCTTTTTGTAAAATTTCAAAACTTTCTTTAAAATTCATATCAAATATAAACGCAATTACACTTATAACTTCATTTACACTTGGATTATTACTGCTATTTTTCTTTCTTGTAATTTGCCTATTAGTTTTAAATTCATTCATAACGTTTTCTGATATTTTTGAATCATTTATTTGGTTTTCAATCCCATTCCAAAACATTTCTACTGATTCATAAAATATATCCAATTTATCTGCATCTCTTACTATTTTTGCAAATACTAATTCTTTATCTTTTAGTCCTTCTTCTATTTGATATTTGTTGTGGTTTTTTATTGCAACTTTTATTATATCATCATAGCTATCTGTTTCAATATATTTTCTTATATCTTTTTCTAAAATTTTTATGGCATAGTCTCCATGGTCAAAGCTTTCTAAGTCTCTGAATGTTTGAAATTGTGTGTATTGTTCAAATCTTGCTATGTCATGTAGTAGTCCTATTAATGTTGCTAGGTCTATATCTTCTTGGGGCATTCCCAATTTTGTGGCAATTTCTTTTGATAGTTCCATGACTCTTATTGAATGTAGTTGTTTTCTTTTTATATTTTCGTTTTCTAAGTTGTATTGTTCTGTGTATTTTATAAATTCTTTTTTTGCTTTGTTTAAGTTAATATTCATTTTTATCACCTGTTTTGCATTCTATCATATAATGCACTATTTTGAAAGTGTTATTTTTAAATTTGATTTTATTTAGGATTGCAAATGAGTTGGCCGTTGAAATAGTTGATATATCCATCAATTTATTTCATTCCTCGGCTCTATACATAAGCTAAGTAATTCTAAATTACTTTTATGGCACCCTTCCACTCCGCTGCGCTGCGCGAACTCTTTCCATAAAATTAATTAAGAATTACTAAGCTTATTCCGGTCGCATTCGTCATTGCATAAATTGATGGCTATATCAACTATTTCAACTACTCTACTTTTTTGATTTTTTTAATAGTCTTTTTATATTTAAGATTTGTTAAAATAATTAGCTTTTACCAACCGTAATTTTTTATTGTAGAGTAGCTTGGATATGTGATAATTATTATTTTTATTAAACGTCTGAACGTTCCCTAAGACCCGCGTTAGCCTTCAAAAGCGATAACAGGCTTCCATGTGAGGGACCGAAGCTTTTGAAAATGACCCTGCTATTGAAGACTTTTAATAAAAATAATAATTATCACATATTCAAGCGGCTATCTCCAAAAGTCTACTTTCTTATAACATTTAATGCTAATTATATTAAAAAAGCCCTTGAAACCCCTACATTTTTGTTATATAATACTATCTATGAAATCAAGAATTCGAAAGGGGCAATAAATATGTCATACAATTTTACAGAAATAGAAAAAAAATGGCAAAAATATTGGGACGAAAATAAAACATTTTACACAGATGTATGGGATTTTTCAAAACCAAAATATTATGCTTTAGATATGTTTCCATATCCATCTGGACAAGGTCTTCACGTAGGTCATCCAGAAGGATACACTGCAACTGACATCGTATCTAGAATGAAAAGAATGCAAGGATATAATGTTTTACATCCAATGGGAGGGGATGCATTTGGTCTTCCAGCTGAACAATATGCTATAAAAACTGGAAATCATCCTGCTGGATTTACAAAAGAAAATATTGAAACTTTTAAAAGACAATTAAAAATGTTAGGTTTTTCTTTTGATTGGGATAAGGAAATCTCTACTTGTGAGCCTGATTATTACAAATGGACTCAATGGATTTTTAGTCAATTATATAAAGATGGTCTAGCTAAGTTGGTCGAAATGCCTGTTAACTGGTGTGAAGAGTTAGGTTGTGTTTTATCTAATGATGAAGTTATTAATGGAAAGAGTGAAAGAGGAGGCTTCCCTGTTGTTCGTAAAAATATGAAGCAATGGGTTTTAGATATTCCTAAATATGCTGAGAATCTATTAAATGGTTTAAATGATTTAGATTGGCCAGATTCAACAAAAGAAATTCAAAGAAATTGGATTGGAAAATCAGTTGGTGCAGAAGTTAAATTTAAAATTGCAGGTACAGATGATTTAGAATTTACTGTATTTACAACAAGACCTGATACTTTATTTGGAGCAACTTATTGTGTTCTTTCTCCTGAACATGAGTTAGTTTCTAAAATTACTTCTTCTGAACAAAAAACATTAGTTGAAGATTATATTAGACAAGCTGCTTCTAAATCTGATTTGGAAAGAACTGAGTTAAATAAAGACAAGACTGGTGTATTTACTGGAAGTTATGCTATAAATCCTGTAAATGGTAAAGAAATTCCAGTTTGGATTTCAGATTATGTTTTAGTTACTTATGGTACAGGTGCTATTATGGCTGTTCCTGCTCATGATCAAAGAGATTATGAATTTGCTACTAAGTTTGGAATTGATATTATTCCTGTTTTAGAAGGTGGCGATATTTCAAAAGAAGCTTTTGTTTGTGATGGTTTACATATTAACTCTGGTTTCCTAGATGGTTTAAATAAAGAAACTGCTATAAATAAAATGATATCATGGTTAGAGGATAATCATATTGGTAATGAAAAAGTAAATTATAAATTGAGAGAGTGGATTTTTGCAAGACAACGTTATTGGGGTGAACCTATTCCTATTGTTTATGATGAAAATGATAATGCTTATATTTTACCAGAAAGAAATTTACCTTTAGTATTACCTGAACTTGAAGATTATAGTCCTTCTAAATCAGGAGCTTCTCCTTTAGATAAAGCTACTGATTGGGTTAATACTTCATTTGATGGTAAATCTGTAAGAAGAGAAACTAGTACAATGCCTGGTGCTGCTGGTTCTAGTTGGTATTTCTTAAGATATATCGACCCTAAAAACAGTGATGAATTTGCAAATCAAGAATTATTGAAACATTGGATGCCTGTTGATTTATATATGGGTGGTCCAGAACATGCAGTTGGACATTTATTATATTCTAGATTTTGGAATGAATATCTTTTTGATAAAGGATTGTCTCCTGTTAAAGAGCCATTTGCTAAACTTCGTCATCAAGGTATGATTTTAGGTTCAAATGGTGAAAAAATGAGTAAATCTAAAGGTAATGTTATTAATCCAGATGATATGGTTAAAGAATATGGTGCAGACTCCCTAAGAGTTTATGAAATGTTTATGGGACCAATAGATGCTGCTAAACCATGGGACCCTAATGGAATTGATGGTTCTAAAAAATTCTTGGAAAAAATTTGGAGATTATATGTTGAATCTGGAAAAATACAGGATAAAGAAAATAAAAACTTAGAAAGAGTTTATCATTTTACAGTTAAAAAAGTTACTAATGATTATGAAACTATGAATTTTAATACTGCTATTTCTCAAATGATGATATTTATAAATGCTGTTAATAAAGAAGATATATTCCCTATCGAATATGCTGAAGGATTTTTGAAATTATTAAATCCAGTTGCACCTCATGTAACAGAAGAATTATGGAGTGTAGCTTTAAATCATAGTAATACTATTAGTTATGAAAAATGGCCTGAATATGACGAAGCTAAAACTATTAATGATGAAGTTACTTTACCTATTCAATTTAATGGTAAACTAAAAGCTACTATTTCTATTAATTTAGATGAAGATGATAATGTAGTTAAAAATAAAGTTCATGAAACTATTGATTCTAAATTGGATGGTAAAACTATTGTTAAAGAAATATATGTAAAAAATAAAATTTATAATATTGTTGTTAAATAATTTTTTAAACCCTATTGAATCTCAAAGTGTTCAATAGGGTTTGTTTTGGATTATAAACCTTGAACTTTTGATTTTAAAATATAAATTTGATTATCATGTTTTTCTATTTTTCCTTCACATGAATCTAATCTTTTTTCTGTTGAATTAAATTTTTCTGAATGCATTGTAAAAGCATCAAATAATGCATCAAGTTTCTCTCCGTGTGTAACTTCGACTCTTGCTACTGATAAGCTTAAAGAGTCTATATCTTTTCTTATCTCTTTTTGACCTTTGAATAATTGTTCTTGTCCTTCTTTTAAGTCCATAAGTATTTTTCCTCTTTCTCTTTGTTCTTCGGTAAACTCTTCTTGCTTTTTAAATAACTCTTCTTGCTTTCTAAATAATTCCTCTTGTCCTCTCTTTAAATCCATAAGCACTTTATCTCTCTCCTCTTGTCCTTTCTTTAACTCCATAAGTACTTTGTCTCTCTTCTCTTGTCCTTTCTTTAACTCCACAAGTACTTTGTCTCTCTTCTCTTGTCCTTTCTTTAACTCCATAAGTACTTTGTCTCTCTCCTCTTGTCCTCTCTTTAGTGCTATTAGTAGTTCATCTCTTTCTTTTTCGTTCATTATAATTCCTCCTTTCTTAGAAAATTCAGCTCCTAGAAACTGTATTATGATTATACAATATTACCTTATTAGTGTCAATGAAAACTTCTCGACATTTTTCTACATTTTACATGTAATTAAATTGTAATATTTTTTTAATATTTTTGTAATATATCATTCTATATTTTATTGTATAATATATCTAGTAATATTTTAAGGAGAAACATATGAGTATAGAATCTGATTTAAAAAAAGATGGTATAGAAATATTAAGAAAGTTAGAGCCATCAAAAGTAAATTCAATAGCAAGAAATGTGGCTATTAGACTTTGTTCAACTTTTCCACGTGTTAATTTTGACCGAAATGATTTATTTGTAAAACTATCTAGATTAGATATGTATATAGCAAAAATGCCTGATGGTATGGCAGAGGCAAATTATTTCTATAAAAATTCATCTATCTATTTTAATGAACATATAGATTATGATGATTTAGAGGATTTTGCCATACATGAATGTATACATTATATTCAAGAAGTGAAAGATAAAAAAAATTATTTAATAAAAATGGGACTTTGCGATTATACCGATTTAAAAATATATGGTTTAGGCTTAAATGAAGCTGCTGTTCAACTTTTATCTTCAAAAATTTTAGGTATTCCAAAAGAGTATGTTAAATATTTTAATGTATCATTTGAAACTAACAGTCCTTCATATTATCCATTAGAGTGTTGTTTAGTAAATCAACTTGCTTATATTACAGGCGAAGATGTTTTATTTGATAGTACTCTTAATAGTAATGATAACTTTAAGAAAAAATTTATAGAACTTACAAATTATAAAACTTTTATGAAAATACAAAATTCTATTGATGATATTTTATTTTATGAAGAAAAAATTATAAAAATTAATAATAAGATTGCTAAAATAGATGATAGAAATAAAAAAGTTGATCATATGATAGAAAAAATAAATTCTTTGAAGAAAAATATTACTTCTACTTTTATAAATACTCAAAATCTTATTATTTCTAGTTATTTTGATAAAGCTTTTTCTTCTGTTAATAATTTGGAAGGGCTTGAGAATTATAGAAAAAAATTGTATAATTTTAAAGATTATTTAGGAGCTATAGAAGGATATACTTATTTTAATGACTATTATGTTAATAAGATGATGCAATTAGAAGATAAATATAATTTACTAGAAAATAAAGAAGTTGATGATTCATTATATTTAGTACCTAAAAAGCAATCTAAAATTTTGGCATTTTTTAGATATATTAGAAATATTCTTGTTAATAATAAATTTAAACAAACCACTAATGATGAACAATAAAGAGTGAAATTATATTTTCACTCTTTTTTTAAATATTCTTTTATACTATATGCTGCATCTCTTCCAGAACGTGCAGCCCATGCAACAGTTCCTTTACCTCCTGCTAAATCTCCACCTGCAAATATCTTTGGATTTGAACTTTGATAATTTTCACACACACATATATTTCCCCATTTATTTATTGTTAAGCCTAATTCTAAAACTTCTTCAGCTACAGTACTCCCAAGTGCCATAACAACATAATCTGTATCTATTTCATAATTACTTCCTTCTATATTTACTGGAACAGCCCTTGTCTCTCCTTCTCTTTGTACTAATTCAGTTTTTATCAATTCTATTTTTTCTACTTTTTGATTTCCTTTTATTTGGGCAATATTATTTTGAAATAAGAAATTTATCCCCTCTTGTTTTGCCTCTTCAATTTCTTTTCTTTCTGCAGGCATTTGTTCTTCTGCTCTTCTATAGATAACATTTACTTCTTTTGCTCCGCAATCTTTTTATAGTTCTACTACAATCCATTGCAACATTTCCACCACCAATTACAGAAACTACTTTCTCTTCATAATTTGGATGTGTTTTATATTCTAGAAGTTCATTCCCTCCATATACTCCATCTAATTGTTCTCCTGTAACTCCCATTTTGGCTGGTTTATTTGCACCTATGCTTAAAAATACTGCATCATATTTCTTTTCTAATTCTTCTAATTTTAAATTTTTACCAAGTTCTTTATTGTATTCGACTTTTATTCCTAAATCTAATATTCTGTTTACTGTTTCTTTAACATTTTCTTTTGGTAGTCTAAAATCTGGTATTCCATGAACCAATAATCCACCTAAATAATCATATTTTTCATATATTGTAACATCTAATCCATCTTTTGCTAAAAATGCTGCACATGTAAGTCCAGCTGGACCTCCTCCAACTATTGCTATCTTTTTATCTGATAATTCAGGCATTGCTTTTTTATTTATTGCATCTTTCAAATTATATCCTTCTTCTACAGCCTTTTGAAAAATATATGCCTCTATATCACCTATACTTACTGGTTCTCCCTTTATTCCTCTTACACAACTTCCTTGGCATTGCTTCATGTGTGGACATATTTTTCCACATACTCCTGGTAATACTGTAGTTTCTGATAAAATTTGATATGCTTCTTTATATTTTTCTTCCTTTACTGCTTTTATAAATTCTGGAATATTATTTCCTAATGGACATCCTTTTAATGAACATGGTTTTATTTTACAATTTAAACAATAATTTGCTTTTTCTTCTATTTCTTTCATATCTTCCTCACATTTATTTTTTTATTATTTTATTACAAAAAAAATAAGTAGTCAATTAACTGACCACTTATTCTTTTATAGATATAATTTTAAACACTTGATTTATGATTTTTTTTAATTCTTAATAATTAAATATTTTTTAACTCATTAACTATTAATTTCAAATCATTTATAAAATCTATCTTTTTTGTTTCATCTCTTAAAAGAGCTGCCGGATGCCAAGTTGGCATATATTTAATTCCTTTCTTTTCAAACCATTTACCCCTTGAAATAGTTATTCCATATTCCTTACCTAATATATTTTTTAAAGCCACACTTCCCAATAAAACAATAATTTTAGGTTTTACTAACATTACTTGATTTCTTAAATAGTTTAAACACGCAAAAGCCTCATCATCTTCTGGATTTCTATTGGCTGGTGGTCTACATTTAACAATATTTGCAATATATACCTCTTCCCTTTTTATCCCAACTATTCCAAACGCCATATTCATTAATTTGCCTGCTTTTCCTACAAAAGGTTCTCCTTGCATATCTTCATCTGCTCCTGGTCCTTCACCTATAAACATAATATCAGCTATTTTATTTCCTATTCCAAAAACTATATTTTGTCTTGTTTTACATAATTTACATTTATTGCAATCTATAATTGATTTTTCTAATTCTTCCCATGTATCAAACATTTTTTGCTCCTATTTTACACATTTCTCTATTAATTCTATTTTTACTTGATTTCTAGTATCTATTTTAGCTTTTGTACCTATTGGAATAACTGTTTTTGTCTCTATATGTCCAAAGTTATTTGATTTTATAATTGGAAAATTATATTCATTTCCTAATACATCCATAATTATTTTTTCTAATGCAATTCCACTTTCGTGTTCATAATTTCCTATCCATAATCCTTTTATTTTGTCAAATACTCCATTTTGTTTCATATAATATAAATAATTGCTTGCTAATGCTGGTCCTGTTTCAAATCCTAATTCTTCTAAGAATAAAATTTTATCTGTAAAGTTTATTGAATATTTTCCTGAAACCATGGCTCTAGTTAAACTCAAATTTCCACCTATTAATTTTCCTTCTACTCTTCCTTCTTGTATTGTATAATACTTTTCTTCAGCCTGCCCTATTTCTAAATCTGTATCTACAAATCTTTTTATAGCTTCTTTATAACTATAATCTGTTTCATCTGTAGCTATTGTTTTAAAATTTGTACCACTAAATGTTACTAATCCTGCTTTTTCTGTAATCATATTAGTTAATGATGTGATATCACTATATCCACAAATTATTTTTGGATTCTGCTTGATTAATTCATAATCAATATACTCAAATATTGTATTACTATTTTCTCCACCTTTTGCACACCATATCATTTTTACTTCTTTATCTGCAAACATTTCATTTATATCTTGTGCTTTTTCTTTCGCGCTGCTACTATATTCATTTGTATTTAAAAATAAATTTTTTGAATATTTTACTTTAAATCCATCTTTTTCAATGATTTTTCTTGCACTTTCAAGTTCTTCTATATTATCTCCAATTATTGGATCTGATGGTGCTATCACACCAATTGTATCTCCCCTTTTTAATCTTTCTGGTAAAATCATAATTTTCTCCTTTTTTGAGACATTTGGGACAGTCCGAAAATGTCTCATTTCAATGATATTATTGCAGTAGATAATCCATATCCTTGTTTTTCTACTCTATAAGAATGTATTAAATCTGAATCACACACACTACATATTCCGCTATCAATTATATTTTCTATTTTTAATCCTTTTTGTTCTAATATTATTTTGTTTATTTGAACTGTATCAATATTCCATTTTTCTTTACTTATTTGTTTTTCAATAAAATTTCCTTTATCTAAATCTTGAAATTCTTTTTCAAACATTTCTTTTACATCTTTATCTACTTCAAAGTGGCATTTTCTAATACTTGGACAAATGCAACATATTATATCTTCTGGATTACAATTATATTCTTTTTGCATTTTTTCTACTGTTTTTACTGATATTCTTTGTAATGTTCCTCTCCACCCTGAATGTATATTGGCAATTGTTTTTGTTACTGGATCAAAAAATAACATTAGTATACAATCTGCATTAGTGGTTGATAATATTAAGTTCTGTTTATTTGTTATTAATCCATCAGTTGCTTTATATTCTTCTAAATTTATATCCATAAATTCTTTGTTTATTTTTTCATTTATTATTTGAACATTATCTGTATGTTCTTGATTTGTTTTTACAATATTTTGGTAATTTATTTCTAAAGAATTACATATTTTTTTATAACTTTCTATACTTTTGTTAAATTCCTCTTGTGGTAAACTTTCTTTATTTGCTTTTGCAGTTCTAAAATTCATACTTGTATCTAAAGAATATGCATGTGAGATAACATCCTTATATTCCATCAATTTTTTAAATTGTAAATATTGTATCCCATCTTTAATTACATGTACAATATTTTTATTACTTAAATCTTTCAATATACCCTCCTAATTTTGAGACATCTGAGCCAGTGCAAAAATATCTCAGATTTTCAATTCTTTTTGCATTTTTAATATTATATCATCTTTTGATTTTTTGTCTATATAATTATAACTGTTTCCACACAATCTTGGATTAAATCCACAAATGGCTTTATATGAACAATATTCACATGGTTTTTTCCCATTTTTATTGTATGGTTTCAATTCTATTTTTCCACTTAATATTTCTTTTGATATTTGTTTTATAGTTTTATAAATATAATCTTGTAAAATCTTAAATTGTTCTTTGTTAACACCACTTGTTTTTCCTTCTGATATATCTCCAGATTTTGTAATAGATGCTGGTATTAATTTTGATGCTCCTGTTTCTAAATGTTTATCATGCATTTTTATTACTTTTATATCTGCTAGAATTAGACCTTTCATTTTAAAGTTTTTTCTAAGTTCTTCTTCAATTTGTTCTTCTGATATTTTTTTATCTGCTTTTATCATTTGTTCTAAAAGACTAAAATATAACACTCCTGCAGGTAACAAATCTTCTTCTTTGCATACTGCATCCATATATGTTAATAGCTGTATTTGTAATCCTGCATATACTTCGTTTAAATCTATATTTTTAGCTGATGACTTATAATCAATAATTCTTAAGTATTTTCCATCGTCAGATTTAGCTGTATCTACTCTATCTATTTTTCCCACAATTTCAACTTTTTTTCCATCTTCTAACTGAATTAATATTGGTTTATATTTTCCTTTTTTTCCAAATTCAATTTCTGTTCCCTCTATATTGAATTCACTATATACAAGTCCTTCTATTATATATTTCAATGCTTTTGCTACAATTCTTTTTAATCTTTTTACTAATACTTTGTATTTTGCTGTTGCCACAAATGTATATTTTTTTCCCATATCTAACTTTTCTTCAACAACATTATTTACTAATTCTTGTATTTTTTCCTCTTCTGTAACTAATTCTGCTAAATTAATATTTTCTTCTTTAACTTTTTTGAAAAATTCGTCTATTGTCTCATGCATAAATGAACCTGTATCAAAGCTTTGTATTTTTAATTCTTCTTTTTCTTTTAATTTTAACCCATATTGTAAAAAATATGAAAACGGGCATTGCGCAAATTTCTCTAATTTTGATACACTTGTATTTAATGTGTTTCCATATAGTTTTTCTATTGAATTTTTGTTGATATTTTCTGGTATATTTGTGTAATCTATTCCTTCTAAATCTTTTTGTAACTTATAATTCCAGTCATTTTGATTTTTATAATATTCATATACTGTGTACCAGATATTTTCTATTTCATTTTTTTCTTTTAATTGTGATATATTTTCTAACAATTCTTGATATGTAATTTTTTGATTTGTTATTTCATAATTTCTGTTGATTATATCACTTTCTTCTTTTAACTCTGGAAAAATCTTTTTTATTTTATTTATCATCATAGATGGTCTTAAAGATTTTCCTTCTGCCTCAGATGATGAATATGATAAATATAATCTTCTTTCTGCTGTTGTAAACGCTTTATAGATATTAAAATTTTCTTCATACAAATTTTCTATTGTTCCTTTTGCAAGTTCTATTCCATCACTTTTCAATATTTCTCTGTCTTTATCTCCAAAAAATCCTTCCGACTTATTTACACTTGGAAAACTTCCATCATTTAGCCCTATTATAAAAATGGTATCGACCTTATGACTTCTTGACCTATCAACATCTCCTACAATCACTTGGTCCTGTGTTCCAGGTATTTTTCCAAGTTCACTATTTTTAAGGCCGGTTTTTAATATTTGTATATATTTATTTACTCCCAATTTTTCTTTTCCAAATATTAATACCATTTCGTCAAATATATTTAATATTATTTTATAACTTGATATATATTCATTTGCCAAATCTATTTGCCCTATTTCTTGCAATTCATTTATTTTTATATTTATTTTCTGCTCAATTTTTTGTTTTTGTAAAAATTCATAAACAGCCTTAGTTGTTGTTGTAACATCTCCAAATTGTTCTTTTAATCCTATTAATGGTTCTATTATTTGTTTTCTTAATTTATTTAGATAATCTATTTCATCTTTTGTTTCATCATTTTTGCCATTTGTAAATTCTTTTTTCCACTTATTTTGCTTTATTCCCCATTTTGTACAATAATTTTCTAACTTAAAAATATCATCTTCTTCTAGTTCTGAAAATCCTATTTTTAAATAATTAAAAACTGATTCTTTTGAGAAATTGTTTGTAAAAATCTCAAATATTGAAAGTATATATTGCACTATTATATTTTGATTTAAATCTCTTTTTTCATCTATAAAAACAGGTATATCATATTGTTCAAAAATTGCTCTAACAAGACTTGAATATGTATCAATATTCTTTGTAATTACTGATATATCTTTATATCTAAAGTTTTCATCTCTTACTAATTTTGTAATTTGTTTTGCAACATTTTCAATTTCTGAGTATTGATTCTTTGCTAAAAATAGTTTTATATTTTCTACTTTTTTATTGTATTTTTTCGCTCTATTATTAAAAATATTTTTTTCTAAGTATTGCAATTCTCCTGTTTTAAAACGTTGTTCTTCTGTTAAAAAAATCGGTTTTTCTAATTTCAAATTATCTTCTTTTACTAAATTTAATATTTTTGACACTGTAATTTTATTTGAATAAAATATGTCTGTATCTGGATTCAAACTTGGTTCTAAACTATCTGTACATACTGTGATTGTAACTTGCTTTGCTAGTTTGATAAATTTTTTTAATATTTCATATTCCTGATAAGTAAATCCTGCAAATTCATCTATATAAATCAAACTATCTTTTACTAGCTCTGTTTCCTCTATATTCTCACTTAACATTGTTAATAAATCTGTATCTTCTATGTATTCACCTTGCAATTTTTCTTCAAAATTTTGATATATTAAAAACATATCTTTTAATTTAGTCTTTAAATATTCATCCTCTGTTTTTTCTATTTCTGTTTGCAAATGTTCAGGTAATACTCCATGTTTTTTGAACTCAGTAATTGCTGTCATTGATAAATCAATATTTTCATCTGATTTACTTAAAAATTTTAATTTCTTTTTATTTTCATTTAATATAGAATAAATTAGCATAGATTTACCACATTTTGTTAAACCGTGTTTTTTTGTTTCCACCAATTTCTTGCATTACTCTATACGCCATTCTACTTAAGGTTATTACTTCCGCATTTATTACAGCCTGTGTATTTATTGCATCCATTAATTTTTTTTCGGCTGTAAACGAAAATTGTTCTGGTGTTATAATATATATTTTCGTTTCTTTTTTTATCAATTTTGCTATTTCAGAAAAACAATATTGACTCTTACCACTACCTGATTTTCCATATATTATTCTTAAGCCCATTTTATACTCCTTCTCTAAAATCTGCCAAAAAGAGCATCCCTCTTTTGGCAGATTTTTATCAACTTTCTCTTCTCCAATAAAATAAATATTGTTGTGCGATTCCTGCTAAATCGCCAAACTTTTCATATGCTATTTTTTCTATCTTTAATTTGCTTACTTTTTCTTCATCATTTTCTTTTATGTACAAGTCATTCATTACTCTCCTAACCCATACATCTATTGGAAATACATCAAATCTTTTCAAATCTGAAAATAGTAGTATACAATCCGCTACTTTAGGGCCAACTCCAGAAAGTGTTAATAGCTCCTTTTTTACTTCTTGAGTATTTGGATTACATTTCATTTTTTCTAAATTCACTTTATTTTCCACTATCATTTTAGTTGTCTCATATAATCGTATATCTCTAAATCCTAACCCTAATTTTTTATATTCTTCAACTGTTACTTTTTTCAATTGTTCCGGTGTTGGAAATGTATAATATTTTTTCTCATTCCATTCAATTTCATTTCCATATTTTTGCGATAATCTCTCTATTATTCCTTTTATTCTTGGTATATTATTATTAGCTGATATGATAAATGATATTATTGTTTCCCACAAGTCTTGATTTAATATTCGTATTCCTTTTCCATATTCAATACTTGTTTTTAAATAATTATCTATATTTGCTAATTTTTGTTTTATTTCTTCATAATCTCTATTTAAATCAAAATAATATTCTACTACATCTTTTATATTTCCATCACATTTCCCTGTAAATATTATATTTTCGTTTTCTTTTTTTACATTTATAATACCGTCTTTGATGATTCCTGTATAGCTCCCATCTTCTTGCTTATTCCATCTAAAACATTGTCCACATTCAAATATGTCTTTTAATTCAAATGAATTCTGATTTTTTAATATATATTTTTGTTCTTTCATAAAACTTATTTCCTTCTATATTTAAATTTATTATTAAAGTCTAAACAGTAATATTATTATAACATATTAATAAAATAAAATCTATTTTTAATTATAGTTTAGTTTTAAATACATAGAGTAGTTCTAAATATTAATATATCAATATTTAAAACGGCTAATTTGTTACACTTAACTATAACATTTTTTTGTAACTATTAAAAAAAACATTGCTACTTGAACATTTTTGTGTTATACTCTTGTACTAAATGGGAGGTAATAACTTTGAAAAACAGAAACAGACTTTTATCAGAATTAAATATATCACTTGAAAGACTTAAGACTTTCTCCTGTCCTGAATTTAAAGGTGTTTATTCAAACCAATATTTTCAAGATGTAATAAAAACTTCTATAAATAATTATAAAAATACCTATTCTGTAGTTTTTGGAGATTTTAATAAATTAGGAATTATTAATGATGTTTATGGCCATGAATTTGGTGATCAAGCCTTAAAATTTTCCATAGAAATTATTAAACAAAGTCTACCATCTAATTCAATAATTGTTAGAGCTGGTGGTGATGAATTTTATATAATAATACCTAAGTGTGATAAAGAAACAGCTGATAAATATTGTGATAAAATTCATAATAATTTAAATAGAAATCTTACTTTAGTTGGTGGTTTGTCAATCGAACTTGCTAGTGCAGATTCTACTTCTGGTAATATTGATAAATTAATAAATATTACTGATATAGAAGTTAATAATATAAAAGCTGCTAAAAAAACTGGAAATTCACCTGCTGATATGATTTCAGATGACTTTTTATCTTTATCTAAACCTAATTCTATTTCTAAAGATGAAAGTAAATTATGGAGTGAATTAAATAAGCAAGTTAATGTTTGTGCTTATAATTTTTTGCAGAATTTTAGGCCTTCTAAAACTTTAAATTTTAATAAAGAACAGGTAACTGATGCCTCTTCTTTTATAACTACTAATTTTGCTTATTTATTAAGTAAAAAAAATGAAACTACTTTATTTAAAGATGAAACATATAAATATTTGGATGAAAAAAATTATCATTTTAAGAAAAATCAAAACATTAACAATAAAACATCAGATATTAATACAATAGATGCCAATACTTCTGAATTAATACATTCTTTACTTAACGGAAATACTAAAATTGATATAAACAGTTTTTCTGATAGTGACCTTGAACAAATAAATTCTTTTATAAACACTTTAATAGAGAACTTAATTAGAGATAGAACTAATTTATTATCCAAACAATATTTTAGACTATTTTTAGCTAATCAATTTGTTAATTCTAATAAACCATTAGGCGCTTCATATATTTCTACATGTGGAATAAAATTATCTAATTATGCTTTTGATCATTCTTTTACTGATGATAGACTAGATAAAACAAATAAAATTTTTCTAGATGCTGTTAAAGACGTTTTAAAATATAATGACAAATCTTTTGATAATTCTGTAGATGATATACATTTAATTAGTCAAGGAGCTGGCAATTATTTATTTTTATATCCTAAAGAGTTATCCTTAGATATGAATACTAAAATTAAAACTATTATTGATAAAGTTAATAGTTTATCTAATATTAAAGATCCTGATGGCACTTTTAAAATGGCTTATTATTCTACTGATGAAAGTCAAACTATTTCTAAAAACACATACTCTGATTTTATTGAATATATTAGAAAAATAAAAGATGAAGCTAATTATGGAAAAGACTCTTTAAAAAAGCAACTATTTAAAAGTACTGATGCATTTGTGGCTTTTAAGAAATCAATAAGTAATTGTATTAATTATTATTTAGAAAATATTCCAGATTCTTCTAAAGATATTAATAAAATGGTTATTTTTATTAATAATGTTCATAAATCTTTTATAAATCAAGAAGTATTACATAATAATACTAGACATAGTAAAAGAACTACTGGTATTATTAAAAATGATGAAGAATTTTGTAGATAAAAATTCTTCATCATTTTTTAAATCCTAATCCAACAACTTCTCTTGCATTTGCTATAATTATAAAACTTTTAGGGTCAATTTTTTTTGCTGTTTGTTTTACTTTTGATACATCTCCTCTAGAAGCTGCACAAATTAATACCAATTTTTCTTTATTAGTATACATCCCTTTTCCAAATAATCCCGTTGTTCCTTTTCTAACTTTTTCGCCTATTTGTTCTGCTATTTCTTCATTTTTATCTGATATTATTACTAATAATTTTGTAAAGTATATTCCTTCAAAAATTATATCTATAATTTTTCCCATTAAATATATTGCTATTGCTGAATATAAACCAATTTCTATCTCTTTAAAAAATAATACATTTAAAGCTACTATTACTATATCAATTATTATTATTACATTACTCATTCTTATATCTGGATTATATTCTCTTACCAGTACACTTACTAAGTCCGATCCTCCTGTTGACGAATTGGCCTTTAATATTATTGCTGTACCTAATCCTATTATTATTCCTCCATAAATACATGCCAAAAATCTATCTTGTGTTAATGGATTAAATTTATCTAACATATCTATAAATATTGAGAATGTCGTTGTTCCTATAATTGACTTTATAAAAAAGCCTTTTCCTAATTTATATACAGAAAATATGAATAATGGTATATTTAAAATCAATATTATTGTACCCATAGGGATTTTTAAAAAATAGTAACATATTGTTGCAAGTCCTGCAATCCCTCCTGATGATAACTGATTTGGCAATAAAAATAAAGATGTTGCTATAGCCATTATAAATGCTCCAACAATTGTTTCTATTGATTCTATTATAAATTCTTGTATTTTATTTTCTTTTATTAGCATAAAAATCACCTTTATTACTATTATGGTAATTTTAGGTGATTTTATTCTTTATTATTTTGTTACTTTTTCTTTAATTTTCTCATCTTCTGTTCCTTCAAGAAAATCATTGTATTTTTTTGTGATTTCTATTTTAGATTTTCCTTGTTTTATTTTCTTATCTTGTTTAACTATTAAATCAACTTCATACATTTCCTTTAATTTTTTAACATTTTCTTTTTTGTGTCCAATTACATTATTAATATCTATTGGATTTACTGTAACTTTTACTTCTTTTACTTTTACATTTAATCTTTTTATTTTTTCTACTATAGCATCATACCACATGCTTGATTCCACCAATTGTCTAAATGCTGGGTGAAATGGTCCAGCAATAACTTCGCTTTCCTCTTTGCCTGGTTCACATATTTCATCTGTATTTTGAAGACCGACTCTTATTACATCTATTTTTTTATTTACAAACATTCTAACTAATTGTTTGCATATTTCAACTGCTTGTACCACTGTTAATGGTTCATAAATTCCTTCTTCGCATTCTTTTTCTAATCTTGTTCCTTTTATTACTAACACAGGATATATTCTTACCATTTTAGGTTTCAATTTTATTAAAGCTTTTGCTGTATTTATTTCATCATTTCTTGTACTTTCTGGTAATCCAACCATCATTTGATGTCCTAGATTAAATCCATACCACCTTATCAATTTCGAAGCTTTTTTTACATCATTAAAATCATGACCTCTATTTGCTCTTTTTAAAATATAGTCATTGGTAGATTGCACTCCTAATTCTATCGTTTTTACTTTATATTTTTTTAGTCTTTTTAGTATCTCTCTATTTATATAATCTGGTCTTGTTGATATTCTTATGCTATCTACTTGTCCTTTTTTTATGTATTCATATGCTACTTGTAATAGTTCTTCTTGAACATTTACATCAATTCCTGTAAAACTTCCACCAAAAAAAGCTATCTCTTTCTTTCCCTTTTTATCTTTAATATTATCTAAGTAATATTCTATTGTCTTTTTAGCATCTTCTTTCGTGATGTTTTTCTTTTGGCCACTTATAGATTTTTGATTGCAAAATACACAATCATTTGGACATCCTAAATGTGGTACAAAAACTGGAATTACATACTTTTTTTTCATAAAACAAATTCCTTTCTTTTTAATCTTCAAGAGCCTTTTTTGCAGCTTGCATTTCTGCTTCTTTTTTGCTTTTTCCTTTTCCTGTTGCTAAAATTTTTCCATTTAAACATACTTCTGCTTCAAATGTTTTATTATGATCTGGTCCGCTTTCTTTTATAATTTTATATTCTATTTTAACATCTCCATTCTTTTGTAATTCTTCTTGTAATACTGTTTTATAGTCTTTCTTTCCTACATTTTTTGTAGCTATTTCTATTTCATCTTTCAAATTATCTACTATAAATTTTTTTGCTGCCTCTAGTCCTCCATCTATATAAATCGCTGCAATTACCGCCTCTACACTATCAGCCAATATTGCTGGTCTTTTATTTCCTCCTGTAACAGTTTCTGATTTCCCTAGATACAAGAAATCACTAAAATTATGCAATATGGCTACTTTGTGTAAACTTTTTTCACATACTACTGTTGCTCTAACTTTAGTCATTTCTCCTTCTTTTAATTTTTTATATTTGTTATACATATATTCACTTGATACAAATTCTAATATACTATCTCCTAAAAATTCTAATTTTTCATTACTTTGTATATTATGTTCATATGCATATGATGTGTGTGTTAATGCATTTTTTAGTAACTCTTTGTTTTTGAATGTATATCCTATATTTTTTTCTAATTCTTCTATTTTCACTTTTATCACCTTTCTTATATATTATATACTATTTTACAGATTTTGCAAGTTATTTTTTAAAAGCAACAGAGGTGTTACTACTTAGTCCAAATACATATATATTAAAATGCAGTAACGCGCAGTTTGGAAGGACACAAACTCATACAGATCATCCAGATTAACTCTTCAAACTCTGAAATACAAACATCTTACTCATATGACTAGTCCGCCCAGCAAGGAACGGAATTTTAATATATATGTATTTGGACTAAGTAGTAACACCTTTGTTGCTCGCCCTCCAAAAAAGAAACTAGCACATATCATAAAATATCTGCTAGTTCAAACCCTAGACTGAAATATCAGCCTTTTTCTTTTTCACTTCAACTTGTGGAGGAATTAAAGGACTATATGTTTCCCCATCAAAAACATCCACTTCTACAGTTCTAGTTAAAACATCTGTATAACTATAAGTTACATTTCTATTATTCTCTTCATATCTAACAACAAAAATATTAGGATATGCTTTTTCTATTGTTGCTTCTTTTTCAAAGGTTTTACTTCTTCCAAGAGAACCTTTTACTATTATCTTTTGACCCACTTTTTCTAAGATGTCAGTTTTAAGATTTGATATATCTGTCTTACAAATCATACTCTCACCTACTCCCTTAAGTTGAGCTAATTCTAGCATTTTCAGAAAAAATTGTCAAAAAATGTTTGTTTGGTTACAATGTACATTTTATTGTATTTTTAGCATATTTCCTAGGATATTTTTGTCAATATTACATTTACATTACATTTTTGTTACATTTGTTATACATATTTCATTTTACCCTTTGAACCTATTCCTCCTACTCCTTTATTTCCATCTCTTAATTCACTTGTAATATCATCTATTGCTATATATTTATACTCTTCGGTTGTAGCTACTTTTTCTGCTACAATTAAAGGATCTAAAAAATCTATTAATATTCTTGCAGGTGATGATGCAAAATTTGCTCCTGCTGATATTAAAGCTTCAAAATAACTTTGACAAGCCCCAGCAAAAATTACTAAATTGTTTCCATTTTGTTTATCATATTTTCTAGCTTCTTTTACTGTATCTATAAAATATTTTGAATTTCTATAATTATATATGTCATTGTAATTTGTTCCTCTTTTTATCATTCCATCATGTCCTGTTATTACTAATATATCTGGTTTATAAATTTTAAGTAAATTATATACAACTTTTGGTTGTCTATATTCTGGTATGTTTTTTACTATTGCATTTAGTCCTAATTTTTTATAATAGTTATATGATTTTTGCGAATATCTTTTATCTCCGTCTAAATGTAGTATTTTTCCTGTAATTATCTTTTGTTTTATCCTTTTTTCTTCTTGTTTTATTATTTCAATTTTTAAATTTTTTTCTTTTTTACTTATTCTTTCTTTAACCCTTTTATCTTGTTTTTCTAGATTATTTTTTATTGTTCTCTCATCTATTAATTCTAAATCTTCTATTCTGCTATCTGCTTCAATTCTTTCTAATAATCCACAAAGTATGGCTATGTTTTCTTTTTTCGTTTTTATTACTTTTTTCACATAAAATATAATATCTTTACCATATGATTTTCTTGCTACTATATCACCTTTTTTTATTTTTTTCATATAAATCACCTCATATTTCAGGCTATTATATTTTATGTTGATTTTGTTGATTTGGTGATTGTTATATACTACTAACATAAAAAAGCTGTCAAAATAGATGCCCTATTTTGACAGCTTTTTTAAGTGGCTATATTTCAATTTTGTAGCCATTCCTCCCCTTATATGTCTTTCTGCTTTATTCTCATCTAGAATTATTCTTACTTCTCTTGCTAGACTTGGGTTTATTTTTTTTAATCTTTCTGATACGTCTTTATGTACTGATGTTACTTTTCGTAACGGTATCTTTGATGTCATTAAAGTTAGTTATAACTGCAGGTGTAGAGCCTATTTCATTTAATAATTTTAATCTTACTTCTACATTTGAATCGCTATCTACTTCAATTACGTCTATTATTGTTTTTAGCATTGCATTTGTAATTGTTTGATTGTTTAATATGTCATCTACTGTCTTTATTGTTTTTGTTAATTCTTTTTCTAGTACATCTTTTTCTTTAATTTCAGAAGTAATTAGTTTTAATTCTCTTTCCAATCTTGCTATATCTTCATTTAATGGATTTGTATATTGTTTTAATTCTTGCATATTTATTACTTCATTTTGGAACATTTCCATATATTTTTGTTTCTTAGCTGTAACCTTTTCTATTTCTTTTAAAAGACTTTCTTCACTTCTTTCATTTGTTTCTCTTAATTTTGTTATTTTTTCAAATTCTTTTTCTACAGATTTCATAAAGTTCTTTTTATTTGATATTATACTTTTTAAATATATTTTTATTGCATTTAATAATTCTTCTTCATCTATTGTTGTTGTATTTGGGCAATGATTTACCCCCATTGAGTTTCTTCCACTACATACCCATCTTATATATTCTTTGCCTGTATCAGAGTATTTTCTTCTCATTCTTCTAAAAGAATAACCACAATGTTTGCAATATATAAGAGTACTAAATACATATTCTGTTTTTTCTCTTTTGTTATTTAGTTTAAATTCATTTGATCTTTGAGCTAATATTTCTTGTGCTTTATTAAATAGTTCATCTGATATAATTCTCATTTCAGGTCTTTCTACTATTACCCATTCATCTTCTGGTATATCTTTCCTTGTACCTGTTATAAAGTCTGTTACTTCACTTTTTTTATTTGTTATTCTACCAGTATAAATTGGATTTTTTAGCATTCTAACAATTCCATTTTGTACCCATTTTGCTTTATCTCTTTTTGTTCGTATTCCTCTATCATTTAAATCCCATGCAATTTTTGTTGTTCCCCAACCTTTATATACATAGCTTTCAAAAATCTCTTTTACAAGTTTTGCTTCTTCTTCATTTACTTTTAATATATATCTTTCATTTGGCATTTTATCATAACCAAATACGATGTTAGGCACTCTTCCTTTTTGAGCTGTAATGTCTTTACCAAATTTAACTCTTTTAGACATATTCGCACTTTCTTGTTGTGCCATTGCTCCTAAAATTGTTAATATAAATTCAGAGCCACCTTCCATTACTTCCCCGTTGTTTAAGAAATCTACTTGTACATTATATGATTTTAGCTCTCTTACACTTTGTAATAAATCTACTGTATTTCTTGCAAAACGGCTTACATCTTTTACTACTACTTTATCAAACTTCTTTGCTTTAGCATCTTGCATCATTTGCTGAAATTGTTTTCTGTGTTTTATTTGCTTTCCTGATATTCCTTCATCTGCATATAGCTTGTACAATTCATATCCGTTCTTTTTTGTAAATTCATTAAAGAACTCTATTTGTTTTTCTAATGAGTCTATTTGTGCTTCTTTTTCAGTTGATACCCTACAATATGCTGCAATTTTCATAACATCACTACTTTCTTTTTTGTTTTCCGTTTCATTATTTTCGTTCTGTTACATTTTAGCATATCGATTTCTTTTTTTCAATAATTTCTTTATTTTTTTCTATCATTTAAATTTTTTTCAGCTTTTTCATATTCTAAAACATCATCAAAAAATTTTTGTATTAATTCTTCATCTGCTCCATCCATTGCTCCAACTATAATGTTTTCGTTTGGAAATAATCTTTCTGCTTCTTTTTCAAATTTAGAAATATCATATGTAAAATTTCCTTCTTTTCTAACCATGTTTTCTCCTTTCCTAATATCCTATAAATTATTAGAATATTAATTTATTGCTTATTCTTTACTAATTCTACTAATTTGTCTACTGCAAATTTAAGTATTTTATCAATTACATTTGTCACTTTTCTCATAAGTTTTTCTTCATTATTCATATTTAATGATTCATATAATTCATCTGATGTCTCATATTTACCATTTTGAGTTATATAAACTCCTTCATTTTCGCAATAGTTTTCTATTATATTAGGATATAGATCATACACACTTGTCCCTTCAACTACTGTATATGTTCCATTTTCATATTTAACTAATGAATTTGAGCCTACTTGATGATATATATCATGTGGAAATTCTAATTCTTGAAATGTTTCTCCAGTTTCTTGTTTTGTAAGCTCTGTTCTCCAATCTTCACAATCATCTTCTAAATATGTTACTTTGTATATCGCACCTTCTTGCCTCATATCATTTAATAGTTCTTTTTGTTCTAAAATTAATTCATTTTGAAAACTTATCATCTCATTATATATTTTTTCTGTAGTTTGTTTATCCAAAATATAATTGCCATCTACTTTTCTGAAAAACATTCCTTTGTCAACATTTTCAGGTAATTCCGTTTCTTTCACAGTTAAGTATGTTCTGTTATCATATGTTTTATTATATTCTAAAACACCTATTCCTCCAGCCACATCGTCTCTTATTTCATACAACTTATTGTCATCAGCTCCATTTATGTTATTTTCATTGATGCTTTTGGTTATTAATTCTTCTCTTTTATCCCATATTCTTTCTTCATTTACATTAGTAAATTTTCTACTATCATATCCTTGGTATACTAGAATTTTATCTTCTTGTAAGACATTATTTAATTCTTTAGTAAATTCTTCAATTTCATTATTCTTGTTGTTTCCAACATTAATTCCTAAATCTAACTCCAAAAGCATCATCCTCTCTTATATTTTTGTTTTTTGTGAATTTTGTGTACAGAAATGTACATCGATAATAAATAAAAAAATTTAAATAAATAATTAAAAATAAAATTTAAATATACTAAAAACTTTAATTATTATACTTCATTTATATCTTTTTTTCAATAATTTTCACAAAAAAATCAAAAAGAAAACATACTAATTAGTATGCTTTCTAAATATTCATAATTTAATTCATTATAATTTATTGTGCTTTTTGCACCATCTAAATTTAATTTATCTAATTTTTGAATTATATCTTCTACAATTCCATCACTTGTTACCCAAATTGTTCCATCTCTTTCTGTAAGATACAAATTTTCTACTTTTACTTTTTCCAATATTCTCTTTATACAGTTTTTATTTGGAAATTGTGTATATGTACTACCAGATGATATAATTGCATATCGAGGACTAACTACATCTAAAAATTTTGTACTAGTACTACTATTGGAACCATGATGTGATACTTTTAGTATGTCAACTTTTTCTAATGTATTCATCTCTATTAATTCATTTTCTACTTTGTTTTCTATATCTCCTGTAAATAAGTATTTTTTATCTTTATAGTTTAACTGTAACACTATTGATGAATTATTGTCTGAATAATCTCCACTATTATCTACCCATTTTACAGTCCAGTTAGCATCTCCGAATAGTTCCAGTTTGGTTTATTTCAACATTTTGTAGCTCTAATCCTTCTATTTTAGTTAAATCTGTATAACTTTTATTATCTGCTTCTTTTGCAGGTATATATAGCTTACCTATTGAAAAATTATTAACAATATCTTTCATTCCTCCAATATGGTCATCATCGTTATGAGTTGCTATTAAATAATCTATTTGGGTAACTCTTATTTTCTTTAAGAACTGTACAATTAATTCTCCATCTGCATCTTCTCCCGCATCTATTAACATTACTTGACCTTTATTCATTATAAGTGTGCAGTCTGCTTCTCCTACATAAAAATAGAAAATGTTTAGTTTTGAGTTATCTATCTGAATATCTATTTTTGCTATTTCATCATTTCCAGTTTCATTATAGCTTGGTGTATATCCAATTATCATCAATATTATTAATAGTATTGTTATCACTATTGCTACAATAATTTTTGATTTTTTATTCATATATTTAATTCTCCATTTTAATTATTTGTTAGCATCAATTTGTTCTTCTATAAACATTTCAAGTGATTGTTTTACTAAATCTTTTAAAATTGGGGCACATGTTGTATTTTCACTTTTTATAAATTCATTCCATTTCTCATCATAATATTTAGACTTTTCTTTATTTCCTAATTTATCAAAAATGTCAATTAACCTTTCATATAAAACATCTTTGTCTCTTAGATTTTCGTTTTCTAATGCTTTTTCTAAAATATCTCTAGCTTTCTCATAGTCTTTTTCTGCAAAACTTAAATACCAATCTGCCATTTCTATATATCCAAATCCCCATGCCGAATCTTTTTGCAAATATTCTATCATTAACTTTTCGGCTTTTTTTCTTTCTCCCAATCTATAGTAAGAATTAGCTAATGACCTTGTAAAATGCTCATCCCAGTATGCATCTAAATCAAATATTTCTTTTGCATCTTTACACAAATTAATTCTATCTACTAGATAATTTTCTTGATTACTTTCATCTAGTAAATTGTCATAATATTGAATCCAATTTGATACTATATTATATCCTTCATATTTTTCATCATATTCTTTAATAGTTTTGATATTTTCATTTCTGCAAATATCACTTACAAAAAACCACGCTCTTCTTAATTCTTTTAGCTCTTTTTTTATCATTTCATTTTCGTCGTACCATTCTGCTCTAGCAATACATCTATCTATAAATTCTAAGGTGTCTAACTTATCCTCTATATTTTTGTTCATACAACATTTTTTATATTTTTTTCCACTTCCGCAAAAGCACAAATCATTTCTACCAACTTTTTCCTTATCACTAAATCCATTTCTTCTTTCTTTTATCATGTGCTCACTTATTATAAATTGTTCTGAAGATTCAAATTCTTCATCTTCATCGTATGAAAAACATTCCCATTCTTCCATTACTTCAACAATATCATTTATATAATTATAATGTTCTATAAATGGATACACATTTAAATTGATTTTATAATTTTCATCATTAAATCTTTTTATTAAATCATCTACTTCTTCTCTGTTTTCCATAAGTCCAAAGGTCTTATCAATTAATCCTTTTAATTCAATTAATCTTAAATCATATGTTTCTGTAAAGATTTCCGCATATAAATATGATGTATCTTCTTCTTGTTTTTCATTTAGTAATTTTATAAAATAGTTTACTAAAAACTCTCTTGTTTTTTGTCCACGAAGATATAAGATAGCAAAAGTTTGTAATACACTACTTCTTATAAATTCATCTATTTTGTTGTCTTCTATTATTTTAAATAATGATTCATCATCTCCACTATATGTACTTGCTAGCAATCTTGGTAAATAATCAGGATAATCATCTCCTAAAATATATTCAACTATTTCAGTTGGTTGTTTCAATAAATCTATTAGAAATGAAAACGCATTTTTCTCTCTAAATTGTGCTAAAAGAAATATTGCATATATATAACCGTAAAATTCATCTTTTTCATCATATATATTTTTTAAATTGTCTTTTGTATATTCTAACATCTTTAATAGTTCTGGTATTATTTTTTCTTTTTGAATTATTGCTTTTTCTAGCGCCTTCCTTGGTAACGTTCCTCCATAATATTTTAATTCATCAATTATTTCTTTTATTTCCATATTTTCTCTCATTTCTTTTTTCATTTTTTATTAATCATTACTAATATATTTTTGATTTTTACTTGTTGGTTTGTCTGGTATAGTCATTTTTAATCTTTCACTTTCTACTAATGGCTTTATATAATCTCTTCTAAATCTAGTTCTATTTTTATATCCAACAAACTCCATTATCTCATATATAGTTTTTTCTGTAGCACAAAATTCTATAATTGTATTTTCTATATTTTGATCATGTGCCTTATCATGTGCCTTATTATGTGCCTTATCATGTGCCTTATCATGTGCCTTATCATGTGCTTTATCATGTGCCTTATCATGTGCTTTATCATGTGCTTTATCATGTGCTTTCTTATTTTTTGATAATTCTTCTGGATACAATTCAGGATATTCACCATTATAAAATGTTACAATAAAATCTTCTCTCTCGTTTTTAAAAACAGGTTCAGGCAATTTTGCTTGTTTCATTTCATCAATCATTGTCTTTATTCCAGTATGTCTATTCTCTAATACTCCACCTAAAACTTCAATTAATCTTACCATTGTTTTGTTTCTAACTTCTATATTCATCTCTGGATTTTTTATTTTTTCAAGTGTGTTTTCCCCATATAAACTTCCAACATTTCTAAATTCTATTCTATCTTTATATACAACAACCTTACTATAAACACTCTCCTTGTATTGACTTAAATCACGATGTAGCAAAACATTTGAAATAGCTTCACGTAGTCCGTTCTATAGGATATTGTGGCAAATCTTCTCTTAATCCCGTTTGAGGGTCTAGTTTCATTCCTATTTTCATATTTCTCTTAAGAAATCTAATAGTTTCATTGTACATTGTAGAAATATTACCTTCAATCCTCTTATTATCAATAAATCTTTCTCCTACTTTACCTAATTTTGCAATTTCAAAACCTGGTACAACAATTGCTGCTATAAACCATTGTGGAAAAAATTGTTGTGGATATTCTCCAAATACCATTATACCTGCTACTGTTGGAAAAATCTTATCTTCTACTTTGCTTAAAACTCCTGCATTTATTAAAATTTCTTCTTTACTAAATTTTGAAAAATTAGGCTTGTCTTCCGTATATTTTTCTATAAATGCATTTATTAATTCCTCATTTAAATCTTTCGTAGTTGCTCTTACAACAGGTCTTAAATCGTCTTGAACATTCTCTCTATATGATATACATTTATATATTTCATATTCAGTCATATTGTCATCTCTATCACCAACTCTTATGTATGAACCATTATGCAATCCTTTAGGTTTATAATAGCATGGCTTATTTCTTTGATTTAATGCATCAATTCTAACAGCAACAACATTTTTATCATCTATATTAAATATATTTATTTCTGGTCTTACAACTGGTTCAAATTCTGTACTGCATAAATTAGTTATATTTTTTTGTAAGTCATTTGCATCATAAACTCCAACTACTTCAAAAGTAGTTTTATTTTTATGCTTTTTCTCTTCAACACCAAATAATATAACTCCTCCCATTGTATTTGAAAAACTAGAAATAGTATCGTAATACTTCTCTGGTTTTCCAGCATTCGCTGTCTTGGTCTCAATACAAATAGTTTCATTTTGCTTTTCATTTAGTTCTTGAATCAGTTTCAAAATTTCTTCTTTATTCATCCTAGAAATCTCCTCTATCAATATTTTTAATCATTTTATCATATTTCTTTTATTTATTCTACACTCATTATAAATTTTTCCACAAAATGTAATGTCTTTATATTAGTATAATATACTTTCCATTTTTTATTTTCCCTAATATATTTAATTTTATAAGTTGTTTGAAAATCTTATTTATATTATATCTAGATATTTCTAAAGTTTTAGCTATTTCACTTTGAGTTTTTAATATTAATTTTTCTTCATTTGAAATTTGAAATAAATATGAAATGACCTTATAATAATTTGAATTTAATTTTTGTACTAATTCTAAAAATGAATACTTATCTATTAAAATAATATCATTTTTATTGTTTTGTATCTTGAGTTTTTGAAATGCCGAATACGAATATTTGTGAGCAACCTTATTAATCTCTCTTGGTATCCACTTAATCCTAAAGCTACAGTCTTCTTTACATAATGCTTTTTTTATTCTTTCATAAGTTTGTCTAATTGTATTTGATAAGGTTAAATTCTTTTCAAAAACTTTTATTTTGCTTTCATCTTCAATAAAAAAATCTCTTGCTACCACACAATCTGTTCTTAACCAAAATTTTTGAGTTATGTTCTTCTTTAATAAACTTCCTTGTATAAGATTTATCGCTTGAAAAATAGCAAACACTTCACATTCTGTTGAATTTTGTAATTTAACATTACATTTTTTCGCAATGATTCTTACTATTTTATTTTCTTGCATGATAACAATAGCATAAGTTCCTACTTTAGCTACATCATCAAAACTCGCATCAGTAAAAATCTCATATATTTTTTGTGTTTCCATTATTATCACACCCCTATATTGCATTTCATAAAAAAATTGCTACCCTTTACTATAATTACTTTAATCTTTTATTTTAATTTGATAACCAAACAATAAATGTAAAACTTAAACTATAAAATATAAAAAATATATAAATTGTAATTAGATAATACCTTTAACTGGCATTTAAATTCTTTCTCATTTTATTTTCAATCATCATTTATATTATAGGCTCATTTGCTATTATGCAAATTCTGCACAAAAGGTAGCAAATAGGCTGTTAAAATCTTTTTTCATTTAACTTGTGGAATAACTTTACAAGCACCCAATATTTTATTATATATTAACTTCAAATTCTATTGAGTTCAATTTTGAAATTTCAAAATCAGTATCTTGAATTTTCTTTTCTATTAATTCATTCTCATTCTTAATCTTTTCTATGTCATAATTCAATGTTTTACATTCAAAATATGAATTATTTACTTCTGTAACTCTTCTTTTAGAATTTCTTTTGTTTAATAATGAACTATATAAAGATTTCATCTTTCTTAAATTTGTATTATCAACTATAGCTTCTTGAATAGTTCTTCCATCTGGTAACTTAAATGTGTTATTTTTTTCATATATAATTGATTTAATTTTTGTAATCTTTATTTGCGTATTCTTATACTCTTCAAATATTTCTTTGAAATCTTCTGTATAATCCTCTATTACATTAACTTTTCCATCTAATTCTTGAATTGATGTGTTATATGCATACTCATTTACACTACACCCATATTCTGAGAATTTTCTTTCTTCTTCTGCAACTACATTCATTAAACTTGATAAATTTGTTTTCATACACTTCACTCCATTCTTTTTATTTTTCTTCAAACTTTTGTTCGATTATACTATCGTTTTTTCTTTTTGTCAATACTTTCTTCCAAAAACTTTTACATATTTTTTAAATAGCAAAAAACATACTTATTAGTATGCTTTCTAAATATTCATTATTTAATTTTACATTTCCAATTCTTCCTCTTCCATACTGTGAGAATTTTGATAAGAATTTGAATTACAATCAAATTTTATCTTATTGTCATTCTCAGCTAAATTATAAGCAAGAACACCTGCCATAGCTTGTACTATTTGTTCTTCAGTATTAGGATTTATAAACGTAATATTCAAACCCTTTTTCAAAATTCTCACCTACTTTCACTTCAATACTATTATAAAAGTTTTAAAAATATTACTTTTATTTTAAATTCTACGCTTTGCTTCGCATAATTCATTTCTACGTCGCTTTGCTCCTAGAACTAAAATAACTACAAGTAGTACTTTATATACCCATATGAGATTTGCCCTCATTCCACCTTTAGTGAACCATCCCTTTACATCACGTTAGCCAGACAGAAGTATCATTATATGTCTTGTAGTTTGCTATTCAATTTCCAATGTGCTATACTAGAATAGAAAACAACTATTTAAAATTGTTATTTTCTATTTGATAAGTTAATTATACTCACTAGAAATAAGCTGTAAATAGATTTTAGCAAGTCTATAGATAAGTTAAAAATTAAAATAGCTATATTCTATTAAAAAAAATGGAGGAAACGCTTATATGGTAACTAATTTTACAATTAACAATAATAAAATTATAATAAAGAATACTCGGAGAATATTTTGGTGCTTTAGGAAATTTTGAATACAATATTGGAGATAAACTATACGAATTTGCAATAATGAATTATGAAGATTTTGATAAATTAAAAGCTATATATACTGGGTTAATAGAACTTGTATGTACTGCCAAAAAATCTGATACACTTAATGAAAGAATGGACTGTTTCTTTAAAATATTTCAAATTGTTAGAGCTTGTTTAGAATTTTCTCCTTATACTCATTTCTATACACAAGTTTTAATAGATATAATTGTGAAAACTTATAATACAAAAGTTTTTAGAACAGATTTATTATTAAAATCACAAATTGGTGTTTTAATTGAGAATCCAAAATACTATGCTAAAGAATTTTATGAAGAATTAGAAGAAAATCCATATACAATAGAACTTGTATTGCACACATTTACTGACAATATTGATAAAGTTTCAGATAAAAAGCATAAAGAATATATGAAATATTTTGAAACTATAAGAGATTTATTAATAGAAAATCTTATGGATAAGAAAATTGACTTAATAAAAAGATTAGAATTAATTAGTAAATATTCTAATAATTCTATTGTTAGAAATTTAAGTGTTCCAGAAAAACTATACTTGTATGAAACTAAAAGAGTATTTGATATCCATTATCTTAATACTAATCCTGCACATGCCCTATTTTTAGATACAAAATTTAAAACAAAATATATAGTAGATAAACCTTTATCTTTTAAAGAAAAAAGATTAGATGTAGAAGAAATAGTAAAAATAATGAAAGAAAAGAAAATTGTTGCAGAAGAAGTATATGAACTAGAAAATACAGAAGAACAAATTAGATTTGAGTTATTTAAAGTTATTCAAAATAACTTTGTTATTAATAAATGCGAAAATTGTGGAAGACTATTTATTCCTGTCACCAGTAGCAATAATCCAAATCAAAAAGGAAGAAACGATCAAAAATATTGTAATAATTTATATAAAAATACTGGTAAGACTTGCAAACAAATTGGTGCTTTAAATAAACAAAAACAAAAAGTTCAAAATAGTCTAATTTTAAAGGAATATAACAGAGAGTATAAAAGAATGCATGGACTTCATTATAACCATACTAAAGAATTCAAAGAAAAACAATTTAAAGAATGGTCTAAAAAAGCTAGAGAAATAAGAAACAATTATAATGATGAACAACTAGACGAATTTAAAATAGAATTAAAGAATTTAAGTGATATTTATTGGAGATCTTAAAATTATTATAAAAGATAATAGGCACATCATAAATAATGTGCCTATTATCTTTATTTTTCTTTTAATTGTACTACTTTTCCATCTTCAACTTTTAAAACTTTATCAACATTTTCAATTGTAGCAGGTCTATGTGCAATAATAATTACTGTTGAATCTTTAGATAAATTATTTATAACATTTTTTAATTGAATTTCACTTTCAATATCGATATTCGATGTTGGCTCATCAAATATGTATATACTTGTTTCTTTTGCAATTGCACGAGCAAAAGCAAGTAATTGTTTCTCTCCTTTTGAAAAAGAACTATCTTTTACTTTTTCATATATACCATTTTCAAAACTTTTAATTTTATCATATAGCCCAACTTGTTTTAATATATCAATTATCTTTTCATCTGAAATAGTATTATTATCATTTATTATAATATTTCTTTTTATTGTATCATCAAATATATATGGATTTTGTTGTATAAAAGATACATTTTTTCTTATACTTTCCAATGATATATCATCCATATTTTTTCCATCAAATAATATATTTCCAGAATTTATTTTATAAAAGCCTAAAATTAAATTTATAATTGTTGTTTTTCCTGCTCCTGTTTCTCCAATCAATGCAACTTTTTCACCTTTATTTATAGAAAATGTTACATCCTCTAAAATCGGTTTGCCCTCTATATATGAAAAATCAACACTTTTAAATCTTATATTTCCTTCTAACTTTTCTGCAGTTTGACCTTCGTAGATATTTTCTATATTCTCTTTTTTTTGTAATAAATCATCTATTCTTTTTATTGAAACTCTTCCTTGTTGTAAATTTTCATAGTGATATAGAATATGACCTAATGGCTCAAAAAATTTATCTATATAACTTACAACAACATAAATAATTCCAACATCAATTCCTGCTACTTTCCCTTGTATGCATAAATATATTATAATCGCAATTATTAAATATTTAGTCATTGATTCTACAGGTTTTAAAGCACTTTGTACTGTAAAATAATTTCTTGATATATCTGTTTCCTCTTTATTATACTTATCTAATTCTTCTTCTCTTTCTTTTTGAATATTAAAAAGGTTTATTGTATTTATTCCTGAAAAAGTTTCTCCAAAATAATTATTAAGTTTTTCAGTATTTTCTATACTTTTTCTGTTATAAAATTCCATTTTTTTACCTAATTTAAGTAGTGCCACAACCAATATTAAACTACATATAACCATTACCAATGCAAAATAAATATTTATAAAACACATTACTCCAAGAACTACTATTAAAAATATTCCTGCACTTATAAACATTGGTAATATTCTACCTATAAAATCTCCTATATTATTTATATCTGCAGTCATTCTTGTTATTAGTGTAGATATATGCATATTAGAAAAAGTATCCATATTAAAACTAATTACTTTTTTATATGCTTCTTCTCTAATCTCATATGTTAGACCTTCTGTATTTTTAGTTAAAGACACATATTTTATATATTCTAAAAAAGCACATATTATTGAAAGAACCATATATGCAATAACTACACCTAATATTTTACTTGATATATCATTAAATGATGTTATATTTTCAGTTAAAGAAATTGCATATTTTATTATATATGGTAGCAAAGTATTTATTAATGATGTTATTATCATTAATATGATGACAAATAAAAATTTATATTTATACTTACTTATTAGACTTTTTATATTAAGCATCATATACCTCCTCTTCCATATTTATCTCCACTAATGTTTTATTTTCTAATTTGTATATTTTATCTGCATTTTTTATATCCTCCATCATACTTGAGATTATAACTAATGTTGTTTTATTGTTTCTATTATTTAAATTATCTACTACTTTTTTACGTGTATCTATATCTAAACCTGTAAATCCATTATCTATGATTAATATGTTTGGAGTTGTTATTAGATTTCTAGATAAGATTAATCTTTGCTTTTGTCCTCCTGATAATTTAATACCATTATCACCTATTAAAGTATTATACTTTTTATCTAATTTTTCAATTGTATTAGATAGCTCTGCTTTTTGAGTAGCATCTTTAATATCATTTTTGTTATATTTTTTATATAGCTCTATATTATGTTGTATTGTATTATCATATATATAATCATCTTGCATAACATAAGCAAACTTTTCATAAAATGATTTTCTTTCAATATCATTTATATCTACATTATTAAAAAGTATTTTTCCATTAGGAATTTCATTAAATTTTGCTAGTATATTTGCTAGTGTAGTCTTTCCAGATCCAGTTTTTCCTAATATTCCTATAAAGCTACCTGCAGGTATATTTAAATTTATATTTTCTAATATATTTTCTTTTTCGCCTTTATATTTAAAACTCAAATTGTTTATTTGTATATTAGCATTTTCTGGCATTTTGGTATTACCATCAGTATTTGTATCTATATCATATAAAAATTGTATTCTTTTATATATTATTTTTATCATATTTTCTTTTTCTACCAAAAATCCAGCATATAAATAATCTTTCATTACCTTTTGAATTATTGAATTAAAAGCAATAAATGAACCTATTGTAATACTTCCATTTACAACTAAATATAACCCAAATATACAAGAAATTGAAAAACCTAACCCTTGAAAAAAAGTTACTATTGAATTGATACTTGAAGTTATTTTATTGTACTCAATATTTTTATTTTTCAAATCATTATTTATTTCATTAAATTGTTTTAATGTCTCTTCTTCTGTAACATATGATTTTATTACACTAAATCCACAAAAACTATCGTTTATGTGCTTTGAAAGTTTGGCTTCCTCTTCTTTTTTCTCATATAACAATTTTTGTGCTTTGGCATTTTGTTTAAATATAAAATAAATAAACATTGGAAATGTTATAAATACAACTATTGCTAGTGATAAATTAACATATTTTACAGCAAAAACAAAACCAAAAACTGTATATGATATCAATCTTATCAACTCAATTGTTCCATGACTCATTATTGACCAAATATAAGTAATATCATTTATTATATATGACACAAATTTTCCTTTATCAGTTTTATCAAAAAAGTCTATTTGTGCTTTTTCTAACTTTTCTAATATGCTATTTAAAATTCCTTGTTTTACTTTTCTGCTAGTTGGAAATAGAATTCTTCTATATATAAAATTTGTAATATATTGTACTAATAATATACTTATCAAAAATACGATATTTTTATTTGTTTCATAATCTATTTCCCCTACATTATTTATTATTGAATCTAATATTTTTCCAAATATGACAGGTTCTAATAAAGCAAATATTACGTTTATCATATAAAATATAAAAAATATTATATATTGAATTTTATATTTCTTTAATTGTTCTATAATTAATTTATGCATCTTGTTTTCTCCATTTCTTCTTTAATCCGACTTTATTTTAGCATAATCATCATATTTTTACAATAAAAACAAAATAAATAAAATTTCTCTATTTAATAAGAATTTTATAATTCCATTTCAAATTCTTTCTCCCTATTTTCACGTTTTAGTTGTTTTTCTGCATCTAAACATATTTTTGTATCTTTTTCAAAATCCTTAATTAGATTATCTTCAGCACCCATATCAAACTTTTTACATATCCATGTTATAAATTTTCCAATAGTTTCTTTAAATTTATCTACTACTTTATTTAAATGGATATTTTCTTTCTCTAACCTTTTAATTTTACTTTTATATTTCCATTCTAAATCAAACTCTTTATTCTTATATTCTGATTTAATATTATCTACTTGTTTATGCAGTTCTTTATTATCAGCAATTATTTTATCTCTTTCAATTTCATACTTTTCTGCTTTTTCTACCATTTTTGCTTGTCTTAATAATTCTTGGTGCATCGATAAATTATCTTTATATAATTCATTTATTAAATCATCTTTTGGTTTTATAATTTCTTCTAAAATTTTCTCATCTCTTTTCATTGAAAATTTACTAATATCAGCTATATCTGGAATATTTGGTAATTCTAATTTTATATTTTGTAATTTTTCCTTTGTTTTATCAAAATTAGTTATCTCTTTATACTCTTTAAGATCAATATGTTTTCTTCCTGTCTCTTCTTTTGGTAATCCTCTTTCTAATTGAAAATTATGAGAAGTCATATATTGAAAAAAAGCATCTTGCAAACGTCTATAACTATCTTTTTCTTTCCAAAATTCACTACATGCAATTTTATCAATAAAATTTCCTTTTTTATCTTGTGTATGAACTACAGGTAAAAAAATTAAGTGCATATGTGGAGTTTCCTCATCCATATGCACTTTTGCAGACATTATATATCGCTCACCTAAATTTTTATATTCAGTTACAAAGTTATATGCAGTTTCAAAATATCTTTTTGTTTCTTCTTCCCCTATTGTTTCAAAAAATTCCTTATCAGAAGTAATGATATATTCACAAGTAATATTACTAACTACTTTTATTTGTCCTTTTAATTTATATTTTTCTCTCATTAAATCAAATTCTTTTTCATAACTATATTTAGGACTTTTTAGTGAATAATTTAAATGTGACTTTTCTTTATCTATATTAGTATTCGAATAATTTTTATTTCTTCTTTCATTGTGTCTATATATTCCTTTTAAATTCTCTCTTTTGTATTTCGTGTTTCTTATTATCGCATAACTCATTTCCTATAACCTCCTTCTTTTAATTTCATAAATAAACACTAATCCAAACTAAAACCTTCCGCTTCTTTTAAAGTGTTGTAACACACTACAACACTTTTTTAGCTTATCGCTTCAAAAAGTGTTGAGTAGTGGCAGGGCTATGCCCCACACCCCTTATTCCATAAAAAATACTTTTACTTGTATTTTTTATGCTTTTGTTTTATTTAGATAAAATAAAACAAAAAAATCAGCTATCAAAGTAGTACCGCTCTACTTCCATTGCTGATTTTCTTATGCAAAAGCATCTGCATTTGCATATAATTTAGTTAAGTCAAAGTTTGTATAATCTCTTCCAACATAATTAGGCTTATATTTTTTTGTGTTGTTTGTCTTATTATTATATATATTTTTATTTTTTATATTATTTATTATATCTTTGCCATTTTCATCTATAGGGTATGGTTGTTTTTGACTATCTGAATAATTATTATTGTCTATACCCTCTTGAAGTTTTTGACTATACCTATTGATATTTTCAACTATAGGTCTAATTTGTCTTTCTTCTATTTCTTTACTATCTGTTTTATATTTTAATTTAACACTTACATATCCTTTATCTTTTAATGAACTTATAATTTTAGATACTCTTTCATGTGTTACATTAACAATACTTGCAATATACTTATTACTTGCAAAACAACTTTTTGTTTCTTCACTTAAATATAAAATTATTGATAGTATTAATTTTTCTTTATCTGATAAATTTTCATTTAATAAAATTTCTGCTGGTATCCATAGTCCTTTTAATTTTTGCATTTCATATCCTCCTTTCGTTTAGTTTTTATTCGCACCACGTTCGATTTTGTGGTTTTTAAAATCAAACTCAATAAAATAATCTTTTAGACATAAAAAAATGCCTTGAACTTAATTTCTTAAATTCAAAGCGTTTTATATTTTATTTAGATTATTTCTAATATCATCATTATAATAATCTTTATTATTATATGCTTCAGTTATATTAATTATTATATCTTCTATAACACCACTAACTAATTTTATATAATCCGTAATATCAGTATCTGAAACTTGTATACTAGCTTCACCATGAGCAATACAATTTCGTTTTCCTAGAAGTGCATCTAATTTACTTTCGTATTTATCCTCACTAATTGGTTTTATATTAAAACTATTTAATAATATATTTATTCTCTTACAATTCATATTCATATTCCTATTTGCTTTTATTGGAATAGACATATCTTCATTTTTTATATCGTTACAAAATTTATTTATAATTTTATTTTTCGAATTTGTATTTTTTATTGCATCTTCAAAGACATTATTATATTTATTTTCAATAATATGTAATAATATATTTGGATGATAATCTAAATAGTTAACTCCAAGTTTATTAATATATGTACTATATATATTAATTGCCTTATTAATAAATCCTTCTAAATGACTATAGATAATAGGAATAATACTATTATAATATATTTCTTGTTCTTTATCACTAAAAGATCTCCTCTTTGGAATGGTCTTTAAATATGAAAATATTTCTATACGCCACTGTAATTCATTCTCTAAACTTTCTTCTATATTCATAATAAAATTACTCCTTGCCAAAAATGTCAATTGCTATAGAAATTCTATTTTGAACCCTTCCTTTTCCTCCCGAATTCGAGCCCATATTAGATTTGTATTCTTTATTCTCTTTTAATGATTCAATTTTATTTTTTAAAGATGTTACATCATCTTTGTATTTTTCATAATACATATTTGTTGCAACCATTACTCCATCATATATTGCACTTGAAAATTGTTTATTCGTTGCTTTAAACACATCCGGTCCTATTTTATATAAAAGACTAACGATATTAATAAAGTTTTGTTTCTCAAATTCATAAGATAAATTATGGTATTTTGTTTCTTCCTCCATAAACCTTGTCATATGTTCAGATAAATTATCATTCATTGAATTATATTCTTCTTTTAAAGATAAAAATCTTAATACCAATTCATCTAAATATAACTCTTCTTTCTTTTTACTACTAATATCAGCTAATTCAATAAATTTTGGCATATCTGCGAGTTCTCTTATGAAATTATTAAACTCATTTCCGTTTCCTCTAAAAATGCAGTTTCTTATTTCTTGTTCCGTTAAACTTGAACCTCCAGTATTTAATCTATTGAATAATTCATATCTCATATCAATATTACTATCCCATTTTATTATTTCCACTCTACAATAAGCTCTTTTAATATTTCTTTGAAATAACAATGGTAAAGTATCAATATTAATTCCCTCTAGTGTTGAAATTAAAGGTGCTTTTTCTAAAGTCCATTTATTTTTATCTTCTGATGGTCCTTTTAGCAAACCAAAAAAAGATATTATTGTTGATAATCTTTGCAATCCGTCAACTAATTCCCATTTTCCCTCTTTATCTTCTGCAACAAATATTGGTGGAGTAGGGATACCTAATAATATAGATTCAACAAATCTGGTTTTTTGATAATTATTCCATCTAAATAATCTCTGAAATTCTGGATTTATAATTAAATCATCATTTTGATACATGCTTATAATTTCACCATATGACATATCCAATCTATCAGTTGATAGACTATTTCTTTTTTCTTCGATTTCATTTTGTAACTTATTATTTTCCATTTTTATTCTCCAATCTTTTATTTACACTATTTATATCATATTTTGACAAAATTTTCAATATATCCTTTTTCACAAAAAATGTCCACTCAAAAGAGTAGACACCAAATTTTATATTTTATTTAATCAATAACCCTAATCTAACAACTGGATTTTTCTCTGCTAGGAAAACCTTCTTTATTTCAATACTTTCTGGAATAGTTTGTCCTTTATTTTTACCGTTCTGGAGTGTTACATCCGTGTGTACTGTGCTTTTACTTATTTCAAATTTTTTTGCAGCACCTCTTACTGTATCTTTTGAATCTATTATATAATGTGCAAGTTCTACTGCACGTTCATCTATTGATATTCCTTTCATAAAGCAAACCCCCATACGAATACTTTTGTTTAATTGTATTCGTATAGGGGCTGTATTAGAACATTAGCTGTTCTCTTTTTTTAAAAGATTTTCATAACTATATTTTTTATTTAATTCTATTTGTTTACTTTTTAATTCAATCCTATCATTTATCTTTAATCTTCTACTTTCTTCCGAATTACATAAGTAACTTCTATATATTAATGACAATATTGCTCGTGTTTCTTTTAATAAATTTTGTTGATTTAAAGATAATTCCATATTCAAATTAGGAATATATGATTTCGACTTTTTTTGTTTTATAAACTTCAAAAATGAATTTGGTATTTTGTCTAACATGTCTTTTGACATTAAACTTAATATCCTATCCACTTCTGCTAAAGCATTTTGATATTCAGTAGTCATATAAATTCCTCCTTTGTATTACTATAATGAAATCTCCTCTTCAGATTCTTTTGTCTTATATTTATTATTTTCTAAATCTGGTTGTAGTTCTTCTCTAATAGCACTTGTTGCTGACTGTCTATCTGAAGCATCAACAGTTTTATCTATCGAATAAAAATCACTTATAGAAACTCCATCTTTCTTTAGACTTTTTTTTGCTTCTTCTATTATCTGTTTACTTTTTTCATGTCTATTTACTTCTTCTGTATCTACTTCTCCGTGATTTTGTGTGGTACTATTGAAATCCGGGACATATAAATGTAAATCTTCTTCCTTAATCTGACGCATTTCAGGTAAATCTTTTTTGTATTCTTCAATTAATGACTCTTGTAATTGTGGTATCAAATCTGCTAATCCTAATTTTTCTAAATCTGGAACAATACTGGTTTCTACTAATTCCGGTACTGTATTAGCTCCATATCCTCGTTCTCTGATTTTTTTTACTACACTAGACACAATATTATCCCTTAAATTGTAGTTCCATAATTGATTATCAATATCTTTATAATCTGATAGGTGCGAATTAATTGATTCTATTTCTTCTTGTGTATATGATATATCTTCTTGTTTTACTGGTATGAAAAAATTTTTTATTCTTGCAAAAAAACTTCTAATAGGACTAGCTTTTTCTAAACCTTGCACTTGTTTAGCCTTTTTCTTTGAAACTTTTAGCATTTCTTTACTATAGTTATCCAATTTTTGAGTACCTTTACTTACATAGTTTATTAAATCAGATAAAATTGCATCTCCTATCAATGATGAATTAACAACCCCTACCTCTTTAAGCCCTTCTACTCCTTTTGAATATATAGATATTCCTGCATCTTGAAACTGGCGTTGTAATTCTACTAATTTATTATTTAGTGTAATTCCAATATTAGGCAAATTGCTTTCCAAATCTATATATTTTCCATATTTTTGAATTTGTAATATCAATTCAGATTGTTTTGAAGAAAATTCTCCTATCATATTAAATATTTCGCTTTTATGCCTGTCTTCAAATTCTTTGACTTTTTTACTTTCTTCTATCATAAGTTTTCCTCCTACCAATTAACTTACATTGGTGCTTCTCTCATTTGTATTTTTTATAATTTATCATAACACCTTTTTTCTTCTATTTTTACTATACCATAATTTCACAAGTTCGTCTATATTTTCATTTAAATATTTCTATCGTTTTTGTAAATTAATTTGTTATTTACATAATATTGTTTTTCCTGCTTTTTTATGTTATAATATATTTAGACATTTTAATGTAATTTTAATTTAAGGAGGAATACTCTATGAAACAAGAAAATTACTATGAAGTAGCAGCTAACTGGTGGGCTACACAAATTTTAAGCTCTAAAGACTTCAGATTTACAAATCCTAACTTGCAACATCTTGTTGAGTTCGAAAAAATCTTATCTTTGGAAATTAAAAAAATAATCAGTATGAACGGATTCCTAGATATCTCTACTTGTGACTCGCGGAATAAGCTACTTGATAAGATAGCTATTGATACCAACTTAGACCTACCTATTCCTTCTGGATTCGAGATGAAGATTATTTTTAGTACTATCTTTATTTACAATTCCAAAGGGGTATTAGAAGCTTATTATTAATCTGAAGGGACACTTGATAAGTGTCCCTTTACTTATTTTTAAATAAATTATATAATATAAAAAATTAATTTAAGGAGTTTTTATGATAAGAATTAGTAATATAAAAATATATGAAGATATTTCTGATGAAGAAGTTTTTAATATAATAATTAAAAAATATAAAATGCAAAAAGAAAATGTTAAAGAATGGCATATCTCTAAAAAATCTATAGATGCTAGAAAAAAGGATGATGTTCATTATTCATATTGTGTTGATATTGCTGTTAAAAATGAAGAATATTTCTTGAAATACAAAAATATATCTAAAATTAAAAAATTTGAAATTAACAAAATAGAATTAAATATGAACAAAGCTGTTAAACCTGTTATTATTGGAGCTGGTCCTAGTGGTTTATTTGCAGCTTTAACTTTTGTTCAAAATGGATATGAACCAATAATTATAGAACAAGGACAGTGTGTTGAAGATAGAAAAAAATCTGTTGATAACTTTATAAATAACGGTATTTTAAATACTCATTCCAATGTTCAATTTGGAGAAGGCGGTGCTGGTACTTTTTCTGATGGAAAACTTACTACTGGCATTAATTCTCCTTATTGTAAAAAAGTTTTAGAAGAATTTGTAAAATTTGGTGCCCCTGAGCAAATTTTATATTTAACAAAACCACATATTGGTACTGACAATTTAATAAATATTATTAAAAATATGAGAGAATATATTATTTCAAAAGGCGGAAAATTTTTATTTAATACTAAATTTATAGATTTTGAAATTAACAATAATAACATTTCTAGTATTACTGTTCTTAATTTAGATAAAAATTTGACAGAAACAATTTATACAAATACTCTTATTCTTGCAATAGGACATAGTTCAAGAGATACCTTTCAGAAAATTCATGAAAAAGGTTTATTATTAGAACCTAAAAACTTTTCAGTTGGGGTTAGAATTGAACATTTACAAAGTGAAATAAATAGAGCTCAATATGGAACAATAACAAAACTAAAATTACCATCTGCTGATTATAAACTTGCTTATCATAGTACATCTGGTCGTTCTTGTTATACTTTTTGTATGTGCCCTGGTGGTATTGTTATGCCTTCTTCAAGTGAAGAAAATACCATTGTAACTAATGGAATGAGTTATTTTGCAAGAAATGGAAAAAATGCAAATTCTGCTGTTTTAGTAAATGTAACACCTTCAGATTTTGAAAGCAATAATCCTTTGTCTGGAATTAATTTTCAAAAAAATCTAGAAGAAAAAGCTTTTATTTTAGGTGGCTCAAATTATTTTGCCCCTGTTCAAAAATTTGGAGATTTTGATAAAAATATAAAATCCGAATTTATAGGAAGCATTGAACCTTCTTATAAACCTGGTTATACTTTATCAAATTTAAATGATATTATGCCTGAGTTTGTATCTAAAACTTTAAAAGAAGGTATAAAATATTTTGATACTAAACTTCATGGATTTGCTAACCCAGATAGTATTTTAACAGGAATGGAAACTCGTAGCTCTTCTCCTGTAAAAATTCTAAGAGATGAAAATTTAATTTCAAATATTAATGGAATTTATCCTTGTGGTGAAGGTGCTGGATATGCTGGAGGAATAATGTCTGCCTCTGTTGATGGTATAAAATGTGCAATGGCCGCAATTAAAAATTAAGTAACTTTAAATTTCGGTTTTTTGCAAAAGCTGAAACTTGAATAGCTAACTTGTTGATTTTTTATGCAAATCATGTTATAATATGTAACATAACTAGATAATTGAATAAATTTGTGAAAACTTCACAAATAATTTTGGAGGTTTTATTATGAAAAAATTTTTTGAATTAGCAGTAACAAGTCGGAAAAATGTAAATGCTGAGATTTATTTGACTGCTGAAGCACTTTCAAATAATGACGAAAAACTAGGACATTTTGATGTCAAAATCCTGCATTCTGAAACTAATGGAGGTATTTTTGTGAAATACATACCTTCAGAAAACTGTGATACTAAAGCGGTAATCTCATCATTTTCTTTGACAGGAAAGGACAATGATAAGATTGAGGAAATCTTGATGTCTCTTAAACAATTCGCTTTTAAGGATTCTTTAAACTCTTATTTAAAAAGTATGTATTCTCAATCACCGGCATTTGGATTCTTTCTTTACGCTTGTATTAATCCTACATCAAGAAAGATTAAAATTCCGGACATACTGACTGATTTATTTGATGTCAATATTACAAATGAGTTTATCTTATCTCACTTAGGCGATGAATGGTTAGGTGTTGAAACCAAAATTGCTTCAGAACTCCAGGATAAAATTCATGAATTGGCTGATGCAAAAAGAAAAAAGGAAGAAGAAGAATCAAGTCTATTAAAAAATTTGGCAAGTATTTTGTCTTAGCTAGATGTTACAAGTAACTAGTTTTTCCGGTATGAATTTTTTCACAAAAAGAGTGCTACTTCTAATAAAAGTAGTACTCTTTTTTATTTTACCAATTTTTTTAGAACTTCAACTAAATAATCCACATCTTCTTTTGTATTAAAATCCCCGAAAGTAAAACGTATAGCTCCTTTAGCTAAATTACTTGGAACTCCAATAGCAGTCAAAACATGTGATGGATTATTATTTCCGGAAGAACATGCTGACCCTCCTGAAGCACAAATTCCAAAACTATCTAATTTAAACAATAATTCTTCTGATTCAATATTTTCAAAACTTATATTTAAATTTCCGGGCAACCTTTTTTCCATTGTCCCATTAATATGAATGTTTGGTATTTTTTCTTTTATCTGTTTTAAACAATAATCTCTCAATTCTCTTAATTTATTTTCATACTCTACAAGATTTTTTTCTGCAATTTGACAAGCTTTTCCTAAAGCAACTATTTGTGCAACATTTTCTGTTCCAGCTCTTTTATTTTTTTCCTGATGTCCTCCATCTATAAACCTTTCAAATTCAATTCCCTTTTTTACATATAAAGCGCCTACTCCTTTTGGTGCATAAATTTTGTGCCCTGATAAAGATAACATATCTATATTCATTTTTTGTACATCTATTGGAATATTTCCGAGCTGCTTGAACGCTATCAGTATGAAATATTATATTATTTTCATGTGCTATTTTTGCTATTTCTTCAACTGGTTCTATTGTCCCGATCTCGTTATTTGCAAACATTATACTTATTAAAATTGTGTCTTTTCTAATAGAATTTTTTAACGACTCTATATTAATAATTCCATCTTTGTCTACATCTAAATATGTTACATCAAATCCATTCTTTTCTAAGTTTTGACAGCTATGAAGTATTGCTGGATGTTCTATTTTTGACGTTATAATATGATTTCCTTTGTTTTTATTTGCATACGCAATTCCCTTTAATGCAGTATTATCACTCTCTGAACCACAACTTGTAAAATATATTTCTTCTGGCTTACAATTTATTAAAGAAGCTACCCTTTTTCTTGCTTCTTCTATTGCTCTTTTTGCACTTCTACCAATACTATAAATTGATGATGGATTTCCATACTGCATACTTAAATATGGAAACATTTCTTCTAACACTTCTTCTTTTATTCTAGTTGTTGCACTATTATCAAAATATCTTATTTCCATAGCAACCCTCTTCTTTCTTTATATTATATTCATCTTATAGTATTAATTGTTAATTAAATTTATAATTTTATCTAAATTATTCATTGTTTGCCTATATCCATATTTATAACAGTCATCTAATTTTTCTGTTTCCAATAATCCTGTTTTATCAGTTTGGATAGTTAAAACCATGTCACTGCTATTTAAATTTTCTTCTGATACTTTATTTCCCATTATATCTATAGATCTCATTATTATATCCATTATATTACTATCTTCATTAATATCATCTGCTTTAAAATTTACACTTATTATTTTGTCTATCCCTTGTTTTTTTACTTCTAGAGTTGGAATGTTATCTAGAATTCCTCCATCTAAAAATTTATGTTCTTTATACTCACATGGGCTAAATACTACTGGAAAACTGCTACTTGCTCTTATTGCTTTTCCTATTGATATATCTGTTATATATTTTGTCTTATCTTTTGCTTTCTCTGGTATATTGTTTGTAAAAATATATTCTTTTGAATTTTGAACATCTACTGCTGGAATGCTAATTGGCATTTTAATGTCAGATATTTTTTTTATGCCTTTTCTTAGTGCTATTTTATTAAATGCTTTTTCTATTTCTTCTCCTGAATAAAATCCTGAAAATTGTATTTTTTTGTTTGTCATAAAGTTTCCTATATTTGTTACTCTAGGCTTTGAATTTTGATTAACTAGTTCTTTTGCATATCTTTTAAATAGTATGTAAATATAATATGGTGAATATCCCATTGCATATAGTGTTGATATTATACTTCCAGAGCTTGTTCCTCCAATGGCTTCTATTTTTATATTATTCTCTTCTAGAGCTTTTAGTACTCCAGCGTGTGCTATTCCTCTTATTCCTCCACCTGATAAGGCTAATCCTAGTTTCATTTTTTCACCTCTATTTTTTTATTATTTTTAAGTATTTACTATTTTTTATGTATTTAAACTTAAAAATATGAAAAAGGAATTGGGGACGAAAGAAAAAGGGAATTGAGGACGGAAAAAAGAGGGAATTGGGGACGTGTTAAAAATCCTAATTTTTCAAATTAGGATTT
>JAFQQR010000015.1 GCA_017410505.1 Clostridia bacterium | reverse complement strand
TTATAACCACTCCCCTATTTCCCCCGTACATAATCCCCCGCTAATCCCCCGCTAATCCCCCGCTAATTCCCTTTTTCTCCAATTTCCTATTCACTTATTACTTCATTCATAACCGAACTTAAATACTTCATACTTGTTATACACTGTTCTAAAGTATTTCCAGTAGCACCAACTTCTATTATATTAGCATATTTCCCTGTATGCTGATTATATCTAGATTTTGTAACCATAATAGGCTTAAACAGTCCCGGATACATCTCCTCAGCTTTTTGCTGAATTTTTATTGCAAATTTCAAATTTTGATTCCAATTTGGATGTAATAATCCCCCTTCGTTTGTACCAATAACAAACATTATTTGTGCTGCATAATCTTCCCCTATTTTAACTGTTGGTGCGTAATCAGAGCGTGACCCTATTGCATCTCTATGTAAATCAATAATTATATCTGAAGGTGATGTTTTTAACATATTTTCTACTGTTTGTAACGAACGTGTATATGAACCTGTATATGATGGATAGTCATGATATGAGGTATCATGTATTACATTTAAATTATATTGTTTTAAATAATTTTCTAATTCTGTTCCAACTCTTGTTACTGTATAATTTAAATCTGTTGTCCTGTAATTCCCTGTTGATGTATATGTATATTTATCACTTGATGTATAACTTTCACAGCTATGTGTATGGAATATTAATATATTTTTATTGTCTATTTTTATATCTGGTTTTAGTATTTCTTCTGTTAATGTATAAGTTGTTTGATTTTTGATTTTTACATTTCCATATTGAACATTATAACTTTCTGTTATTGGATTTTGTGTTACTACTTCTGTTTTTATCTCTTCTGTATTTGCTAAAATAATATCTTCACTTTTGTTTTCTAAATTTTTTTCTTCATTTTCTGAAACTGCTTCTTTTATGTTTTCTTCCTGACTTTCTTTTTCTATTTTTTCTATTCCTTTTATTGTACTTATTTCTGTCTTTAAAATTTCTTCTAAATAATTTATCTCTTTTTTTTCTTCATTTTCTTTCTCTATTTTATTATATTCTTCATTCATATATGACATTGTTGGGACTGTTTTATCTAAACATCCTGTTAGACTTCCAAATGAAAATATTTCTAATTTGACTTGCATTTTATTTTCTGCTTCTTTTAAATTATTCTTTTTTGAATAAAAATATCTTGCAGTATATACAACAACTCCGATTGTTATTATAATTCCTACAAGATATTTCATTATGTCTTTCATTTTTAATACTGTTACATTAAACATATATTTTCTCCTTGTCCTAAGTTTACTATATATATTTATATTCATATAGTATTAAAAATATTCATAAAACTAATATGATATGTCTTATTTTTATATTTATATTGAAAATTTCTACAATAGAAAAAAGGGCATATCATTTGCCCTTTTTTATTCTTCATATTCATTTTCTTGATTTTCAGTTGTTGTACTATTTGTTTTACTGTTTGTTGTGTTGTTTGCTGTATTGTTTGTTGCTGTATTATTTGTATTACTATTATTTCCACTCTTATTCGTTGCTTTTACACCAATTTCATCAAGGAAATCTTCTACTTTTGCACTCTTATTGCTATAATTCATATAATAATGCTTCTTTCCTGAGTCTATTGTCATATATACGTCATCAAGAACAGCTAAACATAATTCTTCTCCTGATGAGTTTATTAATGTGTATTTTTTATCTTTGCATGCAACCAATACATTATATTCTGGTATAATAAGTAAATTTATCGCATCTTTATTGCTTGAAGCTATATATCCAAAACTGTCATATTCAAATTCAAGAACTGTATTTCCATTTTTATCAAAAGCTCCCCATAGCTTGTCTTTTTTAGCAAGTATCATACCATTATCTAATAGATATTTGTTTTTTATATCATTTTTTTCAAATTTTGTATTATCAATTCCGATTTGATCATATTCAATATATATTTTTATGTTTCCTTTTGAGTCTATTACTCCATATTTGTTTTCTTTTTCAGCAAGATATAACCCTGCATCACTATCTATTAATTCTAAATTGTCATATAATATTTGTATTTTTGTTTCTTTTTTTGCAGATATAATTCCTACTTTATTGTTACTTTCAACTAGAAAATCTCCTGAATTTGGTAAATATTCTATGTTGTCATATTTTGCTTCTATAATACTATTTCCTTGAGTATCTATTACACCATAATTTTTTTCTTGATTTTTAGATACTACTAACATATTATTAAGAATTGTTTTACCATTTGTGAAATTTTCACTAATTGTTTCATATCCATAATCTAATATTTTTGATGAGTAGCTTTCTATAAGATATGGCATTGTGTATATGTATATCCTTTGTTTATCTTCATCATATGTGAATGATATATTGAATGCATTTTCAATTGCATCTGTTGTTGCATATAACTTTCCATTTATTGCTTTTACTGGTTCTTTTGTATAATAATATTCGTAATTTGCTGTGCTATCTGATGTTGTTAATTTATATATTTTATTTGAATTTAATGAAAAATTTGCGACTTCATCTTCACATTGCACATAGCATTTACTTGCATCTTCTGATTTATCTGAATATTCTCCACTAAAACTTTCATATCCTAAATGCGATGCTATATCTTTTATTGGCAAATATATTGTTCCGTCTGATTCTGTAACCATCATTTCTTTTACTTTTTCATTTATGTTTCCATCTATGTATAGTTTCAATGTTGTATTTTCCATATAAACTAGAGCTATAAATATTCCTATTATAGCTACTATTACAACACATATTGTAATAAGTATTATTTTTACTGTTTTTTTAGAATTATCTACTTTTTTTGGTTCAAAATTTCCATCAATTAAATTCATTTCTTATCCCTCCAAAATTATTTGGTATAACCATATTTTTTATAAAATTCATTTTTGAATGTCAATAAATTATCGTTCTCTATTTCTATTCTAACTCTTTCCATTAAATTAGTCAAGAATCTTAAATTATGTATTGATAATAATCTTACTCCAAGTATTTCATTTGTTTTTATTAAATGTCTTATATATGCTCTAGTGTAATTTTTACATGTATAGCAATCGCATTCTGGGTCTAATGGTCCCCAATCTCTTTCATATGTAGCATTTCTTACAACTACTTTTCCATTAGATGTCATTGCTGTTCCATTTCTTGCAATTCTTGTCGGTAATACACAATCACACATATCAATTCCTGCAATTGCTGCCTCTATTAAATAATCTGGTGTTCCCACTCCCATTAAATATCTAGGCTTATTTTTCGGCATCTTTGGAGCTGTATGATATAATATATCTAAAAATTCTTCTTTAGGTTCTCCTACACTTATTCCTCCAATTGCATAACCTGGCAAATCTAATTGTACTAAGTCTTTTAGACTTTTATCTCTTAAATCTTTATAAAATCCACCTTGAATAATTCCAAATAATGCTTGGTTTTCTGTTATGTGTGCAGCTTTACATCTTTTTGCCCATCTAGTTGTTCTTTCCATTGATTTTTTTGTATATTCATATGTTGATGGATATGGACAACATTCATCAAAAGCCATTATTATATCAGCACCTAAATCTTCTTCTGTTTTCATTACTGACTCTGGTGTAAAAAAATGTTTACTTCCATCTAAGTGTGATTTAAACTCAACACCTTCTTCTGATATAGTTCTTAAATCTCCTAAACTAAAAACTTGAAATCCTCCACTATCTGTTAAAATTGGTCTGTCCCAATTCATAAATTTGTGAAGACCTCCCGCTTCTTTTACTATATCTTGTCCAGGTCTTAAATATAAATGATATGTATTTGATAATATTATTTGTGCTTTTACTTCTTCTTTTAATTCTTCTGGTGTCATAGATTTTACTGTTGCTTGTGTTCCTACTGGCATAAATATTGGTGTTTGTATGTCTCCATGTGGTGTGTGTATTACGCCTCTTCTTGCGCCTGTCTGCTTACATTCGTGTAATAATTCGTATGTTACTGCTGGTTTCATCTTTCCTCCTTTTTAATATTAAGGTATACAACCTCTCTTTGTTCGGTTGCATAAGTTATCTGTAGCGCTCATTCTTCGGTAACAGCTAACTTATAAACATCGCATCTCCAAAACTGAAAAATCTATATTTTTCTTTTACAGCTTCTTCATATGCTTCCATCACGTAATCTTTTCCTGCTAAACTAGATACTAACATTAATAATGTTGATTGTGGTAAATGGAAATTTGTAATTAATCCATCTATGCATTTAAATTTATATCCTGGATAAATAAATATTTGTGTATCTCCTTCTGTCTCTTTTACTAGACCATTCTCGTCTGCTATTGTTTCTAAAACTCTGCATGATGTTGTTCCTACTGATATAACTCTTTTACCTTGTCTCTTAGTTTCATTTATTTTTTTTACATCTTCTTGCTTTATGTAATAATGTTCTGAATGCATTTCATGTTTTTCTACTTCATCTTCTTTAACTGGTCTAAATGTTCCTATTCCTACATGTAAAGTTACATTTGCAATTTTTATGCCTTTTTCTTCTATCTTTTTTAACAGTTCTGGCGTAAAATGCAATCCTGCTGTTGGTGCTGCTGCTGATCCTTCATATTTTGCATATACTGTTTGATATCTACCTTTTTCTTTTAATTCTTCATGTATATATGGTGGTAATGGCATTAATCCTATTTGGTCTAATATTTCGTTAAATATTCCATTATAATAGAATTTAACTTTTCTTGTTCCTCCTGGCATTATGTCTAGAATTTCAGCTTCTAATAAACCTTCTCCAAATATTACTTTAGTTCCTACATGTAATTTATTTCCTGGTCTTACTATACTTTCCCATATATCTCCTTCAATATTATTTAATAATAGAAATTCGACATGTGCTCCAGTTTCTTTTCTTCCATATATTCTTGCTGGAATTACTTTTGTGTTATTTCTAACTAAGCAATCTCCTGGTTCTAAATAATCTATTATATCTTTAAATATTTTGTGTTCTATTGTTTGCTTTTTTCTATCTAAAACCATTAATCTTGATTCATCTCTTTTTTCTAATGGTACTTGTGCAATTAACTCTTCTGGTAAATTATAATTAAATTCTGATACTTTCATTTTTACTCCATTCTTTCTAGTTTGTATTATTTACTTGCAGGTTTTGATTAGTGTTATCTTCAAATGTTTGTCCTATTCTTTTTATATTATTTGCAGCATTTTTTAATAACTGTTTTATTTCTTCTATTATATTTTGTGGTTCATGAAATTCATCTATTTTATATGAATATTTAAAATCTGAATTTTTGGCTGGTTTCAGTGTATATACTTCTTCTGGTAATCCTATATATTCATTTGATGCTTTTATATTTTTATTCATATAATTTTCATACCATTCTTTTAAACCTGTTAAATTTTGACTTTTGTATCCATATTTTTCATAATCATGTAATTCTGGAATTGTATAATTATATTCTTCTGCTGTTCTTTCTAGTGAATGTAAAAATTCATGTAATAATACTTCTTCTGGAAATGTATTTATTTTTGCATCATACCTATATATATAACTCTTAGATGAATTTGGTAATCTTATGTTTGAATATCCTATTCCATAATAATCCATTGAACCGAAGTCCTATCCAATCATTTATTTGAATATCATCTTTATATTCTTCATTTCCTAATTTTATTATAACAAATATATGATCATAATCATTTTTCTGTACTGTATCTTTTATACTACTTTCTACATCTTCTGCTGCCACATAATATCCAAATTCTTCGTCATATGTTAGTTTGTTTATTGGATTTTGTATTCTATAAATATCACAATCTGCTGTCATTTTATTTCGTGATAATTGACTTGTTGTTGTTTCAAATCTTTGTATTGTATCTTTGATATCTGAGATATCTTTATCAGTCATTGATAATTTTATTTCTTTTCCATCTACTTCTACATCTGTATTTTCAAATATAAAACATGCAAAGTTCCAGTTATTGCTTTCACTTTTTGTTCCTTCTTCTAGTGTAAAATCTGAGAACCATGCAGTTCCTGTACATTCTCCTAAATATCCACCTAGTCTAAATCCTATATCAACTTCTTCTCTGTTTTTCGAATTAAATATCATTTCTATTTTTTGCCAATCTTGTGTTCCTGTTATTGCTATTGATTTTTCTGTTGTTCCTACTATTGATATTTGTGCCCCTATTCCTGATATATCATTTTCCGGTATTATGTTTTCTGTTTTTACCATACATGTTACTTTATATGGTGTATTTTTTTTTATTTCTATTTTTTTATAAAATGCTGCATCATTTTTTGTATTTGATGTTATTTTGTAACTACCTTGTTTGGAATATTTTACTTCTTTATCTCTTGTAAATTGTGATGTATGTAAATTGCTTTCACTTCTTGTAAATTCATTAAAGTTATTAGTTTTATAGAAATTGAATGTTATATATAGTATTATTAGTAATATTATCCATACTATTATGTTTATTATTTTACTTTTCATTTTTTTCTCCTGTGTTTAATATTCATAAAATGATTGTCTCTTTTTGTCTATTATATTATACAATACTTATAAGTTTTTATCAATAATAAAATGCTTTAAGTTTCAATTTTTGAAAAAAGTCAAAATAAAAAGCATAAAGGACACTACCGTGCCCTTTATGCTAACACCCACTATTCTATAACAAACACTTTCGCTTGTGATTGTATATCATAGCATTGAGAGTGCTTGTTGCAGTAAACATCTATATGTTTACCTTTAACACCGCCTCCCTTGTCTTCAACTGTGTATGTTCCCATGCCTTTTATATATACTTCTGTATATAGTGGCAACACAGTCAAATCCGATGCTATGGTATGATTAGCCTTTGCTTTTCTACCACTCTTTGTTTGTGTTCCCCAACCTTCTGAGCAATCATAGCAAGAACAATATCCTGTTAATTTAAAGTTTGAAGCTTTTTTATTAGCAATTTTTATTGCTTTACTTCTTTTTTTGGATAAAGTTTTATTTGGTACATATCCAGTACCTTTTTTATTTCTTACTTTAGACCACTTTTTCATTTTTTTGACTACTTTTACCTTTTCTCCTGGCTTAAGCAAAAACTTTTGAGAACTTTTTTTAGAAGCCTTTTTTCTTACTTTTACATAACCATTAGAATATTTGGTTGCTACTTTTGGTGTAGCTTTTGGTGTAGCCGTAGGCTGGACTGTTGGCGTTGGCGTCAATGTTGGTCTTGGTGTTTGCGTTACTGTTTCTGATTTAGTAGCTGCTACATTTATGTTTGCATTACTACCATTACAATAACTAATACCAATGTACAACACTGTACACAGCATAATCATCAATAGTTTCTTCCGGTGCTTGTTTAATAGTGACATGTTACCTCCTTTGTCTTAAATGAATTTCATTTAAGAACTTGTGCAAATTTTCAGTTACACATAAATTATATCACTTTTTAAGCTATTTTTCAACATCTTCTGTCTTATCTTCTTTATCTTCTTTATCTTCAGCTAAAATAGCTGTCAAATTAACTCTACCTTGTTCATCAATATCAAGAACTTTAACAGTTACTTTATCTCCAACATTTAATACATCTTCTACTTTCTTAATTCTTTCTTTAGAAATTTTAGAAATATGAAGTAATCCTTCTTTACCATTAATTCCTAAGTCTACAAAAGCTCCAAAAGTTGTCACTCTTGTAACTTCACCATAATAAATCCCTTCAACTTCAACTTCTCTTACGATATCTTCTATCATTTCTAAAGCTTGGCTTGCTTTTTCAGAATCATTTGAATAAATAAATACTTGTCCATCTTCTTTAATATCGATTTTTACACCTGTTGCATCTATTATTTTATTTATTGTTTCTCCACCTTTTCCGATTACATCTTTTATTTTTTCAACTTTAATTTTTGTGTTTACGATTCTTGGTGCATATTTTGAAATTTCTTTTCTAGGCTCTGAAATTACTGGTAACATTATATCATCTAATATATGTTTTCTTGCAATTCTTGTTCTTTCAAAAGCTTCTTTTATTACCTCATAAGATAATCCATCTACTTTTATATCTACTTGGATAGCTGTTATTCCTTTTTCAGTTCCACCAACTTTAAAGTCCATATCTCCAAAGAAATCTTCTATTCCTTGGATGTCTGTTAACATTACATAGTCATTTTCATCATCTGGATTTGTTACTAATCCTGTTGAAATACCTGCAACTGGTCTTTTTATTGGAACACCTGCTGCCATTAATGCTAATGTACTTCCACAAATACTTGCTTGTGATGTTGAACCATTTGAAGATAATACTTCAGATACAACTCTTATTGCATATGGGAATTCTTCTTCTGAAGGGATAACTGGAACTAATGCTTTTTCAGCTAATGCTCCATGTCCTATTTCTCTTCTTCCTGGTCCTCTTGATGGTCTAGCTTCTCCTACACTGTAGCTTGGGAAGTTATAGTGATGCATATATCTTTTTGACTCTTCTGTATCGATTCCATCAAGTGTTTGTTCTTCTGAAACCATTCCTAATGTTGCAACTGATAATACTTGAGTTTGTCCTCTTGTAAATAATGCGCTTCCGTGAACTCTTGGTAATAAATCAACTTCACATGATAATGGTCTTATTTCATCTAATTTTCTTCCATCAACTCTTTTATGTTCGAAGAATATCATATTTCTTACACATTTTTTTTGTAATTTATAAATTGCTTCACCTAAATCTGCTTTGTGCTCTTCTAAAGCTTCTTCTCCAAATTTTTCAGCATATGCTAACACAATTTTATCAGAAACTGCAGATACATTATTATCTCTTGTTTCTTTATCTGCTTCTTGAAGTGCTTGTTTTACTTCTTCTTCAAAGTTTGATTCTACATATTCATATACATCATGGTCAACTTCAAATGATTTATATTCAAACTTTGGTTTTCCTATTTCTTCTTTCATTTTTTCAATAAATTTACATACTTTTTTAATTTCTTCATGTCCAGCTTTTATTGCTTCTAACATAACATCATCTGGAACTTCATTTGCTCCTGCTTCTATCATAGCAATTTTAGCTTCTGTTCCTGCAACTGTTAATGTTAAGTCAGAAACTTCTCTTTGAGCTTCTGTTGGATTTATTACAATTTCTCCATCTACTAATCCTACATTTACAGCTGCTGTTGGTCCACCAAATGGTATATCAGAAATTGATAAAGCTGCAGAAGCACCTATCATTGCTGCTATTTCTGGTGAATTGTCTTGGTCTACCGAAAGAACTGTTGCTACAACTACTACATCATTTCTAAAATCTTTTGGAAATAAAGGTCTTAAAGGTCTATCTATAGCTCTTGATGTAAGTATTGCTTTATCACTTGGTTTTCCTTCTCTTTTTTGGAATGACCCTGGTATTTTTCCAACCGAATATAATTTTTCTTCATAATCTACTGATAATGGGAAAAAGTCAATTCCATCTTTTGGTTCTTTTGATGCTGTAACATTTACTATTACAACAGTGTCTCCATATCTAACTAAGACACTTCCATTGGCTAATCCTGCCATTTTACCTGTTTCAAATACAAGTTTTCTTCCTGCTAATTCTGTTTCAAATGTTTTAAACATATTATTTTCTTCCTTTCCTTTTTCATCTTTTTTGCACCATTTTTTAATAAATTCAAACATAGTTTGTCCTTTCTCTCCGCTTCGCTTCGTTCATTGTCATTCAAAAATTTTTCAAATTTTTCGTCTGTCAACCACGATTAGAACCGAAACAATATATTTTTATATAAAGCTCTATTTAGATTGTAACCTCTATAATATTCTGTATTTTTTCTAGAACATTATACAAGCTACTTACCTAAATTTTGAGCTTGTTTATTAATATTTACAAAATTTATAAAATGAATTTTGCATAAGATAGCTGTAATCAGCAAAGCATCAACAGCTATCTTAAAAGCCTATGTCAAATCTTTTGTTTGCATAGGCTCTTGTATGAAATTATTTTCTTAATCCTAATTTTTCAACGATATCTCTGTATCTTTGAACATCTTTTTTAGATAAATAGTTTAATAAATTTCTTCTTTTACCAACCATTTTTAATAACCCTCTTCTTGAGTGATTATCTTTAACATGTACTTTTAAGTGTTCTGTTAATTCATTAATTCTTTCTGTTAAAAGAGCTATTTG
>JAFQQR010000014.1 GCA_017410505.1 Clostridia bacterium | reverse complement strand
AAATTATTGTTATCCCTTTTATGGCTTTTTGCTATTTCTAACTCTCCCACACTTTTTATTTATTTTTGAAATAGCTTTGTAAACCATTTTAATTCCTCCTAACTTAAGAATTTATAGAAGCTTCTTCTTGTTTTTGTAAGTAATTATCTAGTGCTTCTTTTCTAAATAATACTTTTCCTCCAACTCGTGAGCATGGTATTTTCTTTCTCTTTACTAGCTGTGTAACTAACCAGTATGATACTCCTAAATACTCTGCTGTCTCTTTCATTGTTAGAGTTGTTCTTGTTACTTTTTCAAGTTCCATATACTCACCTACCTTTCTAGCAATTGTTTGAATTTCAATTACTAATTATAATTTTAATTGTATAGTTAAGAATTAACCACCATACAATTAGAATTTTGATGTAGTTTTAAAAAGTTGTATGGTATTTTTGAACTTGTATATTTTACTTGAATATTACAATTTTTCTTATAAATTATTGAGAATACTAAATTTCACAAATTTTGTGAACAGCATATTTACCTTTGTAATACATACTTATTACTTTTTTCTTCTTGTAATACATATTAAAAGCTCTGCTTTTAAGTTGTTTATGGTGTATGTAATACATCTATTCTTGCTGTTCCAGAAATAATAAAAAGATTAGCCCTTTTTTTAGAGAACTAATCTATAAATGTAATTTGTTTACTAATTTACAAATTTAACAGCTGTACCGTAGACAATTACTTCAGCAGCACCCTGCATAATCGCTGATGATGCATAACGTACATTAACAATTGCATCTGCTTTAAGAGTCTCTGCTTCCTCAACCATTCTTTTTGTTGCAAGAGCTCTAGCATCATTCATCATTTCATTGTATGCTTTAAGTTCTCCACCAACAAGTGTTTTGAAACTTTGTGCAATATCTTTTCCAAGATGCTTTGATTGAATAGTACTACCTTTCACAAGCCCTAACATTTCAAATTCTTTACCATTAATATAATCAGTATTTACTAATATCATCTTCTTCTCCTTTCTTTATTTCATTTATTCTTTCTATACAAACCTTGACCATTACTGCTGAAAATATTATTGGAATAATGCCTAATGCATATTTCCATATACCATCGAGCAGTGTTATTAAAAAGCCAAAGTAAATAGCATAGTATAACACTATAATAACTGTCACAACAATTGGTGCTGTCATTTTCTTTTTGTCATAATCCATTATTATTACCTCCATAAATTACTATCTGTTGTTATAATACCATAAAAAGAAAAATTACTCTATACTTTCGTATAAAGTAATTCAAAAATTGTAATTTTTCGCACTTACAAATATTTTTTTATTAATCCATCTTTATTGCAATATGCATATATGATTCCTGTACCTTTTTTTGAAAATCTAACTTCTGCATTTTGTTCTGGATATAATTTTTCAATCTCACATCTGTTGTTTGTAATGTATGCGATAAAAGAAATATAATGTTCTTTTGTCATTTCATGTTCAAGTGAAATAAAATATTCATTTTCAATTATTTTGCAATTAATAGTATGTTTTTCATTTTCTATTTCAGCATCTAAAATAGGCAAATTTATACCACAACAAGAATTTATATTCTCTCCCATTGTATGAATTATATTTCCACAAATTGGGCATACCGAAAAATTTGATTTTAACATATTGCTTGACTTATTTTTATTTGTTATATACTCTCCATTCATAAGTTCTATAATAGATACTTTCAATGCTTTTGCTAATGACTCAATTAACGAAATATCTGGTAATCCTTTGCCTGTTTCCCACTTACTTATCGTTTTATCACTCACACCAATAATATCTGCAAGTTCTATTTGGGTTAGATTTTGTTTTTCTCTTAATTCTTTTATCATTTTTCCTGTTATATAATTGTTCATCGTTTTCTACCTCCAATAACAATTATAAAAGAATTTCAAAAATCTACAACCTACTTATCGTAGAGTTGATATATGCAAATTGTAATTTGTTTGATTAATTAACAAATTTAACTGCTGTTCCATAGGTAATTACTTCGGCAGCTCCCTGCATAATTGCAGAAGATGCATAGCGTATATTAACAATTGCATCTGCATTAAGTGCTTCGGCTTCTGCAACCATTCTTTTTGTTGCAATAGCTCTAGCATCATTCATCATTTCGTTATATGATGTAAGTTCTCCTCCCACTAAAGTTTTGAAACTTTGAGCAATATCTTTTCCAAGATGTTTTGATTGGATAGTGCTTCCTTTAACAAGTCCCAACATTTCAAATTCTTTTCCACTAATATAATCAGTATTTACTAATATCATCTTCTTCTCCTTTCTTTATTTCATTTATTCTTTCTATACAAACTTTGACCATTATTATTGAAAATATTATTGGTATAATTCCTAATGCATATTTCCAAATTCCATCTATCAATGTTATTAAGAAGCCAAAGTAAATAACATAGTATAATGTCATAATTATCGTTATAACAATTGGTGCAGTCATTTTCTTTTTGTCATAATCCATTATTATTACCTCCATAAATTATAATTTGTTACACTAATTATTTATTGTATCTTCAATCTTTTTAATATTACTAATATTCTGCTCATGATGTCCATAATATATTTTCGATATATTATGGCTTAATATTTTATTCCAGCTATTATTTATTTTCTCATCATTAAATGTAATTGCTGAATTTAAATCATATAAATCTCCGACTAACGCAATACCTTCATCTAATATTAAAGAAATACTATCATCACTATGTCCTGGAGTATATATTATTTCTCCATTAATTCCTAAATCATTTAAAAATCTTCTGCTATCTTTACATGAGATTATCAATGCATTTGTACATATAGGATTAAAATTTATATTATTATTTTTTTCAAATATTTGATCCGAACAATGTATATAGTCTTTCTGAACATCTATTACTAATAATTTTACATTCATATTATCAATTATATCTTGTGTTATTCCCATATGATCAGGATGGTAATGGGTTATTAAAAGATAATCAACATTTGTTATATTTAATTCTTTAACTTTTTTATAAAAGGCTTGTAGTGTTCCAGCCCAATCAGTATCAACTAATATACTACCTTTTTTACCTTTTATATAATAACAATTAGTGTTTCCATACTTTAATAATTGTATCATATACTATCCTTTCAAATTGTAATTTATTATTTAACAAGCATAAATATAATAAATGAAATTATATCTATAATTAGCATTATTGCAAAAGCAATCCCTATAAATTTCATTACTTTAATTCCAATGTTAGTAGTTTTTTCAATATTTATTATTTTTTCTTTCATACTACTATTAATATCATTATCAAGTAATTCATCAATACTTATATTTAATGATTGCGATAACAACTTTAATTGTTCTGGATTCGGCGCAGTTTCGCCTAATTCCCAATTTGAAATTGTTTGCCTTGTTACATTTATTTTTTCTCCTAATTGTTCTTGCGAAAGCCCATTTTTCTTTCTTAATTTTAAAATATTTTCTCCTAACATAACTTTCAACTCCTTTCAATAACAATTATAAAATAATGTTACTTAACAAGTCTACAAAATCATTTTGGAACTTTGTCAAAGAATTTTAACATTTCTACAAATTGTAATTTGCAGTACTCTTTATTTAATATTTATTCTTCATAAACCTCTACTTCTTCTTGTGTCTGTATTACTGTTGTTGAATCGTTCTCTATTTTCAAACTATTAAATGCTATAAGTCCAATTATCATAAGAAATACATATAATATTACTAATATAATAATAAATATCCCTATTCCTTTTAGAATCTTAATTGTCATTCCTGCCAATTTTTGTGAATTAGTATTATTAGGATCATTTACAATTTTTTCTTGATTTTCTTCTTTCACTAATTCATCTAATGTAATGTTATATAATTCACTTATCATAATTAGTTTATCCATTTCTGGTGTTGTTTCTCCTAACTCCCATTTAGAAACAGTTTGTCTTGCTACTTTTAATTTTTCTGCTACTTTCTCCTGTGATAAATTATGTTGTTTCCTTAACATTATCATTTTTTCATTAAACTTCATTTTTTCTTCCTCCCTTATTAAAATTTTAATTAAAAAAATTATCCTTTTATTAATTAAATTTTAACAACTTTTTGCACTTTATTCTACCAATTACAGCTGGAAGTTACGCACTTAAACATTACATTTATTAAATTTATTATATTTTAATTAATATTTGTCATATATTTTATAATAGTTAATATTATTTTATATTTTTTAAAATAATATCTCTACAAATTACTATTCTTTCTTTTCTTTATCTTTATTTAGATAAACACTTCCCAAACATAAAAAAGTTGAACCTAAGCATAGATAAATAACTCCCATACTACTGTTATCTTTAATAAAATTTATTATTGCAACAATATAAAAACATATTGAAGAAAAATAATTTAATATTGAAACTATTTTGTTTTTTTTATTGTTTTCATCTTTCATATAATACCTCCTCTATAAATTACTATTT
>JAFQQR010000013.1 GCA_017410505.1 Clostridia bacterium | reverse complement strand
TATGGTTTTACACATAAACAAGACTCATTTTTAACTTCACTCGAAGAAATAAGGGATGTTACAAAGAATATGAATATTTCATTAACAGATAAAGCTAGATTATTTCTAACAACATTAAAAACGAAAATGATAGGAGAAAGATAACTAATGATAAATATGACGAATTTAGATTACAAAAAATCTTGTACTGAAGTTATTATTATATTAAATAATATGCCAATTGAATATTTCAATAAAATACCTACCGAACTAATAAAAGCTTTTGAGCATAATAAAGATAATGATTATAATTTTTTTCTAGATTACAGCAAGGATTTAAAAGCCCAAAATATATCATCATTTACATTAGCAATACTTAATAATTTATACAGAGATTATTGGGCAAATGAAGAAGAAAGAAAAGAAATATTAGAAAAAGAAAAATATGATTTAAATATTTTAGAACAAGAGAAAAGAGAAAAATATAATCCAGATAATATATTTAAAAAAGTAAAGAAAGACGAATATATTAATGTAGAAATAACCGAAAATAATATCAATACTGCTTTAATAGAATATAAAGAATCATTTTTTACAAGATTTAAAAACTTCATTTTAAAAATATTACATATAAGCGAATAAACTGATTAGAGCTAAGAAATTAGCTCTTTTTTTGTTTGCTCAAGAAATTGAGTTAAATTTGATAAAATATTAAAATAAAAAAATATAATAAGATAACAAGTTATATTAATAAATTATAAAAATGTCTTAAAAACGATTCTAAGAGGTTATAAATATAAGAGTTTTAATAGATAAAAGAATTAAAATTATATATAAAGAAAAGATTTAAACCATATATAGATAAATGCTTGAAAAAGCTGAAAAATAGCGAGATAGGGCTTATTTGTAAGAATATAGTTTTTCTCCTGTTTCTTATTGCGCAAAACTTTGATAATAATAGCCCCCTTCGTTGAACTTTTTATAATTACTTTTAAATTTTATTGTTAAAAAAGTAAAATTATGGTATATTATTTATGATTAAGGAGGCTTAACTTATGGATAACCAATTATTAGAAAATAGCAACTTTATAATGTATACAACTGATGATGGACAAGTAGAAATTGAAGTTAGATTAGAAGATGAAAATGTATGGCTTACACAGAAAGCAATGTCAGAATTATTTGATACAACAAAGCAAAATATAAGCTTACATATAAATAATATCTTTGAAGAAAATGAATTAAATTCAGATTCAGTTGTCAAGGAAAACTTGACAACTGCTCAAGATGGTAAAAATTATAAAACAAAATATTATAACTTGGATTTAATAATTGCTGTAGGTTATCGTGTAAAATCTGTTCGTGGTACTCAATTTAGAATTTGGGCAAATAAATTAATAAGAGAATATTTAATAAAAGGATATAATTTGGATGTAAAACGTTTTAAAAATAACGGTAGTGGCGTTTATTTCGAAGAAGTTCTTGAAAAAATTAGAGATATTCGTTCTTCTGAAAAAGTATTCTGGAGAAAAATTTTAGATATATATGCTACAAGTGTAGACTATGATGCAAAAAATGAAAAAACAAGAGAATTTTTTAAAACAGTTCAAAATAAGATGCATTATGCTGTACATAAAAATACTGCTGCAGAAGTTATATTTAATAGGGTTGATAGTGAAAAAGAAAATATAGGATTAACTCATTATAAGGGAAGCATGCCAACAAAAGCTGAAACAGAAATAGCTAAAAATTATCTATCTAAAGAAGAATTAGATATGTTAAATAGAATGGTTTCAGCATATTTAGATATCGCAGAGATTAATGCATTAAATATGCATGCTATGACAATGGAAGATTGGAAAAAAGAATTAGATAGTTTTTTAACAATGACACATAAAGAAATATTACAGGGTGCAGGAACTATATCTCACGAAAAAGCGTTAAAGAAAGCTCATGAAGAATATGATAAATATATGAAAACACATTTAACACAAGCAGAAAAAGATTATCTTGAGATTATGGGTGAAGATATTAAGAAGTTAAATGGATAATGAGATAGAAGAGAGGTTTAGATTACCAGAAATTGATGATTATTAGGAAGAATCCAAAAAAATATTATATGCAAATAAATTGATAATTAAAGATAAGAATTGTTGATTCTACTGAAAAAATTGAGCAGAGTAGGGGAAATAGGGAGAAATAAGCTATTTTATACAATTAATAATATTTATAAATTTAGAATATAAAATATTTTATAGCAAACTTATTTAAAAAATAAAAACCACAAATTTTATAAATAATAAATTTAATAAAAAATATAAAAATAAAATTCTACAATTAATTAAATTTGATTTTATAATTTTTTATTTTGATTTTAAGTTTTAAAATTACTAATATCTCAAAAACCGAACATTTGTTGTTTATAAAATTTTATAATAAATTTATAAATTATTTTTTATTAATATTAAATTATAATTATTATTTATATATCTCTAAAATCGTTTTTAAGCAATTTTAATTACATTAATATAAACTTTATCATCTAATAATATAAATTAGATTTAAATTGAATTTTAAAGATTAACAAATCTAATATAATCAGTAAGTTTTATAGTAAATTCTTTTAAATATTATTAAAATTCTTTAACGGGTCGATGTGGGCATCGACCCCTACAATGTTTTTATAAATTCGTGAAAACATTGAAAAATGGCCGAAAAAACGACGCACGAGAATCGATTTTAAGGCGTTTTTAAAAAAGAGGCATATAGTTTGTTGTCTGCAATTTTAGCTAAATATTGATATATAAAGGTTTGAGAGATCTTTAAGAAAATTTTACAGATAATAATACAAATTGTAATTAAAAATTTTTGAAATTTAAAATTCATATAAAGATTATAATTTAAGTTAAAATTATGACGCATCAGAATCCGTTTTAAGCGATTTTATTTAAAAAGTAATAGAATTACATTAATGAATATCTAGGGTGATTTCTTCGAAGAGCGGACGACCAATGGTCGCCCCTACAAAATTGCCAAAAATCGAGGTAGAGGTGGCTATATTATTTTTGTCCTGCTTCCTTTTGCACAAAACTTTGATTTTGCGCAATGTTGTATTTTGAAAAATATATAGACTGACCTCTTCTCTTTTTTGGTAATCTATATATTTTTCAAAATACTATTAATAATAATTATTTATTGTTCTTAAAGAAATATTGCATTCTTGCTAAAAATTCTTCATTTGATTTTGTTGTTACTACTTGTTCTATTAATTGTTCTGTCATTTCTTGTGCAGACATATTTGACATTGTTTTTCTTAAAGCAAATACTGTTTCTAATTCGTCTTTTGATAATAACAATTCTTCTTTTCTTGTTCCTGATTTATTAATATCTATTGCAGGGAAAATTCTCTTCTCAGATAGTTTTCTATCTAAGTGAACTTCCATATTACCTGTTCCCTTAAATTCTTCGAATATTACATCATCCATTCTGCTACCTGTTTCTACTAATGCTGTAGCAAGAATTGTTAAACTTCCGGCGTCTTCTGTGTTTCTAGCTGCACCGAAAAATCTTTTTGGTTTATGAAGTGCACTAGGATCTAAACCTCCAGATAAAGTTCTTCCTGAAGATGGGATTACTAAATTGTATGCTCTTGCAAGTCTAGTAATACTATCTAATAAAATTACTACATCCTTCTTTTGTTCTGTTAGTCTTTTGGCTCTTTCTAATACCATTTCAGCAACTTTTACATGATGTTCTGGCAGTTCGTCAAATGTTGAATATATAACATCTCCTTTTATAGAACGTTTCATATCTGTAACTTCTTCTGGTCTTTCGTCAATAAGAAGCACTATTAATTCTACATCAGGATTATTATCTGTTATGCTGTTAGCTATTTTCTTTAAAATGGTTGTTTTACCTGCTTTTGGAGGAGCAACTATCATGCCCCTCTGCCCTTTTCCTATTGGTGATAATAGATCCATAAGTCTCATTGTATATTCTTGTGAAGCTGTTTCTAATTTTAATCTTTTATTTGGGTAAATTGGTGTTAAGTCATCAAATGAACGCCTTTTCATTGCATTTTCTGGATGCTGACCATTTACTTCTCCTACATAAATTAGTGCTGGGAATTTTTCGCCTTCTTTTGGAGTTCTTTTTATTCCTTTTACCATGTCTCCTGTATCTAATCTAAAACGTTTTATTTGAACTGGTGATATGTATACATCTTTAGGAGTAGGTAAATAATTGTCTCCTCTTAAAAATCCATATCCATCTGGTAAAACTTCTAAAATACCTTCTACAAATTCATCACCTTCGTTTGTAAGCTTATATCCTCCATCTGATTGATTTTCTTTTTCTGTTATTTCAGTTTGTCCATCTTTTTCTGAATTTATAGCTGTTATTAATTCTTCTTTTTTTAATTTTGAAATATTTTTTACCCCTTTTTCTTTTGCTTTTTCTTTTAATTCTGCTAAACTTAAATTTTCAAGTTCCATTTTCTCTTTCCTCCTCAAAACTCGAAGAGTTTTGTACTCTTCACTATTCATTCTTCACTATTCACTACAGTAAAATATACTATATTTAATTTTTGTTAAATTTGTTGGAAAAATAAAGAATTAAATTTTTAAGAAAATACAAATATTAATTTAGGCAAGACTTTAATAACTTGCCTAATATTAATTTCCTTTATCTATATATACTCTTTCATTTGGTAAATACATGTCTAGTTTTTCTCTAGCAATTTTTTCTATATATTCTTTTGAATCTATATTAGATTTTGTTTTATTTAAAGATTCTTGATAAGCTAATTGCATATTTAATTGTTCTGTATAATAATCTTGAGTATTTTTATAGGAATTCAAAGTTTTTTGTTGTCCTATAAATATATATGCAACATATATTAAAATACCTAATATTAATAGTTTTTTATAAATTTTATTTGTTTTTATTCGTTTTTTCATCTGTATTTATCTCCAGTTATATACAAAATATATAATTAATTTTATTCTATATTATATATTTCAACAAATTTAGGTGAAATCCTTCTTATATTCGCCTTTTTTATTTTTATTATGCAAGTTTTTTAATTTTATTATTAAATTTGACAAAGTTTTTCTAAAATTTATTATAATAAAAGATGCAGGTTTAAAAATTATTTTTTTAATAATTTTTAATATTAATTGAAAAGGAACCATTATAATATAATAAAATATTCTTTTTATTATATTAATAATAAATAAAGTAATTTTTATAAATACCTTACTAAATAAAAGCAAATAAATAGATACACCTATGAATATACCAATAAATATAAATCCTCTTAATTCGCCATTATTAAATTTAAAAATACAATAAAGCATAATGAATCCTGTCAAAATCCAAAATAGTATGTCTTGTATATATGTAATAAAATCTGCTGTTTTAAATGTTTTTCTTAATATTCTAAAAATGTCAAATAATATGCCTATTAGAATTCCATTTAATATAAAGATAAAAAATAGATACGCTTGATTTTCCAAAATATCACCTAAATTTATTATTTAAATATTTTTCCTAGTAAAGAGGACTTAGTTTTGTCTGAATTTTTTTCTGAATAGGATAAATTATATATTTCTCCTTCTACAACTACTTCTGAAGTATCTATACTTAATTTATTAATACGTAAATTATCTCCTTTTACATTTAATAAGCCTAATTCAGTTTCTGCAATAATAACTTGGTCATCAAAACTAAGAACATCTAAAACACCTGAAATACTAAGTTTCTCTCTGTTTTCTAATACTAAATTTTGAATTACTGAACTAGACATACTTTTTCTTTCTTCTATGGCCATATCCATCTCTCCTTTTCAAAATTCGAAGAGTTTTGCATTATTCATTCTTCACTCTTCATTCTTCATTTCTATAGTCACATAAATATATATATTCAGGTCTTGTCTTATTTAGAACAGGATTTTGAAAAACAAATTGTATTTTTGAGGTGTGATGTGGGATGTGTGAGGTGTGCTTTTAGGGATATGCTTTGTAGGCTTTACCCTGATTTCACACTTCTCACCTCGCACTTCACACTTCAATAAAAAAAGAGGGAATTAAATCCCTCTAAAATAATTTTAATGTTTAAAATGTCTCATTCCTGTAAATATCATTGTTATTCCATATTCGTTACATTTATCTATAGAATCTTGGTCTCTCATTGCTCCACCTGGTTGAATTATAGCTGTTATTCCTGCTTCATGTGCTGCTTCCACACAGTCTGAGAATGGGAAGAATGCGTCTGATGCAAGAACTGCTCCTTTTGTTACTCCCTCTCCTATTAATTCATTAGCATGTTCAATTGATTGTTTTGTTGCCCAAATTCTATTAACTTGTCCAGGTCCAATACCTATTGATTGTTTATCTTTTCCAATTGCAATTCCATTTGATTTTACATATTTAACTATTTTCCATGTAAATAGCATATCTTCTAGTTCTTTTTCTGTTGGTTTTCTATCAGTTACTACTTTGTAATCGTTTAGTAATTCTGCATCTATTGTTTGAAGTATGATTCCACCATTTATTTTCTTAATATCATAAGCAGTTTTTGGTTGTTTTACTGCTATAGTTGGCAATAAAAGAATTCTTAAATTAGGTTTTACTTTTAATATTTCTAAAGCTTTTTCTTCATAAGAAGGTGCAACTATTACTTCTAAGAAAATTTCTTTCATTTCATTTGCCATATCTACTGTGATTTCTCGGTTTGCAACAACAATTCCACCAAATATAGAAGTTTTATCTGCATTAAATGCTTTTTGCCAAGCTTTGTATATACTTGTTTCATCACTACCTACTCCACAAGGATTTCCATGTTTACATGCAACAACTGTTGGCTCATCAAATTCTTTTAATAATTCTAATGCACCATTTGTATCATTTATATTATTGAAAGATAATTCTTTTCCATTTAATTGTTCTGCTATTGTAAGAGAACCTTCGCATTTTCCTACTTCTTTATATAAAGCTCCAATTTGGTGAGGATTTTCTCCATATCTCATTTCTTGTACTTTTTCGTAAGTTAATGTAAGTTCTTGTGGCAAGCTTTCGTCTTTTCTTTCATCTTTTAAATATTTACAAATCATTGCATCATAACTTGCTGTATGTTCAAATACTTTATTCATTAAATAGAATTTTGTATCTAAAGAAACTTTTCCTTCTGATTTTAATTCTGAAAGAACTTTTTCGTAATCTCTAGGATCTGTAATAACTGCAACATCTTGATAATTTTTTGCAGCACTTCTTAGCATTGTAGGTCCACCTATATCTATATTTTCTACTGCTTCTTCTCTTTTTACATTTTCTTTTAATATTGTTTGTTTAAATGGATAAAGGTTAACAACAACAAAATCTATTGTATCTACATTTAAATTTTCTAATTGTTTCATATGTTCTGGGTTACTTCTCATTGCTAAAATTCCTGCATGAACTTTAGGGTGCAATGTTTTAACTCTTCCATCTAAACATTCTGGGAATCCAGTTAATTCCGAAATTTCAATTGCTTTTACTCCTTCTTCTTTTAATTTTTTGTATGTACCACCTGTTGAAATTATTTCAATTCCCATTGTTTCTAATTCTTTTGCAAATTCTACTATTCCTGTTTTATCAGAAACACTAATTAATGCTTTCATAAATTGTTTTCCTCCTAATATTAATATATTATTTTGCGGGTCGCCCAGGAGAGCGACCCCTACATGTTATTATTACATTAACAATTATATTACAAAAAATGCAATATTACAACATTAAAATTCAATATAATTTTGCTTACAATTTATTATGGAATCAATATAGATAGAATCATTTTTTATAGAATAAAGAATTTTATATTTTTTATTAAATAGGATTTTTCTATAAGAACTGTTTTTTGAAATTTTTGGATACATATATGGAAATATTAATAAAGATTGAATACTAGAATCAAAATCTTCAAGAAATTTTTTATAAGCACTTTTACTATATTTACGTTTATAGAAAGAATGTGAATATAGTTCAAGTTTTGCTTTATCTGAAATAAAAATATTCATGGACTATGATCCTTCTCCTTCTAAAATTTTTCTCATGTTAAATAAAACTTCTTCTATTGGAGTACCCATATTCCCTTTTGCTCTTTCTTTTTTAGCAGAATATATATCATTTTGAATTTTTTTATTTACAAGTTCATTCATAGTGTATATTTTACTTTTAAATATCATTCTTTTCATCTCTTTTCTATATGAATATATATTTTTCATCTTTTTCCCCCTTCAAAATTTGCAAAGCAAATTTTGTACTATTTACCATTCACTTTTCACACTTCATTTGTTATAAAGTATTATAAATAATAATATAATAAAATGCAAGAATAAATGTTCGACAAAATTTTACAAGTTATCTAATAATTATTACACTTGAATCTCAATTAGGCTACCTATACACCAAGCCTTTGGAGCGCGGACGACTACTAGTCGCCCCTACATTTTCTCTACATATTCTAAAAATAACTAAAAAAGAAAGATTTTGTTATTTAATAACAAAATCTAACATACATTATTCACTATTCACTTTTAACTCTTCACTTTGTGCAATAAATTTTAATTTATTGCACAGTAGTTCCTTCATTTTCTACAAACGTAGATTTTACTATTATTGGAACATTATTTTCTTTTGCCATTTCTACGCATTTGGTATGTAAAACTTTTGCTCCGCTTTTAGCCATTTGTATCATTTTGTCGTATGATATTGTTTCATATTTAATTGCATTTGGATTAACATTAGGATCTTCTGAGTATACTCCATCAACATCAGTATAGATATATAATTTATCTGCATTTAAATAACAAGCAAGAGCTACTGCAGTTGTGTCTGAGCCACCTCTTCCAAGTGTTGTTATATCTCCTTCTTTATTTACTCCTTGGAATCCAGCAACAACAACTATTTTATTATTTTCTAATTGCTGTAATATTTTATCTGTTTTAATATCTATTATATTTGCATTACCGTATATATCATCTGTTACAATTGGAATTTGCCATCCTGTATATGATATTGCATCATAGCCTAATTCTTTTAGGTATATTGCAAGTTTTGCTATTGTTATTTGTTCTCCAGTAGAAACCAAAACATCATGTTCTCTTTTATCTGGATTTTTTGATATTTGGCTTTCTTCTGATACTAATTTATCTGTTGTTTTTCCTTGTGCTGAAACAACAACAACAACTTTATTGTTTTTATTATATTCATTTATTATGTGTTTGCAAACATTTAAAAGTCTTTCATTATCTGCTACGGAACTTCCTCCAAATTTCTGTACTATTATGCCCATTTTGGCACCTTCTTTATGTTTTGATATAACCAAAATCTAAATTTAAATTTTGGTTATTATTAATCTTTTTATTATATAATTTATTTTAATATTTCATTTACTTTTTCTAACAATCTCTCTGGCATTTTTATTACAAGTTTTGTATTTGAATTTAAATCCTCATAATAACAATATTCTGAAAGATTTAGTTGAATAGTAAAAAATTTACCGTTTCCTAAATCTAATTTTACATCATTTCTTATAGCTAAATATGGTGTAGTATCATCTTGTTCTAACGAAATATTTTCACATATGTTATTTATTTCTTTTATTTGCTTATTATTTGTTAGTTCAAAAGTTTCTTTAACATTGAAGTCTGAATCATATTGTATTAATGTTATTTTATCATTTGTTTTATTATTAAAAATAAAATATAGTACGAAGGCTATTATAAAAATTATAGCTACTGAAATACAAATAAATATAATATTTTTTTTGCTCATCTTTTGTTCACCTCCTTTAGAATTTATTCTTATTTATCATTTTTAAATATGATTCCATAAACTCGTTTAAATCTCCATCCATTACTGCTTCTATGTTTCCTACTTCGTAATTTGTTCTATGGTCTTTTACCATTGTATATGGACAAAATACATAAGAACGTATTTGGCTTCCCCAAGCTATATCTTTTTGTACACCTTTTAAGTCTTCTATTTTTTCTTTTTGCTCTTTTTCTTTTAATTCTAACAATTTTGATTTTAGCATTTTCATAGCTGTTTCTTTATTTTGTATTTGAGACCTTTCAGATTGGCAAGCAACTACAATATTTGTTGGTATATGTGTAATTCTAACTGCTGAATCTGTTTTATTAATATGCTGTCCTCCTGCCCCAGATGCTCTATATGTGTCTATTCTTAAATCTTCAGGATTTATTTCTAAAACAATGTCTTCCGTTATTTCTGGTAATACTTCTAAAGAAGCAAATGATGTATGCCTTCTTCCCCCACTATCAAATGGTGAAATTCTAACTAATCTATGTACCCCCATCTCCCCTTTTAAATATCCATAAGCATTCTCACCAGAAATAGAAAATGTTACACTTTTAATTCCTGCTTCGTCACCTTCTAAGTAATCTAATTCTTTAAGTTTATATCCATTACTTACAGCCCATTTAGAATACATTCTATATAACATTTCTGCCCAGTCTTGAGACTCTGTGCCTCCTGCTCCTGGATGAAGTGTAAGAATAGCATTATTTTTATCGTATTTTTCAGATAAAAGTGTTTGTATTTCTAATTTATCAATTTCTTTTTCTAAGGTATTTGTATTTTTTACAAGTTCTTCTGATAAATCTTGTTCATACTCTATAAGTAATAAGTCATTTAAGCTTTCTAAATTTAAAAGTTCTGAATTTATTTTATTGTATTTATATAATTTATTTTGAATTTCTTTAACTTTTGCTAAAATAGGTGTAGTTTTTTCTGGATTTTCCCAAAAATCAGGTGCTGCAACTGTTTCTTGCAGACCATTTAATTCTTTTTCTAAATTAGCAATGTCAAAGTGAATCACCTATACTTTCTAATTTAGACTTAATTTGCAAAATTTTTCGTTTATTTTCTTCTAGTTCTATCAATTTTTTCACTCTCCTTATTATAGAAAATAGCAGCCTCGCGTGAAACGCGAGGTTTTGCTTTGACCCTATAAGGGTCTATTGCCAGCGGCCCCTCAAAGGGCACGCTGTTCCGCCAACTGCTCACAACTCTCTAGCGACCCTTAAAAGGGTCCTCGAATTCTTTT
>JAFQQR010000012.1 GCA_017410505.1 Clostridia bacterium | reverse complement strand
TTTTATTTCCATTTCTAGAAACTAAATATGTTACCACACCACTTATTAATGCTGTTATTACAGAAAATATATATTCCTCCATTTTAATCACCTCTTTATTATTATAATTTATTCAAATTAAATATTTTGTCGAAACTTGTAGTTTATTATCAAAATTTATATATATTAAAAAGCAAAACAACTCTGTATGTTTATTACATTGTTATCTTGCTTTTCTTTAGTTTCTATTCATATCTATATTCTTCACTATCTTCAGCAACCATCAGATTATAATTACTCTCTTCTTCATCTATAGGATAAGTAATTCCATTATATCTATTTATTCTATTTCTTAAGTATTGTGCTAAAGCTTTATCTACACAATATATATAACAACCTTTTTGACCTCTAGTCATTAATGTTTTATATGTATTTTTTATTAATTCATCTGCTATCTTTTGTGCTTTTTCAAAATCTTGTTGATATATTTTGTATATACCTTTTATAGATTGGTCTGTTTTTGCTCTTTCAGTAACATCAGTTTTTATTTTATTGTTTTCATATCTTAAGTCATTTCCTATAATTACTCCAACATAATCAAATTCTAATCCTTGAGATGTATGTATGCATCCTATCTCATTTACTGAATCTGGATCGATTGCCCATGTTGAACTACTTCCTAAATTCCAACTCATTGCAAAATCATATTCTGGTATTGTAATATCATGTACATCTGATTTATTCTTACCTTCTTTTATCCAGTTCCAACAATATCCGGCTAGTAATCTTGCTTTGTTATTAATCTTATTTCTCTCAAATATTATATCTCTTACTTCTGTTGGAGAATCACAAACTTTTATATCATAATCTAATTCAAATCCATCACTATTACCTGTTTTTCTAATATCTAAAACATCATCTATCCAAGCAATGTAACCATCTGAACCATTACATCTAAATTGTGATTCTAATTCCATTATTTCTGACTCTGCTTCAGCTTGATTTATATATTTTTGAATTTCTTCTATACTTCCAATATCTTTTAATGTTACTCTTTGTGTTTCATCTATAAAAAATATTGAAAATTTTGAAGCCTTTATTATTTCTTTTATTTGATTTTCTCCTAAGTTTTGAAACATACCAGATTTTGCATTTAATCTATGTGCTTCATCAACTATTAAAACATCAAATTCATTTGTTGCTGATTCTACAAATGCACCTGAACCTTTAAATAAATTATTAATTCTTGTTTTTCTAAAATCTCCACTTAATTTTGTAGCATAAACATTTCTAGGTGCTGCATTTTTTGTCACATACGAGCAAACCATATTTTCATTAGTTAATTTTACTAATAAGTTTACAGCTAGCACTGACTTTCCTGTACCTGGTCCTCCTTTTACAATTAAAACTCTCTTCTTTCCATCTCTATATGAATTTCTAGCCATTTGTAAAGCTGTTTCATATACTAACTTTTGGTCATCTATCATTACAAATTCTTGATTACCTTTTAACATATTTGATAAGGCATCTTGCAATGATTTTGAAGGTCTTATTTTTCCATTCTCAATCATATACAGCGTTTCTTTATCATCACCATATTTTATATATTTGTTTATAAAATCTCTTAACTTTTCAACATCACCTTTTACAAATGCTGGAGCTTTTTCTAAATAATCTTTGTAGTTATCTGATAATAATGTTGGTGGAGTAACTGTTACATAGTTGTGCAAATATGCACATGGATGTAAATCTATTTGTTCTTGTTGTACTGTTTCATTATAATCTTCTATTGTTGTTGCATATGACCATGCTTGATAAGAAGGATGTGCTACTTCTCTCAATGCATGTCCTGTAAAAGCTTGTACTATTCCATCTTTTCCATTTACTATTTCAGCTTCAGTCCATTGTTTTAATTCTATAATAATAGCTGTATTCTTTAAGTTACCATCTTTTCCTGTAATAATAAAATCTACTCTTTTTGATGTATTTGGTATTTTAAATTCAATAGCAATACCAACATTACCAGGAATATTATTATCTATTAAAACTTTTAACATATATTGCATAGAATTCTTCCATGCTTCTCTTTCAGATTTGGAAGTATGATACCCCATTCTTTCATAAAATGTTCTATCTATATTTTCTTCTATTTTATCTTGTATAACATCTTCTACAAATAATTGCTTTGTTGCTTCATATACTATCATAATAATTGCCCCCATTAATTATTATCTAAAGTTTATTATATTTTGTACTTACTCCCTTTGCTTTTTCAACTGGATATTTCTTTTTTGTCTTCTCTAATTTTTTCATTATTATTTCTTCAGGACTAACGCCTAATTTCATTGCCATTTGTATGCAGTATGTAAATACATCTGCCAACTCTTCACACACTTCTTCTTTATTATAATTTTCACTATCCCATTGAAAACATTCTAACAACTCCCCTGCTTCAATAGATATTGATTTAGCCAAATTCTCTGGAGAATGAAACTTATCCCAATCTCTTTCTTCATTAAATTGTTTAATTTCATACATTAAATCCTTCATAATATTTCTCCTATATTTCTTTATTATCTATCATAGTTTATATCATAAAATCCATTTTTTCTCAACAAATCTGGCAATTTTTGTAACTTTTTGTCTCTTTTTAATTTCTCCTTTTTTCGACAAATTCCACCCTGTTTTCACTCATTCTCCCGAGACGGCAAGAATAGATGTCAGCCGACATCCCCAAACAGCTTGAAAGCAGAGCTTTCAACGGTGATGACACATAGTAAAAATGGCTGACAAATGTCAGCCATAGTATTTTTTATTCTATTATCCTGTTCACAATTTTTGTGAAACTTTACTCTTGTGCTAGTTCCAGTAATTAATATCTTCTATTTTTGTTTCAATGTATTTAATTAGTTTATTTATAACAAGTTCCTCATTTCTTACACTATTTTTACATCTTTCTAATGCATAAGACACTTCATATGTAGTTATCTTTTTCAATAATTCTAATCTATCTTCTTCTCTTTTCTTTTTTACCAAAATTCTTATTGCTATTTTAATTAATTCTTCTTCCTTTGCTTTATATAAATATAACTTTATATTTTTTAATATTTTGCTTGCTTCTAAATCTATTTTACCTACTTTATATTCTTTTAGTACTTTTTGTGCATCTTCTAAATCCTTATCTGTAATTTTTTCCACTAGTTCTTCTTTTATTTCTGGTACTATTATTGGCTCTTTCTTCACTTCAAGTGGTTTTATTTCTTCCTTCTTTTCTTCTACTTTTACCATTTCATAAGTTTTGTGAATTACTTGTGGTTTAGGATTTTCACAATAATTGATATACACTATATTAGGCTTTCCTACATCATCCCAAACATCTTTTATTAGTCCTACTCTATTTAATTCTTTATGAATTTTAGTAACTGTATTTATAGATACATTCAATGTATTCATTAAATACTTCCTTGGATTTTCTATATATACTTTTCCATTTTTATCTTTCTTTACATTTCTATTTTGCTGTATCAAATCTCTATAAACACAATATGCTACTTTTGAATTTAGTCCTATGTCTTTATATTTATCATCTTCAAATAAAAATTTATATAGTTTAAAAAATCTATTCATACCTTATATTTTTAAAGGGATAACAATTTTAAATTATTGTTATCCCTTTTATGGCTTTTTGCTATTTCTAACTCTCCCACACTTTTTATTTATTTTTGAAATAGCTTTGTAAACCATTTTAATTCCTCCTAACTTAAGAATTTATAGAAGCTTCTTCTTGTTTTTGTA
>JAFQQR010000011.1 GCA_017410505.1 Clostridia bacterium | reverse complement strand
TATAAAAAATTATATGATAATATAATTATATTCCTTGAAATATAATTATATAAATGATAAAATTTGTTAGATAATAAAAATGATTGATATAAAAAAGCACAAAATGATTTTTTAGAATATACTAAAAAATATGACTTAGAAAATTAGAAGATAAAAAGAAAATAGTAAATATATAAATAAAAAACTACAGGAGAAATAAAGGAAAAAATTATGCCAAAAAAATTATTAATAACAGAAAAACCGTCTGTAGCAATGGAATTTGCAAAAGCTTTAAAAATTAATAGCACAAGAAAAAATGGTTATTTAGAGTCAGATAATTGGATAATAACATGGTGTGTAGGTCATCTAGTAACAATGAGTTATCCAGATAAATATGATGAAAAATTAAAGTTTTGGAGATTAGATACACTTCCATTTATACCAGAAGAATGGAAATATGAAATAATTCCTGCTGTGGAAAATCAATTTAATATTGTAAAAGAATTGTTAAATAGAGAAGATATAGAAGAAATATATAATGCAGGAGACTCTGGAAGAGAAGGAGAATATATCCAAAGATTAGTGTTTATGATGGCTAAACCAAATCCTAATGCTAAACTAAAAAGAGTATGGATAGATTCTCAAACAGAAGAAGAAATATTAAGGGGAATTAGAGAAGCAAAACCTTTAGCAGAATATGATAGTCTTTCAGATTCAGCATATTTAAGAGCAAAAGAAGATTATTTAATAGGAATAAATTTTTCAAGATTATTATCAATAATACATGGAAGAAATTTAGCAAGTAAAATAAATGAAGAAAAGGCATCAATTTCAGTAGGTCGTGTTATGACATGTGTGTTAGGTATGATAGTATCAAGAGAAAGAGAAATTAGAAATTTTGTTAAAACAAAATATTATAAAATAGTTGGAGAATTTGGAGACGAAAATTCATCATTTAAAGCAGAATGGAAAGTAAACGAAAAATCAAAAGTGTTTGAATCTCCATTATTATATAATGAAACAGGATTTAAGGATGAAAAAAAAGCAAGAGATTTTATAGTTTCTTTACAAGGTAAAGAAGCAATAGTTACAGAGTTAAAAAAATCAAAGCAAAAAGAAAATGCTCCACTATTATTCAATATGGCAGAAATTCAAAATGAGTGTACAAAAAGATTTAAAATAAAACCAGATGAGACACTAGAAGTTATTCAAAACTTATATGAAAAAAAGTTAGTAACTTATCCTAGAACAGATGCAAGAGTTTTATCAACTGCAGTGGCAAAAGAAATTTCTAAAAACTTAAATGGAATTGCGAAAGGCTTTAAAGATGAAGAAGTTCAAGGATATATAAAGAAAATGGTAGATGAAAAATATCCAACAAATAATTTAGCTAAAACAAAATATGTAAATGATAGCAAAATTACAGACCATTATGCAATAATTCCAACAGGGCAAGGGTATGAAAATTATGAAAAATTGTCAGAATTACATAAACAGGTATATAAGATTATAGTAAAAAGATTTTTAGCAATTTTTTATCCACCAGCAGAATATAGCAAAGTTCAAGTGACAGTGAATGTTGAAGACGAGACATTTTATGCAAGCGGGAGAGTGTGCGTTAATCAAGGATATTTAGAAATAGCAAAATCGATAGACAAAAATTCAAGTAAAGATTCCACAGAAGATGAAAAAAAGGTGGATAAATCAAGTGATGCAAGCTTAGAAATATTAAAAAAACTAAAAAAAGGGCAGAAATTGATTGGAATAAATTATGAGACAAAAGAGGCAGAAACATCACCTCCTTCAAGATACAATTCTGGTTCAATAATTCTTGCCATGGAAAATGCAGGTAAATTAATTGAAGATGAAGAACTTAGAGAACAGATTAAAGGAGCAGGAATTGGTACAAGTGCTACAAGAGGGGGAATTATAGAAAAATTAGAAAAAATTAAATATATGGATATTAATAGAAAAACTCAAGTAATTACACCAACTAACAAAGGTGAAATTATTTATGATATAGTAAATAGAACTATGCCAGATATGTTAAATCCTAAACTTACAGCTAGTTGGGAAAAAGGGTTAGATATGGTAGCTAAGAAAGAAATAGAGCCCGAAATATTTATGGCGAAACTTGAAAATTATATCAATTCAAAATTTAATAAATTGGTAGTAAAAATGTAAATAAAAAAGGAACCTATTTGTGAGGTTCCTTTTAATGTTTTTAATAGAATCCGCGCAATGTTTTTTTTGCGGACATCTGGCAGAAGATGCGCTCTTCTGGAGTAAGCATTACGTTTGGATTTGCTGCTTCAACAAGCATTACCTTGTATGGTGTTGCTACAACTGTACCAATACAATTGCTATCTTCATCCATCAATTTAAAAGTAAGTTTTCCAGTTCTTTTACTTTCAACATCTAATCGTCTGCTTAATTTTTTTGTCATAGTGTCTCCCTTTCTGCCTATTATGATAGTCATCAATAGGTCTAATACTGTGTTAATTTTGTCTTACAATCCTAATTATACAACAATTTACATAAAAAGTCAATAAAAAATAGGTGTAAAAAAATGCTTTATGGTAAAAAATACCTACCATAAAGCATTATTACTTCAAAAATTATTTTTTAATTTGCTCGGTTGTCCAATGCAGTTCTCCTGTTTGGGCTCCAGTTGAACTAAAAGGCCAGTTATGAAGATATTCCTTTGTTACTTCTTCGGAATCTTTGTTATATACATAGCGAACATTCAAGAGCTTATCATATAAATCATAAAATTCAAGAATGATTCTTTTTGAATTTGCAATCAATTCCGGTGATACACCATCATTGTCGCTAGTATCAAACATGTTCAACCAACGAGAATGTTCTCTAACTTCACTAGCCATTTCTGGATTTGGCATCAAATATGCAACATGGCAATGCCAACCTTGACAGTAAATTTTTTTGATTCTGTTATGATTTCTAGGATCAAGGTGACCAGCCGTGAATCCAGAAAGAAATTTTATATCTGTTTCTTCTGGTGCTTCACATAGGACTTTAGGTACATTAGAGCAATAGGACCACAACAAATTTGTGGCATACTTGGGATATATGACTGAAAATTCACTGTTGTCATCTGAAATTAGTGTAAGTTTTGTAAACTCGCAGTTTAATCCCAGATTCACTGAGCCCGAATACCACAGTTTGCCTCCAATGCGTTTTGCAATACATTGTGGGTCATGAGCCTGTCGATAAGCTTCAGCGGCTGCTTCTTCTTGTTTTTTTGCAATTTCTGCAGCATGAGATTTTCCAGCATCATCTAAAGGCAAATTGCTCAAATACTTAGATATATCAGACCACTTTATCACAAAGTAATGAGAGCCAGACATAGTATAATCAGGAATAACAACCTCATCACTATAATGAATAGGAAAATCTCCACCAGGAATATTGATTGGCTCGAGTCCTGATACATGTAGAGCCTTTCGAAGGCGTGGCCAAAATTTAATATTATTTCCAAGTGCCTTACCAGGAATAAACTCTCTAGCCTGACGCAAATGGAAAAATCCACCTTTACAATATTCACCTATAGCATAAGCATCACAATTGAAGCGATACATGCCATTTTCTAACCGAGTTACAAGGACCTCAGCTGTCTCACCAAGGATATGTTTTACTGTTACATTTGTGTTTTTTTTAATTGTCTTCATATTGAAGCCCTCCTGAATAATAATTTTTATTTGCTTAATGAAGTATAAATAAACTTAATCAAAGTAGTTAATTAACAAAATAAATCAATGATTAGTTCGATTTCTACAACATTTAACATAATCGTATTATAGCATGATTTACATAAAAATACAACAATGTAAACTATCACCATTTTTTATACAAAATATAAGTAAAACTTATATCTAAATTAACAAGTAAAAAATAGAAAAACACTTTTATTTTTTACAAAAATGTAGTATAATAAAAAAATCAAAAAATAGGAGAAAAAATAAAATGAACACAATAATAGGAGAGCTAGGAAAATCAAAAAAATTTATAGATTTAAGCAAACAAATAGAAAAGAAACAAAGCCCGATATCAATATCGGGCTTAACCGACGTTGGAATGACTGAAATTATATCAGCAATAAACAGTTACAACAAAAAGCCAATATTATTAGTAACATACAATGAGATACAAGCAAAAAAAATATTAGAAAACTTAAAATCATTTGACAAAGAAAAAGTAATATTCTTTCCAAAAAAAGAAATAGTAACATATGACTATATTGCAGAAAGCAAAGATTTACCATACGAAAGAATAGAAGCATTAACTAAAATAAAAGAAAAAAAGAACTTAATAATAGTAACAACAATCGAAAACTTAATGCAAAAATTGCCAGCAAAAGAAGTACTATTTAAAAATACATTAGAATTCAAAGTAGGGGATATATGCAATTTAGATGAAATTAAGAAAAAGTTAGTAAACTTAGGTTATTCAAGATATGATTTGATAGAAGGAAGAGGACAATTTAGTGTAAGAGGAGGAATAATCGATATTTCTCTAGACGAAAAAACAGGTATAAGAATTGAATTATGGGGAGATGAAATTGACTCAATAAGAAATTTCAGTATAAGTAGCCAAAGGTCAATTAGTAATATTGAAAAAGCAAAAATATATCCAGCACACGAATATGTGTTAGAAGACTCAATTGAAAATATATGTAAAAAAATATCAAAGACTATAGCAGATGGAAAACAAGAAGAAATAATTGAAAGTGATTTAGAACAAATAAAAGCAGGAAATTATATAAGTAAAATAGATAAGTATTTTAATGAATTCTATGAAAATCAAGAAAATTTAATTAATTACCTAAATAAAGACTGTTTAATTTTTTTAGATGAAATAAATAAGATTGAGCAAAGAGAGATAAATATATTACAAGATATAGAGAATTTAAGTAAAAATTTATTAGAAAAAGAAAAAATAATACCAGAAGCATTAAAGTTAACATCATCAGTAGATTTAGAAATACTAGAAAATAAACATCAAATAGTATATTTAGAAAAGCAAGATACAATAACAAAAAAACAAGCAGAGAGATATCATTTTGAATACAGGGCAATAAATTATTATAAAAGTGAAATAAAAAATCTATTTGAAGATATAGAGAAATGGAACAAAGATAAAAAAAGCATTTATGTAATGGTTGAAACAAAAGAAAAAGCAAAAAAATTAAAAGAATTATTAGAAAAAGAAAATATATTATGCAACATTGAGGAAAAACTAGATAAAACAATAATAGTAAAATCTAGAGAAAACATAACAACAATTTCAATAGGAAAAATATCAGAAGGATTTGAAAATTTTGAAATAAATCAAGTTGTTATTTCTGCTGATGACTTAATAGATGGAGGAAAAAAGAAAAAAACATTTGCAAATAAAGCATTTAAAGAAGGAGAAAAAGTAGTATTTGCAGATTTAAAAATTGGTGATTATGTAGTACATAAAAATTATGGAATAGGAATTTTCATTGGAGTAAATACAATAACAGCAGATGGGACGACAAAAGATTATATAAAGCTAAAATACAAAAATGATGACATTTTATATGTACCTACAAATCAATTAGATGCAATAAGGAAATATACTGGTGGTGATAGTATAAATCCACCAATAAATAGTATAGGAAATAAAGAGTGGATAAAAACAAAAGAAAAAGTAAAGAAAAATTTAAGAGCAGTTGCTAAAGAATTAATAGAATTATATGCAAAAAGAGAAAAAGCAAAAGGATATGCATTTACACAAGATACACCATGGCAACAACAATTTGAAGATCAATTTCCATACCAAGAAACAGATGATCAATTAAGATGTATAGAAGAAGTAAAAAAAGACATGGAAAAACAAAGACCTATGGATAGACTTTTATGTGGTGATGTTGGATATGGAAAAACAGAAGTTGCAATAAGGGCAGCATTTAAAGCAGTTATGGATAATAAACAAGTTGCATATTTAGTACCAACAACAGTATTAGCACAGCAACAATACGAAGAATTTAGAGATAGAATGAAGGATTTCCCAATAAAAGTTGAAATTTTAAATAGATTTAAAAGCAAAAAATATCAAGATGAGGTAATAAAAAAACTAAAATTAGGAGAAGTTGATATTGTAGTTGGAACGCATAGATTATTAAGTAAGGATGTTGAGTTTAAAGATATAGGATTATTAATAATTGATGAAGAGCATAGATTTGGAGTAAAAGCAAAAGAAAAAATTAAACAATATAAATCAAATATAGACGTATTAACAATGACAGCAACGCCAATACCAAGAACAATGCACATGTCAATAGTTGGAATAAGAGATATGTCAGTAATATATGAACCACCGCAAAATAGAAAGCCGGTTCAAACTTATATGCTAGAATATGACCAAGAAGTAATAAGAGAAGCAATAACAAAAGAATTAGAAAGAGATGGGCAAGTATTTTATATCTATAATAGAGTTGATACAATCCAGAAAAAAGCGGATGAAATATCAAGATTAGTGCCAGAAGCAAATGTTAGCTATGCACATGGTCAAATGACAGGAACCCAAATAGAAGAGATAATGGAAGATTTTATAGATAAAAAATCAAATGTTTTAGTATGTACAACAATTTTAGAGTCTGGAATTGATATTCCAAATGCAAATACAATAATAGTAGAAAATGCAGACAGAATGGGATTAGCAGCATTATATCAGATAAGAGGAAGAGTCGGAAGGTCTGATAGGCAAGCATATGCATATATAACATATAGAAAAGATAAGATGTTATCAGAAGAAGCTGATAAAAGGTTAAAAGCTATTAAAGAATTTACTGAATTTGGTTCAGGATTTAAAATAGCAATGAGAGACTTAGAGATAAGAGGAGCAGGAAGCCTGCTTGGAGAGATACAATCAGGTCATTTAGAACAAGTTGGATATGACACATATTGTACTTTATTAGATGAGGTTGTCAAAGAAATGCAAGGAATAGAAGTAGAGCCAGATTTTGATATTCAAATAGATTTGAATGTTACAAGTTATATCCCTGATGAATATATACCAGATTCTTCTCAAAAAATTGAGATATATCAAAATATTGCATTGTGTAAGTGTGAAGAGGATATACTAAATGTTGTTGATGAAATTATTGATAGATTTGGGAATATGCCTTCAGAGTTAGAAAACTTGTTGGATATAGCTAGAATTAAATATTTGGCTAAATCTTTATATGTTAGTAGAATTGCAAGTAGAAAAACTGCGGTTGTATTTACTTTTGAACAGAGTAAGTTTGATATTGATGTTACTAAATTAGTTGTAGAGTATAAGGGAAAATTGAAATTTTCACCTGGTGTGAAGCCTATGGTTACTTTGGAAATTGGGTCTTGTAATGAGAGAGCGATTTTGAATGATGTAGTGGAATTTTTAAAGTTTACTAGGGGGTTATAGTGAGGCTTATGTGTAGGAACCGCAGAAATGGCTAAGTTATAGAATTTGTAGAAAAGGTAATAATGTTAATAAGTTAAAAAATTTAAAAAGGAGAATGGTATGCAAGTAATTTCTAGTAAGGATAATGAATTTGTAAAACATATAAAAAAATTGAAAGATAAAAAATATAGAGATATGAGCCAAGAGTTTGTAGTGGAAGGGATTAAATTGATAAAAGAGGCTATTGAAGAAGGGGCTTGTATAAAGCAAATTGTTATATGTGATAATTGTTTAGATTCAGATATTATACCTAAAGAATTGATGTATGAAATAGCCAAGTATGAGTGTGTTTATGTGACAGAGAAATTGTTTAATTTGATTTCTGATGTAAATACACCACAGGGAATATTGGCTATAATAGGGAGAGAAAATGGAGAAGCGGAGATTAATTTTTCGCAGGATATTATAGTTGCTTTAGATGGTATTCAAGATCCGGGAAATTTGGGTACAATATTAAGAACTGTTGATAGTGTTGGGTTAAATCAGATTTTAGTATCTAAGGAGACTGCTGATTGTTATAATCCAAAGGTAGTACGTTCTACAATGGGTGCGATTTTTAGAGTAAAAATTATAGAGTGTGAAGATTTAGAAAATACATTAAAAGAAATAAAAAAAAATAAATTTCAGTTGGTTATAACTTCATTGCAGACGGAAAATAGTGTTTATGATATAGATTATAATAAAAAAGTAATTGTTATTGGAAATGAAGCAAATGGAGTTAAACAAAGTATTCAAAATATGGCTGATGTAAAAGTTAAAATACCAATGTTTGGGAAAACTGAAAGTTTAAATGCTTCTGTTGCTACAGGTATAGTATTATATGAGTATGTTAGACAAAAAATAAAAGGGTGAAGAAGAGTATTTTCACTTATATTAATGAAAGGAAGTAATTATTTTGAAATTAAATGTAGTTTTAGTTGAACCGGAGATACCACAAAATACAGGAAATATAGCAAGAACTTGTGCTGCAACAGGAGGAAAGTTGCATTTGGTACATCCATTAGGATTTAGTATAAATGAAAAAGCTGTGAAAAGAGCAGGATTAGATTATTGGGATAAGTTGGAAATTGAAGAACATGAATCTTTTGAAAGATTTTTGGAAAAGTACAAACCAGAAGAGAATAATATGTTTTTTGTAACTACAAAAGGAAAACATATTTATTCAGAACCAAATTACAGGGAAATGGATGAGTTTTTTGTTCTTTTTGGAAAAGAAACAAAAGGGTTGCCAGAAGATATTTTGGTAAAATACATAGATAAGACAATAAGAATTCCTATGAGACCAACTTTAAGATCTCTTAATTTGTCAAATTCAGTTTCAATTGTTGTTTATGATATTTTAAGACAGAAGAACTTTGAAGAGTTAGAAGAAATTAGTAATTATTTTAATGATAATGGAATGATATAAGAAAACATTAATTCTAATAAAGCGATTTTTGAAAAATAAAAATACAAAATACTACAAAATAACAGAAAATAAAACATTTTTTTAAAACAAATTTAAACAAAAAATTATAATAATGGTAAGAATTGGAAAAATAATTGCAATTCTTACCATTTTATGTTAATATAAGAACAGAAAAAATTTTTTCTATTAAAATATTGGTAAATTCAATGATTGATTCAAAATTAAATTTAAAATTAAATTCAGATAAGATTAAAAGATAAGTCTAAAATTAAAAATTAATTTCTAAAAAAACCCAAAAAGCTAAATTTATAAATCAAATAAATAGAAAGGAGGCATGCATGATCTATTTTTCATACAATGATTTTATGGATTGTACGGAAAATGGAGAAGCAAATAAAATAGCAAAAGTAGAAGAAAAAATAGCAAAATACGAAATAAGTAATATAAAAAAAGTACAGAAAAAGCAAAATCAAATTATAAGAATTTTAAGCGAAAAAACTCAATTAAAAAAATTTTTAAAAGAGTTTTTTAATCTGTTAGAAATAGAGGATATTAATTATTGTAATAATATAAAATGCATATCAGATAAAGAAATAAACAATAATATAATTTGTAAAGTTAAAGATAAAGAAATGTTTATATTTATAAAAGTAATTGAAAATATAGATAATAACATATCATATAAAATGTTTGAACATTCCTTAAACATCATAAAAAAATGGAATGTTGAGGAAAAATTTAAAAATAAAAGATATCCAATTGTGATTCCAATTGTTATATATATAGGAAAAGAAATGTGGCAAAAAAATAATATTAGGAAATATAATAAGATAAATTACATAACATATGAAAATAATAAAATTAATTTTTCTTACAATATGATAAATATAAATGATTTAAAAATTAATGAATTAGAAAATATGGAATCTAAAGTAGCAAAAGAGATAATCAATTTTAAAAATAAATATTTACAAATAAATTAATAAAAATATTGACATATTACCTCATAAGTGATATATTTACATTTAAGGAAAGAGAGGGATGAGATGTCACCAGATTATAGTGTTATAGGAAGAAGGATAAAAGAGAGAAGGTTAGAGCAAAAATTAAAACAAGAAGAATTAGCGGATAAACTAAATATTTCGGTAGCTTTTATGAGCAGAGTAGAAAGAGGAACCAGTCAAATCAATTTAAAAAGATTAACCCAAATAGCAGAGATTTTAAATGTATCTCCAGCATATTTACTTACAGGAAGTAATGTTGCATCAAAAGATTACTTAAAAGAAGATTTTAGAAAAATTTTAGAAAAATGTACTCCTAAGCAACAGAAACTAATATATCAAATCTCTGAGTTAGTAAGTAGAACAACGTTAGAAAATGAAGAAGATACAATAGAGATAGAAGGAATAAATACATTAAGATAATAAAAATAAAACTTAGAATAATTATGAAAATATTTATAATTATTCTAAGTTTTTTATTTATAACAATACATAAAAAGTAACCACAAATACACATTTAACATAAAATATAGTAGGATAAATATGCAATTTCCGAGAACTTAGAAAAAGGAGGCAATTTATGAACGAAATACTTGAAGTTAAAAATATTGGAAAAAAGTATCAAAACAAAGCAGGAGAAGTGCAAGCATTAAAAAATGTAAACTTTAGAGTAAAAAAAGGAGAATTTGTAAGTATAATAGGACCAAGTGGATGTGGAAAATCAACATTGTTATCAATAATTGCAGGATTAGAAGAAAAAACAGAAGGAGAAATATACATAGAAAGTGAAAGAGTAGAGGGAATATCATCAAAAGTTGGATATATGTTGCAAAGAGATTGTTTGTTAGAATGGAGAAATATATTAAGCAATACACTATTTGGATTAGAAATAAAAGGAATAAAAACTAAAGAAAATATTGAATATGTAAAAGAACTATTAAAAAAATATAATTTATATGATTTTATAAACAAATATCCATCAGAATTATCAGGAGGAATGAGACAAAGAGTTGCACTAATTAGAACTTTAGCTGTAAAACCAAAAATTTTATTATTAGATGAGGCATTTTCAGCATTAGATTATCAAACAAGAATAATGGTAACAGAAGACATATATTCAATATTAAGAAAAGAAGATATAACAACTATAATGGTAACACATGATATATCAGAAGCAATAAGTATGGCAGATAGAGTATTAGTTTTAAGCAAAAGACCAGGAACAATAAAAGAAATACACAAAATAGATTTTGAAATGGAAAACAGAACACCAATAAATTGCAGACAAAATCCTAAATTTAGCAAATATTTTGATTGCTTATGGAAGGAGCTTGGTGTAGATGAAAAATAATGGAATATCTAAAGAAAGAAAAAAATATTTAAATAAGGTAAAGAAAAATAAATTATTAATAATACTAACTCAAATTTTAATTTTAGTAGGATTTTTAGCAATTTGGGAAATTCTTGCAAATAAAGATGTGATAGATAGTTTTATAACAAGTCAACCGAGCAGAATATTAAAAACATTTATGAATCTAAAATCAAATGATTTATTAATGCATACGAAAGTAACAGTATATGAAACTTTAGTTGGATTTGGATTAGGAACAATTTTAGGTGTAGCAATAGCAATTATATTATGGTGGTCTAAATTTTTAGCAAAAGTTTCAGAGCCATTCTTAGTGGTGCTAAATAGTTTGCCCAAAGTTGCATTAGGCCCAATAATCATTATTTGGGTTGGGTCAGGAACATCAGCAATAATAGCTATGGCAATATTAATTTCAGTAATTGTAACTGTACTAGAAATGCTAAATGGATATTTAAAAACAGACAAAGAAATAATTAAAATGGCAAGAACATTTAATTGCACAAAACTACAACTATTAACTAAAATAGTGATTCCAGCAAATATAGGAACATTTATAAATTCATTAAAAGTAAATATTGGACTTTCACTTGTAGGTGTAATATCAGGTGAGTTTTTAGTTTCAAAAGCAGGATTAGGATATTTGATTGTATATGGAGGGCAAGTGTTTAAATTAGACTTAGTAATGACTAGTGTAATAATATTAGGAATTGTTGCAGGAATAATGTATGGAGGAGTTTTATTACTCGAAAAATTTATCCGAAAATAATGTAATTAAAAACAGGAGGTTTAAAGTGAAGAAAAAAATAATAATTGGTGTAGTTATATTAATAATAGTAGCTATAATAGTTGGATTTATAGCAATAAAAAATAATAGAAGTACTACAGGTGATAGTACGAAATTAATAAAAGTAAGTGAAGTTACACGTTCAGTATTTTATGCACCACAATATGTAGCAATAAGTAATGGATATTTTAGCGACTATGGAATAGAAATTGATTTAACAACAGGTCAAGGAGCTGACGCAGTAATGACATCTGTACTATCAGGAGAAGTTGAAATAGGTTTTGCAGGACCAGAAGCATCAATATATGTATATAATGAAGGAAAAGAAGACTATACACAAGTATTTGCACAACTTACAAAAAGAGATGGATCATTTTTAGTATCTAAAGAAAAAATAGATAATTTCGATTGGAACATGTTAAAAGGAAAAACAGTTATACCAGGAAGAAAAGGTGGAGTTCCATATATGACATTAGAATATGTAATAAAACAAAATGGACTAAAACCAGGTACAGATTTAGTATTAGATGATAGTATAAAATTCGACTTGATGGCAAGTGCTTTTTCATCAGGAGATGCAGATTTTGTTACATTATTTGAACCAACAGCATCAAACATTCAAGATATAGGAAAAGGCTATATAGTAGCATCTGTTGGAGAAGAATCTGGAGAAATTCCATATACAGCGTATTTCACAAAGAAAAGTTATATAGAAAATAATGAAGAAACAATTCAAAATTTCACAAATGCAATTTATAAAGGACAAAAGTGGGTTAAAGAGCATACTGCAGAAGAAATAGCAGAAGTTATAAAAGATTTTTTCCCAGACACAGAAACAGAATCACTTGCAACAGCTATACAAAGTTATAAGGATATAGATGCTTGGAATGACACACCAGTTCTAAAAGAAGAAAGTTTTGATAAATTACAAGAAGTTATGAGTGAAGCTGGAGAATTAACTCAAAAAGCTCCTTATGATAAGATTGTGAATAATAAATATGCGGAAGAAGTTATAAAATAATTTATATTTGTAGCAGTTCAGTGTAGCATAGGGATTAGCCGTTCTAAATGTTGATATATTAAAATTTAAAATTCATTTCTCCAAACGCAATGCCGAGAGGAATAAAGGAGTTTATGGCTACGGTAACCATTCTGGAGAGGCTGTTTGAAACAGTAGGTCGAAACGTATTTTAAATTTTAATATATCAACATTTAGAACTACTCTATGTGTTTTAACTCTTTTATTGTTTTTTTGACCTTAAATTATTGTAATGTGAAAAAAAGTGTGATATAGTTAGGTCAGCTGTCGAAAAGCAGTTGTAAATATAAAAAAGGAGTGATACAAATGATAGCAATAGGTGCAGATCACGGAGGATATAAATTAAAAGAAGAAATAAAAAAATATTTTGAAGAAAAAGGAATAGAATATAAAGATTTTGGTACATATGATAAAGAAAGAACTGACTATCCAATTTATGCAAAAAAAGTAGCAGAGGCAATACAAAACAAAGAATGCGATTCAGGGATATTAGTATGTAGATCAGGATATGGAATGACAGTAACTGCAAATAAATTTAAAGGAATAAGAGCTGCAGCAATATTAAATGAAGATTCAGCAAAATTTGCAAAAGCAGATGATGATATAAATGTAATTACATTAGGAGGGGATTATTTAACTACAAATCAAGCAATATGTATTATAAGAAATTGGTTAGCAACAGAATTTAAAGGTGGAAGATATGAAGAACGACTAAAAATGATAGAAGAGATAGAAAAAGATAATATGAAATAAAAATTGGAGGAATACATATGTGGGGTAATATAGCTATAGCATTTATACTAGCATTTGTAGTGACATTTGTAACTACACCATATACAATGAAAATTGCCAATAAAGTAGGAGCAATAGATATTCCAAAAGATGAAAGAAGAGCACACAAAAAGTCAATACCTAAATTTGGAGGACCAGCTGTAATATTAGGTTTTCTAGTTTCGACAATTTATTTATTGATTATAATGAGCATGGAAGGCTCGATAAATTTATTCGGTTTTCAAGAATATTGGAAAAAACTATTAGGATTTTTACTAGGAATTTTAGTAATATCAGCATTTTGTGTTGTTGATGATATAAAAACAATAAAGCCTTTAACAAAATTAACTGGTCAAATGTTAGGAGCAATATGTATTGTAATATCTGGAATTAGAATTGAAGGAGTAACACTACCATTTTTAAACTTTCCAGAAATGCATGAAATTACATCGATAATACTAACCATAGCATGGATAATAGTAGTAACAAATGCGATAAATCTAATTGATGGATTAGACGGATTATCATCAGGAATATCAGTAATATCAGCAATATCATTATTAGTAATATTTGTATTAAATGGTTCATCACTAATATCAATAGTATTAATAACTGCATTAGCAGGAGCATTAGTAGGATTTTTACCATTTAATTTTACACCAGCAAAAACTTTTATAGGTGATACAGGTTCAAATTTTTTAGGATATTCTTTAGCAGTAATTTCAATATTAGGTTCTGCAAAAACATATACAGCAGCAGTAATTGTTTTACCATTAATTGTTTTAGGACTACCTATATTTGATACAGTTTTTGCAATAATAAGAAGATTAATAAAAGGAAAATCTATAAAAGCAGTGTTCAAAGCAGATAAAGGACATTTACATCATAAATTAGTAGCAAAAGGGTTTAGCCAAAAACAAGCAGTTTTAATTTTATATGGAATAAGTGCAATATTTGGGATGTTTGCTGTAATATTATGTGATAGTGGAATATGGAAGGCTTTATCATTTTTATTAATTGTAATAGTTGCAGTAGCGGCAGGATATAAGAATTTTTCTTTAGAGAGAACTGGAAATGAACAATATGAATGTACACAATGTAAATATATTTATAATCCTAAATTTGGAAATGAAAAGGCAGGAATAGAAAAAGGTACAAAATTTGATGAACTTCCAGAAGAGTGGGTTTGCCCGGTTTGTGGAGAAGGTAAAGATATGTTTGAGATACATGAATAAGTAAAAAGTTGTCAAAAAATTTAGTTTTATTGACAACTTTTTTCGTTCGTCCTCCACAAGCTCACTTCAAAAATAATATATATACCATTTGGAGTTGATTTCTCAGTAATCATTAATTTTAAGCAATTTTTCAAGAGAATTTGAAAAAAATAATATAATATGATATAATGCAAAAGTTAAAAGGAGAGAGAAAAAATGCAAGATAAAATAATTAAACTATTAGCCTATGAAGGCAAAATATCAGTAATATGTGCAGACACGACAGAACTTGTGGAAAAAGCAAGAAAAACACATGATTTAAGTCCAGTTGCAACAGCAGCATTTGGTAGATTATTGACAATCACTGCAATTATGGGAAATGAGATGAAAAGTGAAAAAAATAAATTAACAATACAAATGAAAGGAAATGGACCACTAGGAACAATGTTAACAACAGCTGATAATTTCCCAAGAGTAAAAGGATATGTAACAAATCCAATAGTTGATTTACCATTAAATGATATGGGAAAATTAGATGTAGGAGGAGCTATCGGAAACGCAGGATTTATAAATGTTATTAAAGATATCGGACTAAAAGAACCATATGTGGGAATTTGTCCATTGATTTCAGGAGAAATAGCAGAAGATTTTGCAGAATATTTTGCAAAATCAGAACAAAAAAATACTGCAGTTGCTTTAGGAGTTCTAGTTGATAAAAATGGAGTTAAATCAGCAGGAGGATATATAATTACACCAATGCCAGATGCAACAGAGGAAGAAATATCAAAAATAGAACAATCAATTTTTAAAGCTGGAGCAATTTCTAAAATGCTAGATCAAAACTTAAGTCTAGTGGAAATCGCTAAAAAAGTAACTGGGGATGAAAATGTTAAAATAATTGAAGAAAATATAACACCAATATATGAATGTGATTGCTCAAAAGATCATATGGCAGAGGGATTAGCAACATTAGATAAAAATGTTTTAAAAGAAATGATAGAAGAGGATAAAAAAGCAGAACTTTTATGTCATTTTTGCAATAAAAAATATGATTTTAACAAAGAAGAATTAGAAAATATTTTAAAAGAAAAAGATAAAAATTAAAATGTTCGCTTGTTTTTTGATATAAGATGTTGTATAGTATACAACATAGGAAATGAGAATAAGCAGATAAAAATTTATAGAGATAGGAGAAATAAAAATGGAAGAAAAAGTTTTAATATTTGGACACAAAAATCCAGACACAGATTCAATATGTTCAAGTCTAGTACATGAAATATTAGACAAAAAAAATGGGTGGGACACAAAAGCAGTAAGATTAGGAAATATAAATAAAGAAACACAATATGTATTAGATTATTTAGGAATAGAAGCACCTGAATTAATAGAACAAGTAGAAGAAGGACAAAAAGTGCTATTAGTAGACCACAATGAGTTTAATCAAAGTGTAGAAGGAATACAAAAAGCTAAAATATTAGGTGTTACAGATCATCACAGAATAGCAAATTTTGAAACAGCAGAACCATTATACTACAATGCAAAACCATATGGATGTACATCAACAATATTATTTGAAGAATTTAAAAGATTAGGGCACGAAATAGAAAAAAAAGAAGCAATATTAATGGCCAGTAGCATAATTTCTGATACATTATTATTAAAATCACCAACAACAACTGAACATGACAAAAAAGCATTAGAGGAATTAGGGGAAATAGCTAATATTGATATAGAAAAATATGGATTAGAAATGCTTAAAGCAGGAACAGATTTAGACGATTTTTCAGAAGAAGAATTAATCAACTTAGATGCAAAAAGTTTAGATAAAAATGGAACAAAATTTGTAATAGCACAAGTAAATACTGTAAGTATAGAAGATGTATTAAAAAGACAAGAAAAATTAGAAAAAGCTATAAATTCAGAAATTGAAAAAAATGGATTAAGTTTATTTGTACTTGCAATAACAGATATATTAAATAGTAATTCTGAAGTAATAGCATTGGGTTCAATGGCTAATTCAGTAGAAAAAGCTTTTGATAAAAAATTAGAGAATAATAGAGTTTTTCTAGAAGGAGTAGTGTCTAGAAAGAAACAGTTATTACCAGTAATTGATAAAAATATCTAAAAATGAGAAAATTAAATAGAATGCACGAAAGAAAAAATAGATGGAAAAACTCCGTCTATTTTTGAGCTTTCACAAAAAAATATCTTAAAATTTTAAGGTGTTGACAAATTCTAAAATAAATTATATAATTTGGAACATAATTGCGCAAAAAGAAATATAATAATAAGAGGAGTAAAAAAATGAAAACAAAGATGAATATAAAAAACATAATAGTGATTGCAGTAATATGTATGGCAAGTTTGTTTTTTATAAATATATGCTTTGCAGCAAACACAGGAAAAATTATAGTAGAGACAGCAAAGCTTAGGGAAGAAGCAAATACAGAATCAAAAGTATTAGAACTTGCATCAATGGGTGAGGAAGTTGAAATATTAGAAGAAACAGAGGAATGGTATAAAGTAAAATACAAAAATATAACAGGATATATAAGAAGTGACCTAATAGAAGCAAAAAATAAGGAAAACACAACAAGTGAAAACACTGTAACAGAAAATACAACTACTGAAACAAACAATACAGTAGAAACAGAAAATACAGCAGTACAAAATACAACGATAGAGAATACGACAACAGAAAATACAACTGTTGAAACAAATACAACAGCTATTGAAGATAAAGTTGTTGAAAAAGGAAAATATAAAATATCTGAAAATATTAAATTGAAAGTAATACCATTAATAAGTTCAATAGAGATGGACGAAGTAAATAAAGATGATGAAGTTGAAGTTATAGAAATTTTAAATGATTGGGTAAAAGTAAAGACTAAAAATGAAAAACAAGGTTGGATAAGAAAAGATAAATTAGTATTAACACAGGAAAATACTAATGAAGTGCAATCAACAGAAAATATAAAACCAACAGCAACAAATACAACTACTAATACAACTACAACATCAAACACAAAAAAAACTATGTATGTAAATTCACAAACTGTAAATTTGAGAGAAGGAGCAGATAAAACATCAAAAGTTGTTAAACAATTATCAATAAATAGCCAAGTTACAGTATTATCAACTGAAAATGGATGGGCATATATAGACATAAATGGAACAAAAGGATATGTTGCTGAAAACTTATTATCAACAACAAAACAAGAAATATCAAGAAGTGCAACAACAAGAACTACAACAAAACAAAAAACAAGCACAAATACAAATACACAAGCAACTACAAGTACTGCAAGCAATACAGTACAAAATACTTCAGGAACAACAGCATCATCAGGAACAGGAAGTTCAGTTATATCATATGCAAAACAATATTTAGGATGTAGATATGTATATGGAGGAACATCACCAAGTGGATTTGACTGTTCAGGATTTACACAATATGTATATAGACATTTTGGAGTATCGCTAAATAGAACAGCAGCAGCACAATACAGTAATGGTACATCAGTAACAAACTTACAAGCAGGAGACTTAGTAATGTTTGGTAAATCTGGAATAAACCATGTAGGTATATATATGGGGGGAAATACATTTATACATGCTGCAAATTCAGGCTCAGGAGTAAGAACAGATTCACTTTCAAGTGGATACTACAAAAAGAATTATGTAGGAGCAAGAAGAATTTTTTAAATCCATCTTGTAAATAGCAATTATAGGAGGCAAGTTTGAAAAGACCAATTCTAATTGCAGTTATAGGATATATAATGGGTATAATAGTGGGACTATACTTAGAAATAAGTATAGTCCCAATTTATATTCTAATAAGTGCAATATATTTAATTTATAAATATTCAAATATACAAAAATCAAACAAATTAAAATTATTATCAATAAAAAGATATAAGAGATATATAAAAATATATTTAAATTTAAAAGTAATAATATTATTAATAATTAGTTCAATAATTTCAAATTCAATAGTTCTTTTTCAAAACAATCAATATAAAAAAATATATAATGAACTATCAAATAAAGAAAATTTAAATCTAATAGGAATAGTTATAAGCAATAAAGAAGAAAAGCAGTACTATAATAAATATAAAATAGAAACAAAATATAATAGTAAAAAAATAAATTTATATATTAGTACAGATAAAAACATAGAATTAAAATATGGTAATAAAATTATATTTTCAGGAACATACACAAAACCAGAAGTGCAAAGAAATTACAAAGGATATGATTATTCTAAATATCTAAAACAATTAAAAATCTATGGAACAATAAAATGTGAAAACATAAAAATAATACAAACAAATCAAGCAAATAAAATTTTTCAAATATCAAATGAAATATCCGCTAAAATAATCACAAATACTAAAAAAATTTTAACTGATGAAACTTCTTCAATTTTATTAGGTTTAATATTAGGATATAAAGCAGATATAGATGAAGAGACACAAGAAGATTTTAGAAATGCAAGTATGTCACATATATTAGCAGTATCAGGAATGCATATAACATATGTGATTTTAGGAATGAATATTATTTTAAAAAATGTAATAGGGAAAAAGCCAACACATATTTTAAGCATATTTATTTTAATAATATATATGTTTATAACTAATTTTTCACCATCAGTTACAAGAGCAGGAATTATGGGAATTATAATGCTATTTTCTAAAATAATTTATAGAAAAAATGATATTTACACATCCATTTCTATATCACTACTATTAATACTAATGTATAACCCATTTTTGATTCAAAATTTAGGACTTGTATTATCATATGGAGGAGTTATTGGAATAATAATATTTAATAAAAGCATTTTAAAGTTTCTAAAAAATATAAAAATAAAAAATAAAATATATAAATATAAAATAAGACCTAGAATACACAAATTCTTGGATAAAATAAAAGAAATTATATCAGTATCTATTTCTGTAGAAATATTTATATTGCCAATAATTTTATATAATTTAAATACATTTAATCCATATTTTTTAATATCAAATTTAGTTCTTAGTATCGTAATAGGTCCAATTGTAATTTTAGGATTTTTATTTATAATAATAGTTCTAATAAATTTACAAATAGCAGAAGTATTTTCCAAAATAGTAGAAGTTGGAATTCAGATTATAACAATTATATCAAAAATAGGAGAGTTGCCTTTATCAAAGATTTATATAGCAACACCAAGCACATTTTCAATAATAACTTATTATCTATGTTCAATAGTATTATTTTTCATATATGAAATTTATTCTTCTCAAAATCCAAATAAAACGCAAATAAGAATGCGAAACTTAGTAGCTCTATTAAAGATAAATATAAGAAAAAATAAATTAAAAGTACAAAAAATTTTAATAAGTCTACTATTAAGTTTAATAATAATAAATTTAATTCCAAAAAACTTAAAAGTACACTTTATAGATGTTGGACAAGGGGATTCTAGCTTAATTATTACACCACAAAATAAAACGATTTTAATTGATGGAGGAGGTAGTACAAATTCAGAGTTTGATGTAGGAAAAAACACATTACTTCCATACATTTTAGATAGAGGATTTACAAAAATTGATATTATAATAATAAGTCATTTTGATAATGACCATGTTGGAGGAATTTTTGAAATCTTAAATGAATTAAAAGTAAAAAAAGTATATATATCTAAACAAATAGAAAAAACAGAAAATTATAAAAAATTTTTAGAAATTACAACTAAAAGAAATATAAAAGTTTATGAAGTAATAGCAGGAAATAGGATCCAAGTAGAAAGAAATCTATATTTTGATGTATTATGGCCAAAAGATAATCAAATTACAACCAATATTTCAAATAATAATGCAATTGTATGTAATTTACACTATAAAAAATTTAGCATGCTATTTACAGGAGATATAGAAAAAATAGCAGAAGAAGAAATTTTGGATTTTTATAATAAAAATAAATTCTTATTAAAATCAGATATATTAAAAGTTGGACATCATGGTTCAAAAACTTCTACTTCAAGTAATTTTTTAAATATTACAAGTCCAGAAATTGCCATAATTGGTGTTGGTAAAAATAATAAATTTGGACATCCAAATGAGGAAGTTTTAAAAAGATTAGAAAATATATGCAATAATATATATAGAACTGATTTAAATGGAGAAATCATTATCAGTGTTAATAATAATGGTAAAATAAAAGTTGTAACTACTATAAGATAAAAAGAGAGCCAATAAAAGAAAAAGTGTATAGGTATTTAAAACCAATAAATGTATAAATTAGAAAAATCCGTAAATAATAAAAGAAAAATAAAATTACGGAGGAAATTTAATGAAAAAAACTTGGATTATAATACTGATTATTGTAATTATAGTAATAGGAGTAATATTCGGAATATTTATATATAATAAAAACAAAAAAAACACTTTAAATGAAAATATTATAGAAAACAAAATAAATGAAGTATCTGAAAAAATAACAGATGAATGTACAGAAGAATGGGAAGAACTAGAAGAAGAAGCAAAACAAGATATCTTAGAGACTAATGCAGCAGATGAAAAAATATCACCAAATTGTGTGTTAATATTAAGAAGCTATTATAAAGGGTGTCAACATACAATAAATAAATATATAGATATGCCACAAGATTTAATAAATAAAACAAAAGAAGATTTAATACAAAAATATTCAGATTATGAAATAAAAAAATATTCTAGTACAGAAATTATCATATATAAAGAATATGACGAAGAATGTGGAGAACATTATATTTTAAGAAATGATGAGGGAAAAATTACAATATACAGAATAACTAAAAATAATGAAGAAGAAATATATGAAAAAACAGAAATTTCTATTGATTATTTAACAGAGACCGATAAAATCAAGATAGAAAATGGAATTAGAGTTAATGGAAAAGAAGAATTAAATCAATTAATAGAAGATTTTGAATAAAAATTTGAAAAAAAGAAAGAAGTATGATATAATTAACACATTATGGAAACCCATAATGCATTAATATAATATTTTAGATTTTTATTTTTATACAGGAGGTTGTAATGGCAGAACGGAAAAGCTGGGAGATTGAGAGTAAACAAATTCCACAAGTTTTAACACCAGAAGAGACAGAAAGATATGTAACACTGTGTTATAGAGGGAATCAAGAGGCAAAACAGATATTGATTACTAGAAATTTAAGACTAGTATACTATATAGCAAAAAAATTTGAAAACACAGGGTACGAAGAAGAAGACTTAAGAAGTATTGGAACAATAGGCCTAATAAAAGGAATTAATACATTTGAACCAAGTAAGGGAGTAATGTTAGCAACCTATATTAGTAGATGCATAGAAAATGAAATACGGATGAGTCTTAGAAAAAATAGAAGACAAAGATATAGTGAAATTTCTATGGAGGAGATACTATATACTGATCAAGAAGGGAATGAGCTAAAAGTTGTAGATTTACTTAAAAGCTCAGATGAGTATAAAATATATGAAAAAATGGAAGAGGTAAAAGAAATATTTGAATATATTTTAAATGAATTCCAGGATAAAAAGAAATTGTATATTTTATATCATTTATCTGGATATACTGAAAGCAGTATTGGCGAAAAATTTAAAATGTCGCAATCTTATGTATCACGGCAATTAAGTAAGGTGAGAAAAAAACTGAAAGATTTTCGAAGAATTAAAAAGAAGTGTAAATGCAAAAAATACACAATCACAATTGAAAACAAATTTTATAAAATTTCTTGGGCAGTTGATGAACGAAAAAAATATCAATTATGCAAAGAAATTATTTCAAAAACAAATTATGAGGCTAATTATAATGATTTGAAAAAATCCGTATCAATAATTATAAATGCCGAAGAGGATGCATATTTATTACTAGCAAAGATAGTAGAGTGTGTAGAGGACATAAAATAATAAAAGCTAAATAAAAGTTCTAAAATATTATATAAAAGGAAATCAAATTGAAATCCTTTTTAATAAAAAAAGTGGAGAATTAAAATTCTTCACTTTTTTTAGTTTTCTTTTTACTTTCTATAACAACCTTTTGAGTTTCTTTATTTAAATCACTTTTATCAATAAAACCGCCTTGGTATAAGCATTTAATGTACATAATAAGAGAAAAAACAGTAGAAGCTAAAGCTATACAATAAATAATTAAACTTAAATTAACCCAAAAACCTGTAATATTAAATTGTTTTGTAAATAAAGAAATAACAATAGCTAAATAAAATAAAACAGTTGCTAATTTTCCATACCATTTACTATAAACAACAACATCTTTGCCATAAAGAAAAGAAGCACCAATGACCATTATTAATTCTTTCAAAATAACAATAGCCAAAATCCAAACAGGAATAATATTTACAATAACTAAAGAAGCAAGTACAGAAATTTGAGTTAGTTTATCTGCTAGGGGATCCATTAATTTACCAAAATTAGAAATTAAATTGAATTTTCTTGCAATAAAGCCATCTAAAATATCTGTAATTCCTGAAATAGTAAAAAATGCAAATCCTAAAATATAATTCCCTGTAAAAATAAAATATATAATTATTGGTATAAATAAAAATCTTAATATAGTTAATATATTTGGTATATGTTTCAACATTTTTTCTCCTTTTAAATTGTCAAAAGAGGATAACTCAATTGACAATTTGTATATTAAATTATTTCAAATATTAGTTCATCATTTTTAAAATCAATTTTAACTGTTTGTCCATCAATCAGTTCGCTTTTTAAAATCTTTTCAGAAATCTCATCTTCGATATATCTTTGAATTGACCTTCTTAAAGGTCTAGCTCCAAATTTAATATTAGTACCCTTTTCTAAAATGAATTGCTTAGCTTTATTGGTTATTTCAAAAGAAATATCTTTTTGTTTTAAAGCTTTTATAGTATCTTTTAACATTAAATCAACAATTTTTAATAATTCATCTTTTTGTAAAGAATTAAATACAATTATTTCATCAATTCTGTTTAAAAACTCTGGTCTAAACACATCTTTTAAACTATCTTCAATTTTAGATTTATCAACAGTTTGTTTACCAAAACCAATTGAATTATTATTTAAATTTGAACCAGCATTTGATGTCATTATTATAATTGTATTTGCAAAGCTAACAGTGTTTCCTTGAGAATCTGTAAGTTTTCCGTCATCCAACACTTGTAGTAAAATATTAAATACATCAGGATGAGCTTTTTCAATTTCATCTAGAAGAATAATAGAATAAGGTTTTCTTTTAACTTTTTCAGTTAATTGTCCTGCATCATCATAACCAACATATCCTGGAGGTGCACCTATTAATTTAGAAGTAGAATGACTTTCCATATATTCAGACATATCTACTCTTATAATAGAATCTTCTGAACCAAACATTTCATAAGCTAAAGATTTTGCAAGTTCTGTTTTTCCAACACCTGTAGGTCCAACAAATATAAATGAAGGTGGTCTTTTTTCATTTTGAAGTCCAGCTCTATTTCTTCTAATAGCTCTAGAAACGCTACTTACAGCTTCTTCTTGTCCAATAACTCTTTTATGAAGATTTGTTTCTAAATTTAAAAGTTTTTTAGTTTCAGCCTCAGTAATTTTTTTAACAGGAATTTTTGTCCAACTTTCAATTACTGTTGCAATATCTTGAACTGTAAGGCTTTTAAGTTTCATTTTTTTGTTTAGTTTATCAATATCTTCTATAATTTGGCATTCTCTAGTTTTTAAATCAGCAGCTTTTTGATAATCCTCTGTTGTATCTGCTTGAGTAACTTCCTCTTTTTGAGCTTGAACTGTAGCTAATTCTCTTTTTAATACCTCTAGCTTAAATAAATCCTTATTTTCTAAATTTATTCTAGAACAAGCCTCATCTAAAATATCAATTGCTTTATCTGGTAAGAATCTATCATGAATATATTTTTCAGACATTATAACAGCTTGACGAATAACATCTGTTGATATTTTTACTTTATGATATTCTTCATAATATTTTTTAATACCATCAAGTATAGTTATAGAATCTTCAATATTAGGTTCTTCAACTAAAACCTGTTGGAATCTTCTTTCTAAAGCTGAATCTTTTTCAATATATTTTCTATATTCTTTTAAAGTAGTAGTACCTATTAATTGAAGCTCTCCATTAGATAGGGCAGGCTTTAAAATATTTGCAGCATTCATAGAATGTTCACCATCTCCTGCACCAATTATATTATGAATTTCATCAATAACTAGAATAATATTTCCATATTCTTTACATTCGTCTATAATACCTTTCATTCTAGATTCGAATTGTCCTCTAAATTGAGTACCAGCGATAACGGCAGTCATATCTAAAAGATAAACTTCTTTGTTTAATAGTTTTGCTGGAACGTTTTGATTTGCAATTTTAATTGCTAAACCTTGTGCAATAGCGGTTTTACCAACACCAGGTTCACCAATTAAACAAGGGTTGTTTTTTGAACGTCTATTTAAGATTTGAACAATTCTTTGAATTTCTTTATCTCTACCAATAACTAAATCTAATTGATTGTTCTTGGCTTTATTAGTAAGGTTAGTTCCATATGTGTCTAAATATTTTTTCTTTTTATTTTGTTTTGATTCTTTCTTTTTTTCTATCTTTACTTTTTTCTTTTCGCCATTTTGGTTTTCTTGCTTGTTCTGAGAAAACATATTAGAAAAGATTGAGCCTAAAGGAATAGCAGCACCTGCAACTTTAGGTTTTTCATCATCATAATCACTGTTTTCATCACCATTTATATCTCCAAAGGTAAATGCACCTTCGATGTTCTGTATATCTTCGATATCTATGTTTTCAGCAAAGTCTTTAAAAATGGATTCTAATTGTTTGTTCATGTCTGCTAAATTTATTTTATCTTTAGATAAGAAGTCTTGTTGTTTTGATAGTACTTCTGTTGCATCTATACCTCTTTTTTTGGCACAGTCATAACATAAACCTTCCATTGTTTTTTTTCCATTATCTATTTTTTCATAAAAAAGTATTGCTGGATTTTTTTTACATTCTGAACATATCATAACTTTATAATTCCTCATTTCTATTTTTAAATTAATATTATATATAATACCGCAAAAGTGGGAAATAGTCAAATGGTAGCTTAAAAAAAGTAAAAGAACTAGTTTTTTTGCACTAGCTCTTTTTTTGAAAATAAAAGGGGATGTTTTTTTTTCTAAGTCAGTTTGCTTCTGACTATGGTTGTATTATAATAATCGTTTTTGTCCATTTTGTGAATTGAAAGTGAATGTTTTATTAATTAAGGTTGTTCTCCTAAAGTTAATGTGATTTCTTTTTCATTTCCATCTCTATTTATTTTTAGTTTAAGCTCATCACCAATTTGATGTGAGTTTTTGATTTCGTTTAATTCGTCCATTGTTTTTATAGATTTTCCGTCGGCTTCTATGATTACGTCACCAGCTTTTAGACCGCCTTTTTCAGCAGAAGAGAAGTCTTCTACAGCTTTTACATAAACTCCAACTACTAGATTATATTTTTGAGCAGTGTTTTCATCTAAGTCGATTCCTGAGATTCCTATATAAGGTCTTCTTACTTTGCTGTATTGGATTAATTGTGATGTGACGTCTGTTGTTGAATTAATTGGAATTGCAAAACCGATACCTTCAATTCCTGTACCTGATAATTTTAGAGTGTTAATACCTATAACATTACCTTCACTATTAACTAAAGCTCCACCACTGTTACCTGAATTTATAGCAGCATCTGTTTGTATACATTTATAAGTTTTTCCATCAGAATCTGTAATTTCTCTATTTACGGCACTTATTATACCGGTAGTTACAGTGCTTGTCATATTTACTGGGTTTCCAACAGCCATTGCAAATTCACCAACTTTTACATCATCAGAATCTGCAAATTCTGCTTTTGTTAATCCTGTTTTTTCAATTTTTATAACAGCTAAATCAGTTTGTTCATCTTGACCAACAATTGTTGCTTCATATTCTGTTTCATCATTAAATAGTGAAACAGTAACTTTTGTTGCTTCTGATATTTGATAGTAAGAACTTGATTCTGAAGAACTTGAAGATACAACATGGTTGTTTGTTAAAATATATCCATCTTCACTAATTATAATACCAGAACCTGAAGCTGTTGCAGTTGAAGAGCCAGATCTTCCAAAAAATGATGTTGTGTTTATTGTATATTCAATATTTATACCAACTATTGATGGTAATACTTTGTTTGCAGCATATACTGCTGTGTCTGAATAGTTGCTTAAAGATGTTTGTGTAACATATCCAGTTGATTCTGTAGATGTGTTATTTGTAGTGCTGATTGGAGAAGTGTTTGCATCTCCTATTATTTTTGTTCTTATTGAGGGAATTCCAAAACATGTTCCAATTACAACTGAACATCCTACAACACCACTAATAAATGGCACTACTACGCTTTTTCCAAATCCAGATTTGTTTCTTGAAGTTTTGTTGTATGATGTTGAACCTGTTACTGGAACAGCTTTAAATTTTGCTTCTTTATTTTCGTTTTCTTCCATTTTGTTTTTGCCTCCTAATTTTTTTATTTATATTTATATAATAACCTAATTATATATTAGAATACAAGATATTTGTGAAGTTTTTGTGAAAAAAGTGTAAAAGATAAATGAGATTATTGTTTTTTTTCCTTTATAAAAGTTATTATGTTACAGTTCGGTGTAGCATAAAAATTAGCCGTTCTAATTGTAACTAAAATATTACAAAAATAGAGCCTAAATCTTGAAATACAAAGTACTAATTGATATAATAAAGTCGAAAAATAAAAATGGAGGAAATATATGAAAAAAAGCAAAGGAATAACAATGGTATCGTTAGTAATAACAATAATAATACTAGTAATATTAGCAAGTATATCAATAGTCGTAGGAAATAATGTTATAAAAAAATCAGAATTAGAAAATCTAAAAACGAATATGCTATTAATAAAAGTAAAAGGAGAAGAATATATAGAAAAAGCAAATTTTAACTTAGGAACAACAATTGATACAGTCGCAGAAGAAGAAAAAAATAATAGAATACAAAAAGCGAAAGAAGAGTTAAAAGGAGAAGAAATATTAGAAGAAAGTGTTTTTAATGGAAATATCAATATAACAGTGGACAATATAACAACAGATAATGCAAATTACATATATTATTATAAATTAACAACACAAAACTTAATAGACATAGGACTTTCAAATGTAGAATCAGACGAAAAAAATGGATGGTATATAATAAAATACGACATAAAAAATGTACAGGTAGAAGTATATAACACAAAGGGATTTGAAAAGGAAGAAACAAAATATTATTCTTTAAGCGAAATTCAAGATTTAAATATATAATAAATAGAAAGATAGAAGGAAAATAAAATGAAAGAAAAAGAATTAGAAAGATTAACAAACTTAAAACAAATGGAAAAAGAGTTACACCAAAAAGGATTCAAAAATATATGTGGAATAGACGAAGCAGGAAGAGGACCACTAGCAGGCCCAGTTGTAGTTGCTGGTGTAATAATGCCAGAAGATTCAATGATAGAAGGAGTAAATGACTCAAAAAAAGTCTCTGAAAAGAAAAGAGAACTATTATATGACAAAATTTTAGAAGAAGCAATAAGCTATTCAGTAGCAATAATAGGGCAAGATGTAATAGATGACATCAATATATTAGCTGCAACGAAACAAGGTTTAACAAGTGTAGTAAAAGGACTAGATGTAAGACCAGATTTAATATTAGTAGACGCACTACAACATATAGACACAGACGGAATACCATATGATTCAATAATAAAAGGAGACGCAAAATGCTATTCAATAGCAGCAGCCTCAATAGTAGCAAAAGTAACAAGGGACAGAATCATGAGAGAATGGGACGAAATTTACCCACAATACGGATTTACTGGGCACAAAGGATACGGAACAGCAAAACACATAGCAGCAATAAAAGAATACGGATTATGTCCAATCCATAGAAAAAGTTTTACAAAAAATTTCGTATAAATTTTATGAAAAAGTTAGGAGCCTCATATGAACATTTTAGAAATAATAGAAAAAAAACGAGACAAAAAAGAATTAACGAAACAAGAAATAGAATACTTCATAAAAAACTATGTCAATGAAAAAATATCAGACTATCAAGCAGCAGCGTTAACAATGGCAATATTCTTAAACGGAATGACAAAACAAGAAACAACAAATCTAACAATGGCAATGGCACACTCAGGAGAAATATTAGACCTATCAAACATAAAAAAAACAATCGTAGACAAACACTCAACAGGAGGAGTAGGAGATAAAGTATCAATATGTCTACTACCATTAGTAGCATCAATCCGGAGTACCAGTTGCCAAAATGTCTGGAAGAGGACTAGGATTCACAGGAGGAACAGTAGACAAAATGCAATCGATACCAGGATACAAAACAGATATAGATATACACAAATTTATACAAAATGTGGAAAACATAGGAATAAGTATGATTTCACAAACAATGAATCTAGCACCAGCAGATAAAAAACTATATGCACTAAGAGACAGTATCTCATGTGTAGAAAGTATACCATTAATAGCATCAAGTATAATGAGCAAAAAGATAGCAAGTGGAGCAGAAAAAATAGTCTTAGATGTAACTGTAGGAAAAGGTGCATTTATGAAAGATATTCAACATGCAAAAAAACTTGCAAGCGAAATGATAGAAATAGGAAAATTAGCAAATAGAGAAACAGTATGTATATTAACAAATATGGATGAACCACTAGGATATGCAATAGGAAACCACTTAGAAGTAATAGAAGCAATAAATTTCTTAAAAGGAGAAATGCCAGAAGATTTAAAAGAAGTTGTACTTGAATTAGGTGCAAACATGATAAAACTAGCAGGTTTAGGCGACAATTTAGAAGAGAATAAAATAAAAATGCTAGAAAATATAAAAAATGGAAAAGGATACAAAAAATTTGTAGAAATGGTAAAAAATCAAGAAGGAGATATTACATATTTAGAAGATACAAATAAGTTTCCAAAGGCAAAATATATAGAACCAATAAAAGCAAATCAAGATGGATATATACAAGAAATAAATGCAGAAGAAGTTGGAAAAGTAGCTTGCAATCTAGGGGCTGGAAGAATAAGAAAAGAAGATAAAATTGATTATACAGTAGGAATTAGGTTGTGTAAAAAGGTTTCAGAAGAAATTTCAAAAGGAGAAAATTTAGCTTATATATATGCTAATGATATAGAAAAATTGGAAATTGCAAAACAAGAATTAAGACATATCATAAAAATAGATAATAATAAAATAGAGAAGATGCCAACAATATATTGAAAAATAACATAAGTTAGTGCTATAATAAATATAGAAATTTTATGGAGGTATAAAAAATGAAAAAAGATAAAGAAAACAATATAAAAAATAAAGAACAAAGAAAATTTGATAAAGGACAAGTATTTGTAAAAATAATGGCAGGAATATTAGCAATAATGATGATAATGTCAGTAGCAGGAACACTAATATATTCTTTAATATAGAGGATACAATATATATAAAAGAAGGGATATTATGGGAAAAAGTATAAGTAATAGTTGGATAAATTTTTATAATGAAAACATTTTAAATGTACTACAAAATCTAAGAGAAAATCCTTTTAATCTATTCACAACAATATTAGATTTAGTAATAGTAATATTTTTATTATACTATTTTGTTAGAATAGTAAAAGGATCAAGAGCATGGCAATTAATAAAAGGAATCGCTTTATTAATTATTGCAACATGGATTAGTGGACTATTAAATTTAAATATATTAAATTCAATTTTAACAGGAATAATGAATTGGGGAGTAATTGCAATAATTGTAATATTCCAACCAGAACTAAGAAGAGGACTAGAACAATTAGGAACAAATAAATTAACAAAATTTTTTGGACTAGATAGTGATGTAGCAACAAAAACAAAAGAAGATATATATAAAGTTGTAATAGCAGCGACAGAGCTTTCAAAAACTAAAACAGGAGCATTAATTGTTTTAGAAAGAGATATTAATATACAAGATATAATATCAACAGGGGTACCAATGAATTCTGAAGTATCACCTCAACTATTAGTAAATATATTTATACCAAAGACACCTTTACATGATGGAGCAGTTGTTATAAGTAATAACAAAATAGCAGCAGCGGCATGTGTATTACCATTAGCAGATGACCCAGATATAGCAAAAGAAATAGGAACTAGACATAGAGCAGCTATAGGAATTTCAAAAGAATCAGATAGTTTAGTAGTTGTAGTATCAGAAGAAACAGGAAAAATATCAGTAGCGAAAGATGGAACATTAATAGCAGATGTAAAAGAAGATGCATTAAAGAAAATATTAATAAGTAATATAGTAACAAAAAGATTTACAGAAAAAACTGCAAAAAAAAGCGAAAGATTTTCAAAAATTAAACAAAGATTTAATAAAAACAAAAAATAAAAGGAAGATAAATGAGGAATATAAAATTAGTTATAGAATATGATGGAAAAGATTTTAATGGATGGCAAAAACAACCAACAAAATTAAATATCCAAGGTACAATAGAACAAGCAATAAAAATAGTAACAGGAGAAGAAACAGACCTAATGGCATCAGGAAGAACAGATGCCGGAGTGCATGCAATGCGGACAAGTAGCAAATTTTAAAACAAATTCAAACATTCCAATAGATAAAATAGCAATAGCACTAAATTCTAATTTAAAAAAGTCGATAAGAATAATATCAGCAGAAGAAGTAGAAGAAAGATTTCACAGCAGATTAACATGTAAGAAAAAAACATATAGATATATTATTAATAACTCAGAATTTTCATCAGCTATATATAGAAACTTAGAAACACATATACCACAGAAGTTGAATGTAGAAAAAATGAAAGAAGCTGCTAAATATTTTGAAGGAGAGCATGATTTTAAAGCATTCAAAGCAAGTGGGACAAGTAGCAAAAGTAGTGTAAGAACCATATACAAAGCAAAAGTAACAGAAATGCCCAATAATAGAATTTACATAGAATTAACAGGAAATGGATTTTTATATAATATGGTACGAATAATAGCTGGAACATTAGTAGATATTGGATTAGAAAAAATAGAACCTGAAGATATAAAAAAAATCATTGAATCTAAAGATAGAAAATTAGCTGGTAAAACTTTGCCACCACAGGGACTATATTTATTAAACGTAGAATATGATTAAAATCTATCAAAGGGGGCGCCTTTTTTGACAATTAGCCAAAAAGGACGTCCCTTTTAGTATGTTTGATAAAGTAACCAAATATAGTAAAAAGCATAAAATATAGTAAAAAGGAAAAGGAGAAAAAATATGAATATTTTATTACTAATATTTTTTGCTTTGCCCATAGCAGTAATAATAGTATCAATAGCATTACAAAAAATCTTAAAATGTCCTTTCTTAGTAGCTAGCATTATATTTGCTATATTTTTAGTAGTAACATTTATCATTGGAGACTTAATATTTTTAGTTGCAACAATAGTATTTACAATAATTGCATTTATAACAGCAGTAATAACAAAAATAATATGTAGAATATTACGCGAACTTGATGAAAGAGGATGCAGAAGAGAAAGATGTCATTGTTGTTCAAACTCAAATAATAGGAGAAACTGTGATGATGAAAGACAGATATTCTCGATAAATCGATGTTGTTCAAATAGGGATGATGATGACAATAATAATGGGAATTTGCTAACAATAAGTAGCAGTGGATGTAATGGGGTTGAAAATGAATTATTAACAATAAATTCAAATTGCCGTCGTAGAAATGATGATAATGATTGCGATAATAATGATTCATGTTCATGTAACTGCAATACATCAAATGATTCTATAGCTGTTAGAGCAAATGTATTTCCAAATAATAATAACGGAAGAAGTGGAAGCTTTTGTGGAAGTTTTAGAAGAAGATAAGGAAAAGGGGGGAGTTCATACATATAGAAGCTCTCCTTTTTGTTTGTAGGGTAATGAATTAAAATTAATGCTTCTTGGAAAGCTGACTGTGGAAGGTATATATATTATTTTTTCGTTCGTCCCAACTGCATAATAGTATGTAATAGCCTTTCACTTGCGTGAAATTCTATAACATACTATAATTTGCCGGTCCCCCCACAAGCTCACTTCAAAAATAATATATATACCTTCCACAGTCAGCTTTCCAAGAAGCATTAATTTTAATTCATTACTCGGATATTCTTCTTGCACAATTTGTATTTTTATGTTAAACTATTAAATGCAAATTAAATAAAAGGAGAGAATTATGTTAGAAATTATTGAACATACTTTAGAAGATACAATAAAATTATTACCATTTTTATTTATAACATACTTAATAATGGAATACATAGAACATAAAATGGGAGAAAAATCAAAAAATGTTATAAAAAAATCTGGAAAATTTGGACCATTTTTTGGAAGTATATTAGGAATATTTCCACAATGTGGATTTTCAGTGTCTGCAACAAATCTTTATGCTGGACGAGTTATAACATTAGGTACTTTAATTGCAGTATATTTATCAACATCTGATGAAATGTTACCAATATTTATATCAGAGGCGGTTTCACCAATTGTGATATTAAAGATATTAGGAATAAAATTGATAATTGGTATGATTGCAGGAGTTATAATAGATTTAGTGATAAATTTAGTTGACAAAAATAAAATAAACAAAGAAGAAAAAGAAAACAATGAGATAGGACATATGTGTGAAGAAGAACACTGCCATTGTGATGAAAAAGGAATTTTAAAATCTGCTATTCATCATACTTTGAGTATATTTGTATTTATAATATTAATAACATTTATAATAAATATAGTTGTGCATTTTGTAGGAGAAGATACAATTGCAAGTTGGATATTAAATAAACCTATCATAGGACCAATGATTTCTTCATTAATAGGATTAATCCCAAATTGTGCTTCATCAGTTATAATTACAAATATGTATTTAGAAAATGTTATTTCACTTGGAAGTATGATATCAGGGTTATTAACAGGGGCAGGAGTAGGACTTGCAGTATTATTTAAGACAAATAATAAGTTGAAAGAAAATGTAGGAATAATTGCATTATTATATATAATTGGAGTTATTTCAGGAGTTTTGATAGAATTAATAGGAATAACATTATAGGAAATAAAATTATTAAAAAAGAGAAATAATTTTAATATAAAATAAAAGAAGAGAATATTTAAAATTCTCTTCTATTTCTTTTTCTTTTTCAAATTTACAACAATAGCATCTTCATTATCAAATAGATAATTTGAATCTGTTGTGTCTGTTTGAATAGGGTTAAATTCATTTCTTTCATCTATAAAGTCTAAATTTTTTATATCAAATTTCTTTTTTGTTTTTGATTCATCTTCATCCTCAGTGTGAGTAGTAACACCATCTGAATATCTACCAAAATCGAAAGTCTTAATTTTTTTAGGTTCTTTATATTTTGATTCTAGGAAATTAAGTTTTCCTTGACCAGACATAGGTTTACCGTTTTCGCCTCTGATTTTATAAGCACAATCCTTTGTTCCAAGAGATTGAAGTTTTCCTGGTTTAAAGAAAGGAACAAATTTCCACTCAACATTACCATGTTTAGAGTCATATTTCATTTTATCAAAATCAATAGAATTTTGCATAGACCATTCTCTTTTTTGACCAAATTCATTTCCCCACCATTCTAATTCATCAATACTTCCGCCACCAGTAAAGATTTTGTTTGCACAGTTTGATAAAATAGTTTGTTTAAAGTTTCCTTTAGAACTAGAAACATCTAATTGTTCAAGGTTTTGAGCTGAAATTGTTGTACCTACTTTATATTTTCTATACATTGTGAATATTGGTTCTGTAGCTTTACAAATAAAGTCTGGGAATTCGTCTATATATAAGAAGTTTGGAACTCTAGATTTTTCGCTTCCAGGTCTTCTTAAAACAGCATTTTGCATTGAAATTAAGAAGAATAATCCAAATGCTTTATGGCTAGAAGCTCCTAAATCACCACGTCTTGTACATACAAAAGTAATCTCACCATTTGCAAGCATTTTATCAAAATCTATATTATTATGTCTGTTACATAAGATTGATTTTACACCAGGCAATCTTAATAATTTATCTAATTGACTAATTACTATATCTATATATGTTTCAGTAGTTTCTCTATTTGAACCATTTTTATAAAAGTTTTTTCTAAAATATGCTAATTGTACACTATATTTTTCTTTCAATTTCTCATTACTTGCTAAAATTTCACACATTTTTTCTACCAAATCAAAATTTGTAAACATTTTTAACATATCATTTAAATTAGGTAACATACCTTCATTCATTCTAGGATACATTTCTTTAAGTAAAATAGACATATTTTCAATAGCTTGCATTACAATAGATTCTCTATAATTTTCAGAATCGTCACCAGAAGAAATATCACACATTGTTTTTAATACAGAAGATATTGTAATTGCTATTTTATTTGTATCATCATAAACAAAAGGATTTAAACCAATTGAATCTTTATCTGAAGGATCAATAATGTTATAAGATAATCCAAAGTTCTTACAAACATCCATCATATGGTCTGTGATTTCTCTATCAGGAGATAAAACAGTTATACCACAATTTTTATAAGTGATTGCAGAAGAGCTGTCTAAAATCATTTTTTTCATATAGGCTTTATATACATCTTCATTACCAGAAGATGGTATTAACATATTTAAATTAAAGTTAGCATTTAAATAATCATTATTATAAGGACCATTTAATGTTGCTATTCCAGTTTTTAAAGCTGTAAATCCCATTTCTTTTGAAACTTCTCTAAAGAAAAATTTCCTCTCTAAATCTCTTGCAATTAAAGGTTCATATATTAAAGATGTTTTTCCAGAACCAGAAGCACCACATACAAACATAGATTGATATCTAGAACTTTCTGGGATTGTTATCATTTTTGCTGTTTCGCCATCTTGGCATAAGAAAACTTCACATGTATAAGGTCCATGACCGGCTTTTTTGTCAGATAGATCAATTCCTCCATAATCCCAAATTGATTGAGACATATCTTTGCTATCATTAACACCAAAATATAAGAAATCAAATATTTTTGGTATCATAAAAACAGGGAAAAGTAGGGTTAATGAAGTTAATGCAGGTCTTATTAGGTCTGAAAAGTCAGTAACTAAATCTACATAGCCAGGGTTGAATACTAATAATAACCAGGCTGACATATTAAGCCATTGAGTGAACATGGATACTGCAATAATGCTTAATCCTATAATATATATGTTAAATAAGGTGACTTTTTTCTTTTTGGTTGATGCGAATTCTGAACATCCTGAGAATAGAAATGCTAATATTGGACAGGCTAGTGCTAGAGTGTATTGTATTGGTCCCCAGTATGAGTATGATACACCTGTAAATAGCATTAACATGAATTCGACTATTCTATCTACTGCTAAATATACAGTTATTAAGGTTAGGACATAGGTTGCAAATGTGTTTCGGCTTACTCCTAGTTTCTTTAAAAAATTATCTATTATTTTCATTATATAATTGCCCCTTTTTTTATTATATTTATTTGTTTGTTTTTTTATAATCGTACATATATATTATCCTATAAAATGGGGAAAAAAACAAGTATTTTTGGAAAAAAAGTTACATAAATATGGGTATTTTCTTTGGGTTGCGGCCGCTCAAATAGTTGATTATAATATTTTTTTATTTAAAAACTTCAATAGCTGGGTCTTTTTCAAAAGCTTCAGTCCCTCACAAGGAGCCTGTTATCGCTTTTGAAGCCTGACGCGGGTCTTGGGGAACGTTCAGATTTTTAAATAAAAAAATATTATAATCAACTATTTGAGCTACTCTACAATATAAAATGGAATATTTTTTTTGTAAGTGCATATAATATTTAAAATTGTGTGGAATGGATGTGTTTTTTTATGGAGGAACAGTTTCAAAAAGAGGGATTGGTAAAAGAGAGTAGTGAGTTTGAGAAAGAGATTGAGTTGGTTAGAAGTATAATAAAGACTAGAGAAGAGTTAAAAAGAAATAGTAAAAATTTTGAGTTTGCTGAGTTTGATTTGGTTGATTATTATATTTATCAGATAAAGGCAAATCAGGCTAAGTTGAATTATTTGTTGAAGTTGGCTAAGGCTAGTGGAATAACTATTGATTCGATAAATCAAATTAAGTATGAAAATTATGATGAAGAGATAGGCTGAATGAATATTTGTCCATATTTAATCATACAAATGTATAAATAGAATTTGAAGAGGGTTTGATATGGATACAAATTTGATTACTTATTTGGCGTGTGTTTGTTTTTTGTTTATTTTTGGGAGAGTGTTTATTGTTCCGATTAAGAAGGTTTTGAAATTAGTGGTTAATTCTGTTTTGGGTGGAATTACAATTTTTTTGATTAATTTGATTGGGGGAACATTTGGGTTTCATATTGGGCTTAATGTTTTTACTAGTATTTTAGTTGGATTGTTAGGACTGCCTGGGGTTGTGTGTTTAATAATTATAAGATTATTAATATGAGTTATGTTTTTATATGTAAAAAAGTCCTAGACTATAATAGTTAGGACTTTTTTTATTATTCAACTGTTACAGATTTTGCTAAATTTCTAGGCTTATCTACATCTAGACCTTTTTCTTTAGAGATATAGTAAGATAATAATTGAAGAGGTATAATTGATAAGATAGGAGAGATAAAGCAATTAGTTTCTGGTATTGTAATTACTGTATCAAACATATTTCTATCAATTTCTTGATTAGTTACAACTAAAGTTTTGGCTCCACGTGTGATAACTTCTTGAATGTTGCTAACACTTTTTTTAACTAGGTCTTTGTTTGTTAAAATACTAATAACAGTTATACCATTTTCTATTAAAGCAATAGGACCATGTTTTAATTCTCCTGCAGCATAGCTTTCTGAATGGATGTAAGAGATTTCTTTTAATTTTAAAGAACCTTCTCTTGCAACTGTTTCATCAATTCCTCTACCTAAGAAAAATACATCTTTTTCTTGATAAATTTGTTTAGCAAATTTTTTGATTTCATCACTACAATCTAGGGATTCTTCTATTTTTTTAGGTAAGTCTAAAATATCTTGTTTTAATTTAGTTAAAGATTCCATATCTGAATTTTCTAGAATTTCAGCAAAGTATATAGCTAAAATGTTTATTAATACAACTTGAGATGTATATGCCTTAGTTGATGCAACTGCTATTTCTGGTCCGGCATGTGTGTAAATAGAATAATCAGCTTCTCTAGTTATAGAACTTCCAATTACATTTGATATAGCAAGTGTTTTTGCACCTTTTTCTTTTGAAAGTTTTAATGCTGCAATTGTGTCAGCTGTTTCTCCAGATTGAGAGATAAAAATACATAAAGTTTTTTCATCTATAATAGGGTCTCTGTATCTAAATTCTGAAGCTATATCAACTTCGCAAGGAATTTTACAAAGTTTTTCAATAGCATTTTTTCCACTTAGTCCTGCATGCATAGCTGTACCACATGCTACTATATAAATTTTATTTATGCTAGATAAATATTCTTTTGTGAATCCAAGTTCGTCAAATTCACATTTAGAATCTAAATTGATTTTTGCTCCAATTGTTTCTCTTATTGCTGTTGGTTGTTCATAAATTTCTTTTAACATGAAATCATCAAATCCATCTTTTTCTGCAGCTGATGCATTCCATTCTATTGTTTGAGTTTCTTTTTTAATTTCGTTTAAATTTTCATCATAAAATTTAGCACTATTTCTTGTTAATACTACAAATTCTAAATCATTTAAAAGATAGAAATCTCTAGTATAAGAAAGTATTGCTGGAATGTCAGAAGATAAGTATTTTTCATCTTCACAAGTTCCGATAACTAAAGGGCTATCTTGTCTTACAACTATCATATTATCTGGATATAATATAGAAATTACTTCAATAGCAAAGCTTCCTTTTAATTCTAAACAAGCATTTTTTACAGCTCTTAAAAATTTTAAATTATCGTTTTTATCATCTTTTGAAAAATGATAATGTATTAAATTTGGTATAACTTCTGTGTCTGTTTGCGAATAAAAAGTATAACCATTATTTTCTAAAAATTTTCTTAATTCATTATAATTTTCTATAATCCCATTATGAACTACACTAAAAGTTTTTGAATTATCTTGATGTGGGTGAGAGTTTTCTTTTGAAGGTTTACCATGAGTTGCCCATCTTGTATGAGCAATACCAATTGTTCCTTCTAAATTATCAATACCGTCTAAATTTGATAAATTTTTTACTCTTCCTTTATCTTTCATCAAAGATAAACCATCATTTTCAATTGTTGAAATACCAGCTGAATCATATCCTCTGTATTCCAATCTGCTTAAACCCGAAATTAAAATAGGGTAAGCTTTTTTTGTTCCTATATAACCTACAATTCCACACATAGTTAATCCTCCTTATAAAATTAAATATTGGAATTGAAAGTTTGCAAAACTTAAGTTTATTAAATTTTGTTCTAATATTGCTATTAGTTTTTGCTATTAATAATGATGACCTTAAGTAAAGCCACTAGAGTATCCGCCGAATATTTCGATAACTCTAGACCTCGTCAACCAATAATGGCCCTGGCGCTTGAAAATAAATCCTTTCTATAAATTTTTTTATGCAACTTTCAATTTATGGTATTATATTACACTAAATGCTGATTTTGTGCAAGTCCTTTCACAAGAATTGACTTATGTAAATTGATATGGTAAAATAGCACAAAACTGTTGATATTCAATTTTGCGATTGCAAGGAGGAAAAATAATGATACAAAGATTAAACAAAGAAAAATTTCGGAAGAAGTTAATAAAAAGAAGTTTTTATGAAGGTGTTACATTTGAAAGTAAAAAACTTGAAAAAGTAATATCTGAATGGTTTTTCGATTTAAAAGAGGCAAAAGAAGTAGAGTTAAACAGATTCACAGAACTTTTTTGTAGATGGGAAGAAATTGTGCTTCCAATAAGAATTAAAAAAGAATCTGTTACAACATTATCGATAATTGCTACTTTAATTGATGCTGAAAATAAAGAGTATTATATGAACATTAATAGACGATTGCATTATGACTTTGAGAGGTATTGTTTAGGAAAAGATAAAGATAGAAATATTATTAGAGAATTTTATAGCATAATTGAAGCCAAAAATCAAGTTATTTTAGAATCGTCATATACAAGCTTATTAAGCGAAGATAGTAAGAATGAGGATTGTAGAACTACAATCCACTATGATACTAAAAATTCAAGAGCAACTGCTAAAATACAGAACAAAAATAATATACTAGAAGTTGTGTATCATGATAAGGGCAGTAGTATGGATGAAATAGTAACAGAATATCTTTTGAGCATCAAAGATAAAAATTATTCTAAAGATATAGTAGCAATACTTAAGGATTTTATAGCGGTAGTAGGAAAAAAAGAAGATATAATTTCTATTGAAGCTAGAGTCAAAGTAGAAGGAGAAGGAGCAAAGCTTTCACCAAAAGAGAAAGTTTGTGCAAGAATCTGTATTGAAGATGGAGAAGTTTATGATTATTCTCCAAGAAAAATTATAATCTAAAATTAAAAAGCGTCCCATTGGGGCGTTTTTTTATGTAAGTAAAGTTTTGATATTGATTTTAGCTTTAAACATAGTATATAATATCAATAGGGGGATAAAAAAATGGAAAATATAAATGTATTAATAAACAAAGCGAGAATAGAAAAAAGATTAGATGAAATGGCAAGAGAAATAGAAAAAGACTATAAAGAAAAAGATATAGTGTTTTTGGTAACACTAAAAGGAGCAGTACCATTTATGTGGGAACTAGCAAAAAGAATAAAAAACAATATAATATTCGAATTTATAGAAGTATCAAGTTATAAAAATAATAAAGATACAGGAGTGCTAACACTACATAAAGATATAAAAGATACTGTAGAAGGAAAAGATGTAATTATAATAGAAGACATTGTTGATACAGGAAAAACAATAAAATTTTTATTAGAACACTTAAAAGATAAAAATCCTAATAGTGTAAAAATAGCAACATTACTTAGTAAGCCTTCAAAAATGGTAACAGAACTTAATATTGATTACACAGGATTTAAAATAGATGATAAATTTATAGTTGGATTTGGATTAGATGATAATCAAAACTTAAGAAATTTACCATATATAGGTTATATTGAATAGGTGAAAAGATGTTTAATATTGAAGAAGAATTAAAAAAATTACCGGGGAAACCGGGAGTATATGTAATGAGAGATAAAGATGACAACATCATATATGTTGGAAAAGCAGTATCTCTAAAAAATAGAGTAAGGTCTTATTTTAGAAAAACAAATAAGACTGAAAGAATAAAGAAAATGGTCAGTCTAATTGACCATTTTGAATATATTGTTGTTGATAATGAAGCTGAAGCATTAATTTTGGAATGTAACTTAATAAAGAAGAACAGACCTAAATTTAATGTTTTATTAAAAGATGACAAAACATATCCATATATTAAAATAGATGTAAAATCAGAATATCCAAATGTAATCATAACAAGAAGATTATTAAATGATGGTGCAAAATATTTTGGACCATATGCAAATCCAGGTGCAGCAAAAGAAATGGTAGATTTTATAAAACAAAAATACAAAATACGTCAATGTAAAAATTTCAAATCAACAACTAGAGCTTGTTTAAATTATCATATAAAAAGATGCTTAGCACCTTGCATGGGATATATTACACCAGAAGAATACAAAAAACAAATAGACGAAATAATAGATTTGTTAGAAGGAAAAACAGATAAAATAATAAAAGAATTAGATACGCAGATGAAAGAAGCATCACAAAAATTAGATTTTGAAAAGGCAGCAGAGCTAAGAGATAGAAAAACTGCAATAGCAAGAGTATCAGAAAAACAAAAAGTATCAAATATATCTGAAAATAATATAGATGTAATTGGAATATATAAATCAGAATTAGAAGTATGTATTGAAATATTTTTTGTACGCGGAAGCAAAATGATTGGAAGAGAACATTACTTTTTCAACGAATTAAAAGATATGGAAAATAGCGAAATATTAGCAGGATTTATAAAGCAATACTATCTAGACAATCCTAATATACCAAATAAAATAATGTTAAGAGAAGAATTACCAGAAAAAGAAATAATTGAACAATGGTTATCAACATTATTAGGAAAAAAAGTGGAATTAAAGAGCCCTAAGAAAGGCGAAAAGCTAAGGTTTGTTGAGATGGCAGAAAATAATGCAAAAGTTACTTTAGAAAATAAAGAAAAAGACAAATCAGAAGTTTTAATGGAGTTAAAACAAGTACTAAAAATGGATAAATTACCAAGAAAAATAGAAACATATGACATTTCAAATATTTCAGGAGAATTTATGGTAGCAGGAATGTGTGTAATGCAAGATGGAATTATTAAGAAGAACTTATCAAGAAGATTTAAAATAAAAACAGTATATGGGCAAGATGACCCAAAATGTATGGAAGAAATAGTAACAAGAAGATTAGCACATTCTATAGAAAAAGAAGGCAGTGGATTTGGAAAATTGCCAGATGTAATTTTTGCAGATGGAGGAATAACACAAATTAGAGCTATAAAAAATGCAATAAATAAATATGAAAACATAGAAATAAAAGTATTTGGAATGGTCAAAAACGATAAACATCAAACAAGAGCACTAATAGATGAAAACAGACAAGAGATTCCAATATCAGAGAATCTTATGAATTTAATAACAAGATTCCAAGACACAGTACATGATACAGCAATAACTTATCATAGAAAACTTAGAGAAAAATCTGTTACAAAATCAGAATTGGATGAAATAAAAGGAATAGGGGAAGCAAAGAAAAAATTATTATTAAAACATTTTGGAAGTGTAGAAAAAATAAAGCAAGCATCTAAAGAAGAATTAATGCAAGTGAAAGGAATAACTGAAAAAATAGCAGACGAAATTATCCAAAATGTCCAAAAGTGACAGATGTTAAAAGGTAGTCAGAAATTATTTTCTGGTTATCTTTTTTATTTAAACTATTTTAGGAATATTTTTAAAGTTTAAGCATATAAATAATAAAAATGGGGGGATTGTTAATGGAAAATATATTTGATATTAAGTATAATGATGAATTGGACAAGTTAGAATTACCAATAGAAAAAAAAGAAAAAAATATTTTTAACTTTTTGCTAAATCATAAATTTTTTTCTATAGTTCTTATTAGTTTTTTTGCTTTATCTGGGATAAATTTTTATTTAATATATAGTTTTATGAAAATTTTAGAAAATGTTTGAAAAAGACAAAAAAATATAGTATAATCTTACTACAGAAAGGAGTGAGCTTATGAGTATTAAATATAATGTGATTATACAAAAAGAAGAAAATTGGTATGTAGCAAAATGTTTAGATAATAATATTGCATCTCAAGGAAAAACAATAGAAGAAGCTATAAAAAATTTAAAAGAGGCTTTAGAATTATATATGCAAGATGAAGAACCAGTAAAACCAAAAGAAATATTCATAACAACTTTGGAGGTGGCTATATGAGTTCAAAATATCCAGTACTGCCTCCAAACAAGATTATAAAAGCGATGATAAACTTTGGATTTGAAAAATATTCACAAAGAGGTAGTCATGCAAAATATATTAATTTCAAAACAGGAAAAATATTTATAATTCCAATGCATAGTTAAATTGCAAAAGGACCATTGAAGAGTATCTTAGAGCAAGCGGATATAGAATTAGAAGAATTTCTAAAAAAATTATAATTTATTTTAAATCAAAATTATTAAATCTAAAAAATCCCTTTAAAAATAAAAGAAAATATGTTAAAATAGAACTATTCTAATAAAGAGGAGGATAGTAGCTATTTAAGCTATATAAAAAATATGAAATTAGCAAATGAATGGAAAGATTATAAAATATTAGACATGGCAAATGGCCAAAAATTAGAAAGATGGGGAGATGTAGTTTTATCTAGACCAGATCCACAAATAATATGGAAAGAAAAAAGTTTTCCTAAAAAATGGAATGAAATAAATGCAACATATCACAGAAGTAGCTCTGGTGGAGGTTCATGGGAATTTAACAAAAAAATGCCAAAGCAATGGCAAATTAAATATAAAAATTTAACATTTAATATAAAACCAATGGGATTTAAACATACAGGGTTATTCCCAGAACAAGCGGTTAATTGGGACTGGATGATAAATAAAATTAAATCAGAAAAAAGAGAAATAAAAGTATTAAATTTATTTGCTTATACAGGAGGAGCCACTGTAGCATGTGCTTCTGCAGGAGCATCAGTATGCCATGTAGACAGCTCAAAAGGAATGACAACATGGGCAAAAGAAAATATAGAATCTTCAGGATTACAAAATAGACCAGTAAGATTTATAGTTGATGATGTTGTGAAATTTGTAAATAGAGAAATAAGAAGAGGAAATAAATATGATGCAATAATAATGGACCCTCCATCATATGGAAGAGGAGCAAAAGGCGAAGTGTGGCAATTTGAGAATAATATTTATGACTTAGTAGAGTTATGTACAAAAGTATTATCAGATAAACCATTATTTTTCTTAATAAATTCATATACAACAGGAATATCAAGTAAAGTATTAGAAGATATTTTAAATTTAACAGTTAGTAAAAAATATAAAGGAAAAATAGAATCGGGAGAAATTGGAATTCCAATGGAAAACTCAAAATTAGTTTTACCATGTGGAATATATGGAAGATGGGAAAAGTGAGACGAATTTGCACTGTCCCAACTGTCTCAAAAAGGAGGAAAAAGTGCAAAATTTAAAAGTAATATATGAAGATAACCACATAGTAGTAGTAGAAAAAACACCTAATATTCCATCACAATCAGATAAAACTGGTGATACAGATATGCTTACAATAGTAAAACAATATATTAAAGAAAAATACAACAAACCTGGAAATGTATATTTAGGTTTGGTTCACAGATTAGATAGACCTGTTGGTGGCATTATGATTTTTGCAAAAACATCGAAAGCAGCAGGAAGACTTAGTGAACAAATTAGAAATAAAAGTTTTAGAAAAAAATATTTAGCAGTTGTGGATGGGAAAATAGATAAAAAGAAGCGGGATTTTAGAAGATTACTTGTATAAAGATGAAAGAAATAATATGAGTAAAGTAGTAAGTAAAGATAAGAAAAATGCAAAACTTGCAAAACTAGATTACGAAGTGATAACTTATAACGAAGTGAAAAATCTAAGTTTAGTAAAAATAAATTTACATACAGGGAGACACCATCAAATTCGTGTACAATTATCACATTTTGGGCATAGTATTTTTGGAGACCAAAAATATGGTAGTAGAGGACAGGGAAAGCAGATTGCATTATGGGCATATGAATTAAAAATACAACATCCAATAAGTAAAGAAGAAATTACATTTAAAGATTTGCCAGAGACTAATGGAACGTGGTGTATTTTAAGAGATATAAATAATTTATAAGAGATAGTTTAAACTGTCTCTTTTTATATTTTTAAAAATATACATACAATTTTACGAAACTACATAAATCTTTTATGAAAACAAAAAGATATTTTAATATAAAATAAAAATAGAATTTTATAAAAGAAAAGAAAAATAAAGAAATAATGGTGTTAAAATCTTAATAGCTTAAGAAAAAAGTGTGGTGAGAAAATGATAGATAAAATCACTCAATCTCTAACCAATAAGATTAGACAAGAAATGCCAGATGTTGATGATGAAAGAGCAGAAATAATAAATTATGGTTTGCAAATCCTTTTAGGAGAAGTTCCAAAATTTTTTATAATGTTGCTGATAGCTTGTGTATTAAGAGTGTTCAAATTAAGTTTGATAACTTTTATTATATTAATGCCGTATAGGGGAGCATCAGGAGGTTTTCATCTAAAAACACACATAGGTTGCATTGTTTCAACATGTGCATTCTATTGCGGAGTAGCAATTTTAGCAAAAAATATTATATTAATGGATAATATAAAATATGTGTTTATTTTAATAGCATTTATGTTTGGAATGTTAATGATAAAATTATATGCACCAGCAGATACAGAAGATGTTCCAATTTTAAGTAAAAAAGTTAGAAAACAAAAACAAATATTATCTTATATATTTTTGACGGTAGGATTAGTAATAGCTGCAATAATTAATAATAATATAATTTCAAATATAATAATATTTGGATATATATTACAAACATGTATGATTACAAAATTTGCTTATAGAATAACAAACAGCAAGTATGGGTATGAAGTATATGAAAATGCTTCAAATTAAATTTGTTAATATTAAAAATACAATCCGGATGTATTTTTGTATTATATATATAAACAAAGGAGGAAACCTTTATGTTAAAATTTTTAGGAAAAATAGCAGAAAAATATGCTAAATCTACTAATACAGCTTGTGGAATGTGGTTTGTTATGCATCAACCAAAAATGCCAGCTAGTTTAGTAAAAAAAGATTAATAAATTAGTTTTTAATTTTAAGTATGAGTAGTTCGACAATACTTGTACTTAAAAATACAATATACTTTAATGTTATTTAAACAATCCACTAAAAAAGAACGGTAAAAACTGTTCTTTTTTAGTTTTAAGAATTATTTTGTCAATAAAAGTTAAAAAAACCTTAAAAATTTTGAAAATAATAAAACAGATGTTATAATACATATATATAAATGAAGATTTTATAAATGTGTTAAAAGTCGGAGATGAATTTTTGAATATCTTTATACAAAATGTTATTTCAAGAGTAAAAGCAATAGAATTAATTAATAAGAAAATAGTAGGATGCAAAAATAATAATTATTTGCTTTTAGAACATAATATGCCATATATAGATGCAATTAATAAATCATCTAATAATAAGATAAAATATGTTATCCTTCAATCTAATAGGGAAGGATATAAAGTTAGATAAGTTGTAGATAGAGCTATATTTAATGAGGAGTTTGTAAAAAATAGATCATTAGAGAAAACAATAAAAATCACTAAAAAGAATTCTTTGATATATGTAAATAATAATAGAAAAATATGTTGTACATATTCTATTGAAGGAACTATAAATTTAATAGAATTTAAAGAAAAAATAAAAATGCTTGATATTTATATCCATTATAACGTGATATGGAAATGCTATTTAAAAGCAGTAGTATATATAACTTATATTCAAAGGAATTGCTTATAAATAAAATTAAAGATAGATATTTTATCTATCTTTAATAATATATTTCTAGTTGTTGTGAAAAATAATTTTCATTTTTAGTAGTATGTAAATTGACATTATTATTTTTCTTTAAAATTTCTCTTATTTCCCATAAACCTAAGCCAGTATGATTTTCTTTACCACTAAATCCTTTATTAAATATTTCATTTAAATCAACATTTTTATCTTTATATGTATTTTCTACTAGAATTATATTTCTGCTATTTTTAGATTCATTTCTAAAAACTATATTAAGAATCTTTTTCTCACATTCAGATGCTGCGTCAATTGCATTATCTAAAAGAATACCAAGAATTCTAGCAAATTCGTAAATTTTCATATGTAAATCATTTAAATCTAACAAAAATGTTAAATTAACTTTAATATTTTTGTCTTCTGCTTCATTATATTTTGTTGCAAGTAGATTATAAATTCCAGGATTGTTTATAACGTCAGGGTTTAAAATATATAAATTATTGACTTTTTGACAATCTTCTTCAAGTTGAGAGTAATATTTTTGTAATCCTTTAATATCTTCTGTTTTTATATAGCCACCTATTGTTGTAACAATATTATCAAAATCATGTTTAAAACCTCTAACACTATCATGCAAAATGTGCAAAGTTTTATTATATTCTTCAGCACTTTCTAATTTTTGAGTTGTTTTAACTAAATTTATTATTTTTGCTAAACTAAAAAAACTTAAACAAAAATATAGTAATAAACTTATAAAATTAAAGAAAGTAAATTGTATAGGTAAAATGTCAATATAATTAACAGTTAAGAAACCTTGTATAATAATACAAAAGAATCCAAATAAAAAATTAAATATTATTATTGACTTATTTTTTTTGTCAAACTCATCCAATATATTCATAGTAAGATTTTTGTATTTTAAAATTAAATTAATAATTAAAACTAATAAATACATTGCAAGAGCGAAAGGAATTCTATAAATCACAATCGTTGTAGCCTCTTCAAAAGTAATATTCAAAAGAGCTAGATAAGGGTTAAATAGAAAATTACCTAACAAATTGAATACTATACTTGGGAAAAGAGAAGCTACTAAGGTTTTTATAATATTCATTTTA
>JAFQQR010000010.1 GCA_017410505.1 Clostridia bacterium | reverse complement strand
AGTTTCCTATTGCTTGCCATAACATAATTATTAAAATAATACTTGCTATAATTTTCTTTCTCATTGCACATACCCTCATTCTTCTTAATTTAATCTATACTTATATTATATATTTTTTATATGTAATATCAATACGATAACAACAGCAGTTTAATGCGGTATTTCATAGTCATTTGCGGAAATAAAACTCTTTGTTTTTTTACAGTTTCTTTTCTTTTTCTTTACATTTTTATTACATTCCACTTAAATTTCTCCAATACCCTTTAGGGACTCACAAGTGGAGGTTCAATTCAAATAATTTATTTTATTAGCTGCATTGAAAAAATTAAGTTCTATTTAGAATTTAAAAATATTGAAAAATTTTGAAAAACTATATACTTTTTCAAAATTTTAGTGTATAATTTAATAAATGAAGGAATACTATATACTGTAGGTATATTATTCTACTAGGTCTGAAATAATTTACTAAATTAGGACCTGACCCGAACTGATGCTAAGCGTCAGTAAAAGCCATTCAAACGAATGGCTTTTTATTTATCTATTCTCTTAATTATATCCTTTTATTTTTCAATAAATTTATAATATGTCTAAAATCTTTACGATTAAAGAAATATTCTTCTGCTTTTGTGAACGGGATATTATTTTTTCTTTTATATTCTAACTTATCAATTACTGTAAGCATATCTGACACTTGAAACAATCTCTTTCTCTTATGGTCAAAATCCACTCTTCTTTCTACATTTGGATTAGTACCTAAAATAGTATCTAATATTGTTGCTAAAGTTTCTTGTCCATTATCATAATAAATTACTACCTTACCAAATGAATTTATATATTCTCTATTATCATCTATAAATTTACCAATTTCTTTTGATAAGGCTGAATTTAATTGAATTTTCTTATTCAAATATTTTTTATCTATTACAACTGTCCTTATTTTAACTTTTACTTTATTTGAAAAATAGAATATCGCCCAAAATATACTCTTTCTTTTTTCTAAAGTAAAATGTGAGTAATCTCCTCTTTTAGCAACTAAATAAGCTAAATGTATCATTCCATGATAATTTAAACCGAGTTAATCTTTCATTTAAATATTTTAATTCACTTTCTATCGAATCTGAACTTTCATGTAAAGTAAACGAAACTGCATATAAATCTGAGCTACCTTTTACAAATCCAAAATCGCCACTCTCATCTATAAATATATTTAATCGTTTAATTATTATCACCTATTTCATTTTTTTAGTATTTTTAATGTATTTTATACCATAAAACTAGCTCTTTTACAATCATTTTCCTATATTTCTCTAAATTTATTAACAACAAAAAATAATGAGGCAGAAAACTTTAAAATTCCTCCCTCATTATTAATATTTAATTTTCTAGATTTCTATGTAATATCCTTAATAGTCTCTCCATCAGGATTTGTTATACTTCCTGTACCTACAGAATCTACAACATTTACAGTACCTCTATTATTAATTAAAACATCTAATCCATTTCCAGTTAAATTATTACCATTCAATTCAATTGTTATATTCAATCCTTCTGGTATCTCTACTGTACTATCTAATATAATATTAGCCCATATTTGTATTGTATCTCCATCTTTCGCATCATTTACCGCTGCTTGAAGAGTATCATAATATATATCTCCTATAGAAACTGATTTATAATTTGTTCCTGCCAACTGTAATGTTGCAACTGTATCATTTTCTGAATATATAATTTCATAATTTGTTTCTACCTCTGTAACATTTCCAGATATCGCTATTGTTGAGCCTTTAATTATTCCATCATAGAAATATGTTGTTCCTGCTGAATGAGTATTCAATCCTTCTTCTCCACCTGTAATACTTGGAACTGTGGTACTTACATTTCCATCTTTTGTTCCTATTGTCAATATTCCATAAGCATTATATACTCCGACATATTCATTAGCTGTAATTGTCACACCTTCTAATGTTGCTGTTCCATAATCATTAATTATCCCTATTTTTTCATCTGATACTATACTTCCACCTGTTATTGTCAATGTTCCATAATTATTATATATTCCGTTATTAGTAGTTATTATTGATCCTCCCGTCATCCTTACAGTTCCTGTTGAATTATTATATATTCCATCATTATTACTTGTTAGTGTTCCTCCTGTTATTACTATTTCACCATTTGAGCTACTATATATTGCTGAATTTGAATAATAATCATTTGTTGCAGAAACAGTCCCATCACTCACAGTTATAGTTCCTGCTGATGTATTGTATATTCCATATTCATCTCCTATTACTGTTCCTCCTTCTACAATTACTGCTCCTATTGAGCTATTATATATTCCTTTTCCATTCTCATCAGGTTCCGTTTTTACAGTACCTCCTTTTAGAGTTACTTCTCCTATTCCTTGATTTTTTATTGCAATTGAAGAACTTCCTGTTGCATCAATTGTTCCTCCTTCCATCAAGAATATTCCTTTATTATCTAATGTAGTTATTTCTTGTAACGTAGTAGTTATTGTTCCTCCTGTTATATTAAGTGTTGCACCTTCTTCATTTGATATAACATTTCCTATTAAACTTCTCATGCCTCCAGTTTTACTTTCTGAGCTATCTTCTATTGTTAATGTTCCCATATTTTTAATTGCATTTGCTTGTCCAAAAGTAATTTCATTTCCATTTAAATCTAAGACAACATCTTTTTCCGTTTCTATAATTATTGTATCATCTGTAATAAGAGTATTTATAGATTTAACTAGCTGTAATGTCTCATTTTCTCCAGCTTCTGTTATTGCTGTTTGAAGACTATCATATTCTTCATTTGTCGTTGTATTTACTATCATAGGAGAATTTTCTAATATTACTGTTTCCGTACTTGTTGATTCATCTACTGTACTTACAATATAATATCCATCTTCTACTTCTTTTACACCTATATATAGAGCCTTACCTAATGCTCCTTTTATTATTCCATCATAGAAATTTATATTACCACCAGAATAATTATATATTCCATAATCATTACCAGTAATACTTGGAATCGTAGTACTTACTTCTCCGTCTTTTCTACCTATTGTTAATGTTCCTGTTCCATCATAAATTTCATAAGATATTCCTCTATAATAACCACTTATTGTTCCTCCTTCAATCGTATTTGTTCCGTCCAAAATACTTATTGCATAAGAATTAGTACTTGTTATTATTCCACCCTCTACTATAAGTATTCCTCCTAAATTTACTATTGCTACACTACCTTTATCATTTGCTGTTATAGTTCCTCCTGTTATTGTTACTGTTCCTGTTGATTTATTATATATTACATCAATGTCATTATCTTCACCTATAATTTCTCCATTATTAACAGTTACCGTTCCTGTTGATGCATTGTATATTCCAGAACTATAGCTACCTAGTGCACTAATTGTTCCACCATTAATTACTACCGCACCTGTTGATTCATTATATATTGCTGCATTTTCAGATGAACCTGATTTTGATTTTACTGTTCCACCTTCTACTGTTACCGTTCCTATTGAACTATTATATATCCCTGCATTATAGCCTACTACCGTTCCTCCATCTACTGTTACTACTCCATTATCTTGATTAATTATTGCTTTTCCAGAAGCTAATGTTTCTATAGTTCCACCTTTTACATTCAATATACCTATTCCTTGATTCTTTATTGGATATGCATAACTTCCCTCTGATTCTATTGTTCCTGCTTCTATATTTAACATTCCATTATTAACTATTGTCTCTGTTTCTTTTAATGTATTACTTATTGTTCCTCCTGTTATATTAAGTAATGCTCCTTCTTCATTTGTTATAATATTTCCCACTGTACTTAATATACTTCCAGTACTTCCACTTGAAGTATCTTCTATTGTTAAAGTTCCTAAATTTTTCAATGCAGTTACTTGTCCAAAGGTAATACTATATCCATTTAAATCTAACACAACATCCTTTTCTGCCTCTACAACTACAGTTTCCTGTGTACCTGGAGTAATAATATCTCTAACTACTTGTAATGTTTCAGTCTCTTCGGCTTCTGTTATTGCTGATTGAATATTATAATATTCTTTATTTGTCGTTGTATTTACTACCGCAGGATTTTTTTCCAATATTGCTGTTTCAATACTTGTTGTCTCATCTACTGTTTTTATAATATCATAATTTTCCTCTACCTCACTTATACTTCCATATGTTGATTTACCTGTTGCTCCTTTAATTATTCCATCATAAAAATATATTTTTCCTTCTTCTTCATTGTATAATCCATATCCTCCACTAGTAATACTTGGAGCTGTAGTACTTACTTCTCCATCTTTTTCTCCTATTATTAGCGTTCCTAAATTATTTATTCCATAACTATGTTCATCACTTACTGTAATTGTTCCTCCTAGCATTGTTACTGTACCTTTTAAATTAACTATTCCTGTACTATAATCATATGTCGAAATAAATTCTCCATCATTAATAATTATTGTTCCTGTCGAATAATTCTCTATTATTTCACCATCATCATTTAGAGAAAATTTTCCACCATCAATAATTATCGTTCCAGATGAAAAATTATATATTACATAAGAATTTGCTGCAAATGTTCCTCCTGCTATTGTTACTGTTCCTGTAGAATAGTTACTTATTGGAGATGATGATGTAGTAATGTTTCCTCCATTTACGACAACTTCACCTGTTGATTTATTACGTATTCCATATCCTCCTGTTATTGTTCCTTCATCCATTGTTACTGTACCTGTTGACTCATTACATATTCCACATCCACTTACTGATAATGTTCCTGCTTTTACTGTTACTGTTCCCGTATCTTGACTAGTAATTCCATTTCCACCATCTAATCCTGTTATTTTTCCTCCTATAATTATTACAGTTCCTGTTCCATAGTTTCTAATCGCATTTGAAGAACTTCCTGTTGTTTTTATAGTTCCACCCTCTACTTGCAATGTTCCAGCACTCTCTATTGCATTAGCTTCTTTTAATACATTACTTATTGTTCCTGATGTTATTTTAAGTGTTGCTCCTCCTTGATTTATAACAGCTCCTCCTACCAATGCTGTCATAATACCTGTTTTATCTTCAGAAGAATCAATAATTTCTATTGTTCCCGCATTATCAATAGCTCCATTTTTTCCAAATTTTATATCTTTTCCATTTAAATCTAAAACAATATTTTTGCTATTTGTTACAGCTCTATCAGCAGAAACTATTGTACTACTTACAACTTGTATTGTTTGTGTTTCATCTGTATTTATAGAATCTATAGCATCTTGAAGATTAGAATATAATGTATCTGTTTCTATAACCTTAAAACATTCAGAATTTCCAAGTGTAGTTATTTCAGTCGAATCCTCTACTGTTTGTATAATGTTATATCCTTCTTCTATTTCATTTATAGCACCATATATAGATTGGTTAACTACTCCTTTCATTGTTCCATCATAAAAATTAATTTTTCCTGATGACTCATTATACACTCCATATTGCACACCTATAATACTTGGAGATGTTTGATTTACAGTTCCGTCTTTTTCTCCAATCGTTACTGTTCCTGTCGAATAATTATCTATTCCAGAACTATCACTTGATGAACCTGTTATATTTATTGTTCCTCCTGTCATTGTTACTGTTCCTGTATCTCTGTTATATATTCCATATCTACCTACCGATATTGTTCCTCCTGTCATTGTTACTGTTCCTGTTGAATAATTATTTATTCCTGTACCATAATCACCTAATATACTAATTTCTCCATCATTAAAAGTTACTATTCCCTCTTTCTTAATATATATTCCAGTTCCACCACTTTCTGTTGTTGTAGTAATTTTTCCACCATTAACTATTACTGTTCCACCTTGTTCAAGATTTATCCCATATGACCTTCCTGATATTGTTCCTCCTTCTACTTTTATAGTTCCATCATAACTATTCAATATTCCAGAACAACTATAAGTTCCTGTTCCTGTTACTGTTCCTCCTTCTACAATTATTGTTCCATTCGAAGCATTTTTTATTCCATAAGCATTTCTTCCTGTTGTTGTTATTGTCCCACCTTTTATTGTTATTGTTCCATCTTCTCCATTCCATATTCCAGAACTATAATTTATTGTTGTTTCTATTGTTCCGCCTTCTATTATTACATTTCCTGAATCACTATTTGATATTGCATCAGATTCATTAGTTGTTATTGTTCCTCCTTTTATCATTACTGTTCCTGTTGATTCATTTTCTATTGCAGTATGAGTTGGTACAATTGTTCCTGATGTTATTGTTAATTCTCCTCCAACTCCATTTGTAATAATTGTAGACACCGTACCTATCATCGTTCCTGTATCTTTTGTATCAACTATTTCTAATTTTCCATTATTTAAAATTCCATCAGTTCCATTTACAAAACTTACTTCATATCCATTCAAATCTATTTTTACATTTTTACCATTTGCTACATTTACTGTCTCAGTTTTTTGTATTGTATCTATAATTGTAATTTCAACTTGGCTTCCATCTGTTGCAATACTTGTATTAGCATATGCTATTGCATCCTCTAATTTAAAGAATGTTTTTTGACCTATTGCAGCTTCTGCTCCTGTCATTACTTTCAAAGTTGCAACTTGTTTACTATTTTCTTCAGCAATTGATATATTATATTTTATTGGAACTTCTGTTGTTTCTCCTTCTATAGCTTTAATTCCTATAATTGTTCCATCATAGAAATTAAATACTCCTTCATTTTTTACTCCTGATGTTTCTCCTTGGATTAACATTGTATCTGTCTCTACTGTCCCCTCATTTTGTCCAAAGTTTAAAGTTCCTGTATCTTTTACATATATCGCTGTTTCAGTAGCACTTATTACTTTTCCTTGTTCAGTACTATTACTATCTATTAATGTCAAATTTCCATTCTCTATTGTCACTGTTGTTGTACTTCCGTTTACACTTTTACCATTTAAGTCCAATGTTATTTGCCTATTTGCTAATATGAATTCTTCTTTTGTATCTGCTATTAATTGAAGTGTTACTCCATCTGTTGTTATATCTTTTAAAGCTTTTGTAATACTTCTATATTCTTTTCCTATTAAACTTTCATATCCTTCTGGTGCATCAATTACTTTTACTACTGTTTTTATATCTTCAATTGTTATTATTATATTTTTATCTTCTGTTACATTTTCAAAAATTGGTAATACTACAACTCCTGTTTCTTCATCTTCCTCATAATTAAAGAATTCTTCTCCATTTACTGTAATAGATGATACTTCCTTATTTGTACTTGGAGTAACTTTTATTTGCTTTGTAGAATTTTCTCCATGTTTTACAACTTCTGTTTCATTTTCAATTGTTCCTTCACCTTGAACAGTTGCCTGTATTGTATATTCATGTTGTTCCCATTTAGCATATATTATTATATCTCCTATTTGAGTTGGATCTATTTTTTCTATTTTATTTATAAATTCTGGTTCTGTATACCAACCTTCAAATGTGTTTCCATCTTTTGTTGGATCTTTTAATGTTGTTTCTTCTCCATATGTATATTGGTCTAAATTATCTGGATTGTTTGTTCCTCCATTTAATTCATATGATATATCATATGAATTAGCAGTCCATTTTGCATATACTGTTATATCTCCTGTTTGTGTTGCTTCTATTTTTTCTATTTTATTTGTAAATTCTGCTTCTTTGTACCATCCTTCAAACGTATGTCCTAATCTTGTTGGATCTTTTAATACTGTTTCTATTCCATAAGTATATGTTTTTGGATTTTCTGCATTATTTTCTCCTCCATTTAATTCATATGTTATATTATATTCATTAGCAATCCATTTCGCATATATTGTTATATCTCCCATTTGTGTTGGTTCTGTTTTTTCTATTTTATTTATAAATTCTGGTTCTTTATACCATCCATCAAATGTATTTCCTTCTTTTGTTGGATCTTTTAATACAGTTTCTTCTCCATATGTATATTGATCTGAATTGTCTGGATTATTTGTTCCTCCATTTAATTCATATGTTATATCATATTTATTAGCAGTCCATTTTGCATATACTGTTATATCTCCTTTTTGTGTTGCCTCTATTTTTTCTATTTTATTTGTAAATTCTGCTTCTTTATACCATCCTTCAAATGTATATCCTACTCTTGTTGGTGCTTTTAATATTGTTTCTGTTCCATATTTATATGTTTTTGGATTTTCAGTATTATTTTCTCCTCCGTTTAATTCATATGCTATATTATATATTTCAGATTCTCCTGAGTCACCAGAATCGCCTGAATCATCTGGATTTTCTATATCTCCAGAATCGCCTGAATCACCTGAATCTCCTTCTTGCCCACTTGTATTAATTACTATCTTTCTATTACTTGCCTTTGAACGATTTCCTTGAATTCCATATGTATACGCTGTAATCAAATATTCTCCATCTTCTGATATCGTTATCTCTTCATTTTCAGCTATACTACTTTCTTCTTTCTCTATCGCTCCAGACAACTTATATGTAGATTTTAAATTCTCTGTGCTCTTGTCTTCAACGATTCTCATTTTTACTTCACTTGTATATAAATCAGCCTCTTGTCCTTCTTTTCCAACAATCTCAATTGTTGGTGGATTTGGAGTAGTTCTAGTATCATATTCCCAATCTCCAAAAACAATATGTCTTATCATTTTATTAATATCTACTAAATTTATTTCTCCATCACCAGTTATATCTCCAGAAGCAGCATTCTCATCTACTAACTCCCAACCTTGTAGCTCTATGACATCTCTTATCATCATAGTTAGTTCAACTTGATTAGCTTCACCTTCGCCTGTCATATCTCCTTTAATGCTCAATTTATATTCTTGTCCATTAGTTCCTCTTACTAACATACCTGTTCCAACTACACCTTGAGTAACTTCAGTTATTCCATCTTTTGTATAAAATTTCAACTCATTTCCTTTTGCAATTTCAACACCTTGCTTAAACTCAAGAATTGTTGTATTTGGATCAATACGAGACACTATCCCATCTTTCACCAAATATTTATTGCTATACAACAGATCATCTTCAGTAATATACTGATCTCCTACTTCCATACTCTTATTTGCAGTATCACTTGAAACATCTAAAGCTTCTACTGCATCCACATTTGAGCCTACATCAGATTCCATTTCACTATCTACTGCAGCAGTATCTACTTCTTGTGCACTTTCACTCAAACTCATCTCATTCACAACAGCAAAACAACAATTGCCTATTGCTTGCCATAACATAATTATTAAAATAATACTTGCTATAATCTTTTTCCTCATTGCACATACCTCATTCCTTCTAATAATATATAATCTATACTTATATTATACAATTTCCACATGCTTTATCAATACTGTAATTATAGCAATATACTATAGTATTCTATACTTATTTGCGGAAATAACATCCTCTAATTTTTTACATTTTATTCTCTTTTTTATTACAATTTCATTACATTTTATCTAAATTCCTCCCATTACCTTTAGGGCTATACAATTCCGACACAACATCGGAAACTATTCAACCATAAATGTGTAGAAATACTGGAGGTACCATAAAATAACCTAATTCACTCCACAGAAAGTAGCTTACAAATGGAATAAGGTCAAAATATAATATTAATTTTCAAAAATAAGGAATAAATTGAAATATTTAACAATATTAAAAGTATTATTTTTAATATTTAGTTGACTAGCACACTGAAAATATGATACAATTTCAGTGTGAGGATAAAATTATGAAAAATTATGAAAAAATAGTAAATTTTGTAAATAAAAAAAATAATGTAATAACAATTGATGACTTTAAAAAAGCTAAAATTGGGTTTTATTATATTAACAAACTGATAGAAGATAACTATATATCTAGAATCGGAAAAGGGATTTATGGAAGAACTGATAGCTTTGAAGATGAATATTTTATAATTCAGAATAGATATAAGAATGCAATATTTTCATATAATACAGCTCTGTTCTTTTTAAACAAAACAGATGTAACTCCAAATATTATAGATATAACAATACCAAATGATTATAATGTTAGCACAATAAATACTAAACAAATAAGAGTTCATTATTCGAATAGAGAAAATATAGAACTAGGTGTAATTAAAATAAAATCACCATTTGGAAATGCTATAAAAGCTTATAATCTTGAAAGAACAATTTGTGATATTGTAAAAAATGAAAATAAATGTGGACTAGATATAGAACAAAGAAATAAAATTATAAAAAATGCTTTTGCTAATAATGATATTGATGGAACTACTATTATACAGTATGCGAAAAAACTAAAATGTGAAAGGAAAATAAGAACAATAATGGAGGTAATGATATGATAAAAAATATTCAATCCTTAATGAATAAATCTAAAAATTTTGCAAAGGAGAATGGGTTGTCTGTTCAAGAAGTATTACAAAATTATATGTTTGAAAGATTTTTAGAAAGACTATCAAAATCCGAATATAATGAGAAATTTATTATAAAAGGTCGGATTTTTATTATCTTCTATAATGGGAATTAATATGAGAACAACAATGGATATAGATGCAAATATTACAGGAATGAATTTTGAAAAAAGAAATATAGAAGAAATGATAAACAAAATTATTGACGTAAAAATAGATGATGATGTAACTTTTCAAATAGATAAAAATATGCCAATAAAAGAAGATAATGAATATGGTGGTTATAGATTTAAACTAATTGCAAAATTAAGCAATTTAAGAATTCCATTTTCAATAGATATTTCTACTGGAGATTTAATTACACCAAGAGCAATAGAATACAATTACAAAACAATATTAGAGAATGATAATATTAGCTTATATACATATAATTATGAAACGATAATTGCCGAAAAATTAGAAACTGTTTTAAAAAGAAATACAGCTAATAGTAGAATGAAAGATTATTATGATTTATATTATTTTGCAACATATAAGTGGAACGATATAAATATAACTATATTAAAAACAGCTATTCATACAACTTTCAAACATAGAAATTCAGAAGAATATTTAGAAAAGTTTAATACTATAATAGCAAATGTTTTAAAAGATGAAACTTTAATAGCTAGATGGGACAAGTATAAAAAAGAACACGAATATGCAAAAGAAATTAAATTTAAAAATACAATTAGTACAATAAAGAAAATATATAATGTATTATAATAAAAAAGAAAGCTCTTTACAAATTTTCTATTGTTAAAAACAAAATAATATGTTATTATATTATCATAAAAAGTATATAATAAAAAAAGGAGGACAAATCAATGGTATGGATTATAGTAGCTATAATAGTCATCTTAATAATTGCAATAATAGCAATGTATAACGGCCTAGTATCAGCAAGAATAAAAGTTGACAATGCATGGAGCCAAATCGACGTACAACTACAAAGAAGATTTGACTTAATCCCAAACTTCGTTGAAACAGTAAAAGGATATGCATCACACGAATCAGAAACACTAGAAAAAGTAACAGGTTTAAGAACATCTTGGGCAAATGCAAACACAGTTGCAGAAAAAGCCGAATTAGACAATCAACTATCTAGTGCATTAAAAACAATCATGGCAGTATCTGAAAATTACCCTGACTTAAAAGCAAATCAAAACTTTTCAGAATTAACTGAAGAATTAAGAAACACAGAAAACAAAATTTCATTCTCTAGACAATTCTACAATGATACTGTAACAATGTATAACGAAAAACTTCAAATTTTCCCTTCTAACATCATTGCTAACATGTTCAATTTTACAGCACGTGATTTATTCACAACAGATAGTGCAGAAGCTAGACAAAATGTAAAAGTAGATTTCGGAAAAAATGCATAAGTTTAAAAGGGTTACTTTAGCAGTAGCCCTTTTATTCATAAAAGGAGGTAAAATATGTTTCAAGCAAGTAGAAAAAATAAATTAGAATCTGGAATAATAATCTCAATTTTTATAATAGTTATAACTTTAATAGTATATTACATTTGTAACAGCCTAAAATTAGGGAACCTATCAATAATAATTGCTCTAATATTTTCAATAGGAAGTAGTTGGGCATCTTATTATTACAGTGATAAAATCGTTCTTGCTTCTTGTAGAGCAAGACCTGCTACTAAAGAAGAAGATTTAAAAATTGTTAATATTTTAGACGCCTTAATGGTAACTGCCGGTTTACCAAAAAAACCTGATTTATATGTTGTAGAAGATAATCAACCAAATGCTTTTGCAACTGGAAGAAATCCTCAACATGCTGTAATCTGTGTTACAACTGGTTTATTGGATAAATTAGATTACTATGAATTAGAAGGTGTTATAGCACACGAAATGAGTCATATAAAAAATTATGATATCCTTTTAAGTACTGTAGTATCTGTATTTGTTGGATTTATAGTAATGTTATCTGACCTATTTTCTAGAACTCTTTTCTGGGGAGGTATAAAAGATAATGATGATAACGATAGTAAAGCAAATAGTTTTTTAATGTTATTAGGTTTAATATTTTTAATATTATCACCTATTTTTGGTACATTAATGCAACTTGCTCTTTCAAGAAAAAGAGAATATTTGGCAGATAGTACTGCTATTGAATTCACACGTAATCCTGATGGTTTAATATCAGCTTTACAAAAACTTGAAGGTGATCCAAATGAATTAGAATCAGCTAATTCTGCTACTGCAAATATGTATATTGTAAATCCATTTAAGAAAAATGGAAATAGAGGTAAAAAGAAGACTTCTAGCTTGTGGTCTACTCACCCAAGTACAGAAGATAGAATAGAAGCTTTAAGAAATATAAAATAAAGTCCCTTTAAAGAGACTTTATTTTATTTTAAATATTTTTTTCGTATTCTGCACAGTAATTTTTTCAACTTCCTGCAAAGTTAAACCCTTTACATCAGCAATCTTTTGAGCAACAAATCTAACATTAGAGGGAGTATTTCTTGTTCCTCTAACAGGCTCCGGAGCTAAGTACGGACTATCTGTCTCAATTAAAATCCTATCGTTTGGAACCAAATTAATCATTTCCGTAGCATTTTTAGAATTTTTAAAAGTAATTGGACCTGCAAACGAAATATAAAAACCTAACTTTAATGCTTCTTTTATTAGTTCTCTATTCTGAGGACAACAATGAAAAACACCTTTATTTTTAACATCATTCTCCTTTAGAATTTGAATAGTATCCATTACTGCATCTCTTGTATGAATAACTATTGGTAAATCAAGTTCATTTGCTATTTTAATTTGTTCAACAAAAACTTTTTTCTGTATTTCTTTATTATCTGTATTCCAATAATAATCTAACCCTATTTCCCCTATTGCAACTACTTTCTCGCTTTCCTTAGCTAGAACTTTGATTTCTTGCATTTGTTTCCACAACTCTTCTTCTATTTGTGGAATATCATTTGGAGAAATACCAGCTGTTGCATAAATAAAGTCATAATTATCTGCTATTTCTATAGCTTTTTTTGAACTTTCAAGACTATATCCAGCAGTAATAAAGTTAGTTACACCTGATTCATAAATTTTCTTTATTACTTCATCTCTATCTTTATTAAATTTTTCATCATTTAAATGACTATGACTATCAAATAATTCCATATTTATCACTAATCCTTATATAATACTGTAACATTTGCTATGGCATATGATTTACAATGAGAAATGCTTATATCTATATTCTCTATTTTATCTGTATTAATATTTGATAAATTGATTTTTGGTCTTCCTTGATTATCATTTATTACTTCAAAGTCTTTCCAACATACAGAATATTTATCGTCCAAATATTTAGAAACAGCTTTAAAAGCTGCTTCTTTAGCTGCAAATCTACCAGCATAGTGCTGGTATTTTTGCATTTTTTTAGATTCACAATATTCAATTTCTTTGTCTGTAAAAACTCTATTTAAAAATTTTTCACCAATCTGTTCTACGTCTTCTTTTATTCTTTCTATTTCAATAATATCTACACCACAACTAATATTCATATATTCACCTATTTTATTATTGCTATTTTATTCGTTTTTTATAATTGATTATAATAATTCATATTTATATCTGATCCTAGATGCCATCTTCCTATGAAATCTACTAATAAATATTCGTCTAAATTATATGTAGGTTCTTGTACTATAGCTCCATTACTATCAATACTTCCCCACTTTCCGTCTTTTTTTACTGCACTAAATCCATAATCATTTTGCTCTATTGCATCATCATAAATATAATCAACTACAACTTTTCCACTTTTATCTACATATCCATATTTTCCGTCTTTCTTGCTTAAGAATAATGTTCTATTAGGGAAAATTTCAACTTCTTGTTTTTCTTCAAATTTGAAATTGTAATATTTATAATTGTCATCTACTCTTAATTTTATAAATCCTTTATCTGTATTTAATTCTAATAACATTCCTGAAACTTTAGTTTCTAAGTTACTATTTAATATATTAGAATTTAAATTAGCATCTTCTACAACATAGATATCCGCTTTTTCGTTATATACTATAGAATTGTATTCAAAAGGTATTTTTTCTTCTTTACTTATGTTTATAATTCCATATTTATCTGCTTTTTTTGCTATAAATGTTCCTAATTTTGTTTCTTCTAAACTGTCATATTGTGCATCTATTAGTGTTTCTCCTGATAAATTCATAATTCCATATTTACCTGATTTACTGAATATAACTGCATTTTCTTGACTTGATAATATTTGTTTAATAGTATCAAATCCACTTGTTAATACATCTGTACCATCTTTTTTTACAAGCTTTTGTTTTCCTGATACTGTTACAAGATATAAGTCATTTCCGTATACTTTTTCTACTGAATCATATTTTGCTTCTAATATTGGATTATTTGAATAATCTGCAATTCCGTATTTTCCTGTGTCATTTTTTACAATAAAGCCTGATTTGTTATCTTTCCCTAATACATCTATGTCAGCATATTGTGGTTGAATAACTATCTTTCCTTCACTATCTACTATTCCGTATTTTCCGTCTTTTTTTACTTTAAATGAATTTTCTATTCCTGAAATTGCTGTTATTTCATCATATTCTATAGATACTACTTGTTTTCCTGTTAGGTTTATTAATCCGTATTTTCCGTCTTTTTGGACTTTTAGGACATTTTGTTCATACAATAAGTTGTCATTTACATCTTTGTTTTGTATTGCTTCTACTTTGCTATAGTCTGTGAATATTTCTTGATTCTTTTCATTTAATACTTTTGTTTTATATTCTCCTGTTTCATAGTTTGTGTCATATGTACATATAAATACGCCTACTTTATTGTTTGGGATTACTATCATTTCTTTATATGAAGGGTCTATTGTGTTACTTCCTGTTTCATCTATTACTCCCCATTTGTCGTCTTTATATACTGCAAAATAACTTTTGCTTATTATTTTTCCTGTTTTTGTATCTTTTGTTAATAGTCCTTTTATCATAAATATGAACATTATTATTACTATTATTGCTATTATTACAGCAAATACTTTTTTCATATTTAGTTTTGGTTCGTCATCATATCTTCTTCCTCTACTCATATATGAACCTCCTTTTTATTAGGATTAATATATCACAAAATATTGCACTTTTCAAGTGTTTTAAGAGATTGCTATTAAAAAATTGTTAGAGTTCAGTGCAGCATTAAAATTAACCATTCTAAATGTTGATATATTAATATTTAAAACTACTCTGTGGATTTAAAACTGAATTTTAACAAGAAATTGACAAACGAAAAAAATTCAAGTATAATAAATATAGGAAATGAGAATCGCAGAAATGCGGTTGCCATATATAATAAAAATTATGTAAAAACGACACATCGCTCTGCCAAGCAAATGTGCCGTTTTATTATTTGCTCAAAATAATAACCAAAGTTATAATTAAGGCAATATTTATGATAGTTACACCTATTAATCCATAAAATAATAAATAGATTATTGTTAATAATGCTGATTCTACCATATACACCACCTCCGTTCTCACAGTAAAACTGTGTATGTAGGTGGCAACACAAACACATCTACTTTTCTCATTTCCTATAAACATTACTATACAATATTTTAAAATAAAATTCAATTCTTTTATTAAATTTTATTTTATAATTTACTTTTATAATAATGTCTTAACCTTAATTCTAATAAAAAATCATATAGATAAAATATTAAAAAATACAGATGTGCTTATTAAACACATCTGTATTTTATACTTTCTTTATAGCTATATTAATTGATATCCTTTTCCACTTTTTCTTTCTTCCTGTAAATTATTAATATCACCATGCTAATAACTAATATAATTTGAATAATTCCCATTACCACTATCATAGAATTTCCATCCAATCCTGTCGCTATTGCAATTAACATACTAGCCTTTGACTTATTATCATCTTTATTAACATCTTGATATCCAGCTGGATTATTCATTTGGTCTAACAATACAATATTATCTTTTTGTCCAAAGTTATCTTCACTATTATTCCATCTTAAGGTAATCTCGATTTCCCTAAATTCTCCTGGTTTTAATGTTTGGCCTTTTAAGACTGTTGTAGTTAAAATTCCATCAATATTTTCCCAATGAACTTTATTATCTTCTTCATGGAAACTGTATCCACTTGGAATAACTTCAGTCAATTTATCCGCACTACCTTCTATCTCTCCGATATTACTTACACGTACTTTGTATGTTACTTTTACATCAGCCGTTGAAATTTTCTTTCTATGGATGTCCATT
>JAFQQR010000009.1 GCA_017410505.1 Clostridia bacterium | reverse complement strand
TTCGCTTGTAGCAGTAATACCTGAAAAGAATATTGTAATATGTTGTGCTTGTTCATTAGTTTATAATCCTAAAATTAGAACAGAGTTAATAAATAATTATTTGATACCATATATAGATAGTTTAGAGTAACAAATTACAATAAGTAGAGTAGATGATTAGTTGAAATTATCTACTTTTTATTATATAATCATAATAATATTTAGTAATTTTTTGTTTGGACTTTGGAGGTGGTAGAAATAAATTATTGGTGGATTTGGTTCATAATATTCTTTTGTTGTATAATAATACCAAGAAGAAATAAGTTATATTTAGGAATAATAAAAAGAAAAAAGAAAGGTAGGAAAAGGAAAATGCCACAAGAATTAATGAAAGAATTTATAGGAAAAGTATGCACAATTATATTGTTTAATGAATCTTTTGGAGTACAAGGAAAAATAGTTGCTGTAGAAGATAATTGGATAAAAGTTGAGGAAAAAAATAAAGTTCGTTTAATCAATGGAGATATGATAAGAGATATATCAATAGCACCAGAAAAATATCAAAAGTAACACAAAATAACAAATTATAACTCTACGAATCGTAGAATATTATAATTCTACGATATAGAGGTTATCATTAGAAGAAAAAAGTGTTATATTTTTATCAGAAAGGAGAATTTATTATGGACCAAGTTAAAATAGGAAAATTTATAGCAGAACTTCGTAAAGAAAAAAATATGACACAACAACAATTAGGAGATAAAATAGGTGTAAGTTTTAAAACAATATCAAAATGGGAAAATGGAAGAGGTATGCCAGAACTATCGTTATTAAAACCTTTAAGTGAAGAATTAGGAGTAACAATTAATGAAATTTTGAGTGGAGAAAGAATACAAAGCGAAAGATACTTAGATAAGCTAGAAGAAAATATGATTAATACAATTGAATATTCTGAAGAACAAAAAGAAAAAAGAAATAAAGTGATAGGAATTGTATTATTAATAGTAGGCTTTTTAATAACATTAACAGCCATTTCTATATTCCCATCAGAAAGTAGTTGGAGTTCGATTTATTCTGTGGCAGGTACAATCGTTGCATTAATCGGGTTTTCAAAGCTAATAAGAAAATTACAATATGGCAAGAGATTATTACTTAATTTTGGATTTTTTATAGCTTTTATTGCATTGCTATTTGTGTTAGACTTTGTTAATGTAGTAAATAATCATCAACCACCTAGATTTTCATTAAAAACTACAACAGGTGATAAAATGATAATTTATGATACTCCATTTTATGATGTATATAGAATAAATAGAAATACTAAAAATGAATATTATGTTATAGATATTAAAGGAGAATATACTGAAAATACTGTTCCAGTATCACCATTTAATAGAGATAAAAGCGGAATAGACAATATTTCAAAATATCAAAACAAATATATAGGAAACAATAGTAATATTGGAAATTTAATAAATAACTTACCACTTTCAAAATATGGATATGTGTTTGAAATAGATTCAAATAATTTAGTTTTAACAATAGATTATCATATTACAGACTGGTATATTAGTGATGAGTTTTATGTACAAAAAAGCTTAATATATAATTCAGTTTCAATATTTGCTTTAATTGAAAATGTAGAATATATTGAATATAATTTTTCTGGTAGTTCATATAAAATAACAAGAAAAACAATAGAAGATAATTATCCACATTATTCTGAAATAGTCCAAAATGAAAACATAAACAAAGAAAAATTTAATCAATATTTAGAAAATAAAATGAATGATAATGAATTTGTAGAAACAATATATCAAAAGATATTTGAAAAATAAAATAAAAGAATCATAGATTTTAGTATAAGTCTATGATTTTTTTATATTTTATGGTATTATGTTATAGAAATACAAAAATACAATAGTATGAACAAGAAAAACGAAGGATTGCAACTTAAAGTAGCACAGAAATTATAAGTTGCAAATTGTAGTTGGTAGAAAAAAATCTCAAGCAACTTTAAAATTAAATATAGGAGGTGCGTAGATATGGGATTTAGTGAAAATCTACAAATATTAAGAAAAATGAAAAATATGTCGCAAGAGCAATTGGCAGAAAGGCTTGATGTATCAAGGCAAGCAGTATCAAAATGGGAAAGTGGAAATGGTTATCCGGAAACAGAAAAATTGATTTCTATATGTGAAATATTTGATTGTAGTATGGATGAAATTATTAAAGGTAAATTTTCAGCAGATGTTAATGGCGAAAAGAAAAGTTATGAAAAACTAATGAGTAAATTTAGTAAAGGTATCGCATTAGCAATAGGTATTATATTATTAGGAACAACAATTCTGTTATATTTTTCAGGATTACCAGGAACAGAAGAATTAAAAGAAAAAAATGAAATTATGGGTGTTGTTATATTACTATTATGTGTTTTAATTGCAGTGCCAATATTTATTATATTAGGCATGCAAAGGGAAGAATTTATTAAGAAAAATCCGAAACTTGCAAATATATATAGTGAAGAAGAAAATGAAAAATTCAACTCGAAATTTCAAAAATCATTAGCAGGAAGTGTAGCATTAATACTATTAGGAACAATTCTATTAATTTTTGTTTCTGGTATGAAATTAGTGGATGAAGAAAGCACAATTCCAGTAGTAATACTTATGGCTTTTGTAACAATAGCAGTACCAATTATAGTATATTTTGGAATTCAAAAGGATAAATATGATATTGAAAAATATAATAAAGAAAATTCAGAAGAATATAAAAAAGAAAATAGTAAGGTAGGAAAAATAAGTGGTGTGATAATGTTAATTGCAACAATATTATTTTTAATATCTGGACTTATATATAATATGTGGTATATTAACTGGATTGTATATCCAATAGGTGGAATTATGTGCGGAATTGTAGGGACTATTTTTAATAGAGAACAATAGAAGGAGGAAAATACTATGAAAAAAAGGTTGTATAAAATAGAACAAGGAAAACAATTAGAAGGAGTATGCGGAGGAATTGCAGAATATTTTGACATTGATCCAACACTTGTAAGACTTGCTTGGATTTTATTTACAGCTTGTGCCGGTAGTGGAATAATTGCATATATTATTGCAGCAATTGTTATGCCAAAAAAATCAGATGTAATTGAATAAAAAATACAAGGAGAAAGAAATGAGAATATTAATTGTTTATGCAAGTAGAACAGGAACAACAGAAAGGTGTGCTGGAATATTAGGACAAAACTTAAAAGATGTAACTATAATTAATTTGATAGCAGCTCAAAATGAAGATATTGATAAATATGATTTAATTATAATTGGTTCACCTATAAGGATGGGAATGATAGATAAAAGAGTAAAAGATTTTATATCTAAAAATTTTGAATTACTTAAAAATAAGAAAGTTGCTTATTTTATATGTTGTGGATTTAATGAAAACTGGAAACAGTATTATGAGCAAAACTTTCCTAAAGAACTACTTGATAAGGCTATTACCTATGACACATTGGGGGGAGAAATGAATTTAGAAAAACAAAAAGGTTTTGATAAATTTATAGTAAAATTGGTTAGTAAGAATATAGACAGAAATAAAGAAATAAAAATAATGAATGAAAACATTAATAAATTTATTGAAAGGGTAAAGGAGATTAAATAATTATGGAAAAATGGAAGTGTCCTAAATGTGAAAACGAAGAATATGAGAAAGATCAATTTCAAGCAACAGGAGGGGATTTTGCAAAAATATTTGATGTTCAAAATAAAAAATTTATTACAATTAGTTGTACTAAATGTGGATACACTGAACTATATAAAACAGGAACAAGTGCTGGAATGAATATATTTGACTTTTTAATGAATTAAAAGTATGTAATATTGAAAACATTAGTATTATAACCTAAGTAATAAATTAAATGTTAAGTTTAAGTGTCAAATTTCCAGTTACAAATGGTAGATTTGAGTGCGAAAAAATATTAAAATAAAATTAAGATATATCTTATTATTTTAATATGAGAGGAATTGAAAAGATGAATTTTAATGAAAAATTAATTGAATTAAGAAAGAAAAATGGACTTTCACAAGAAGAACTAGGATCAAAATTAAATGTTGCTAGGCAAACTGTTTCAAAATGGGAATTAGGTGAAACTACACCAGAAATGGAAAAGCTAATTGAATTATCCAGAATATTTAAAATTAGCATAGATGAATTGACAGGGAATGAAATTTATAAAAACACTACACAAAAATATAATGGAAAAATTAGAATGGAATATGAATATAAAAGTAAAACGAAAATAAAAGGTATTCCATTAGTACATATTAATGTAGGATTTGGAGTAAAAAAAGCAAAAGGTATAATTGCCATTG